>CAZWGJ010000001.1:0-21512 GCA_964633375.1 uncultured Desulfovibrio sp.
TCAACGGCTGGGCTACATCTTAGGGGCACAGTGGACGAGGGATCTGTCCTGGACAATCTTTACCATTCTGCTGGCAAGGCAGAGCTCTGGGACGCTGGGCCAGATTATGCTGGCCCTGTCCTACGGGTACTTGGTCAAAACTGCGGCAGATGTCGGGCTGAACGACTTTCTGTTGTCGTCCTTTGCCCGCAGCGGCAGAGGCGCCAAGGAGCTCCTGGGCGAAGTATCGTGGTTCAAGCTTGTCCTGCTTGCCGTTGCTCTTGTCGTCACCTGGATTGTGACGGGCGTGCAGGGCTATGACTGGTCGTTGAGATTAGTCGTGCTGTGCATCGCCTGCGGCTTCGGACTTGACGGCGTCAGTGATTCGTTTTTTGCCCTCTGTCAGGCCAGAGGCAGGCAGGATGTCGAGATGCGGGTCCGCATTCCGGCAGCGCTGCTTGGCATAGGCTATGGCATAGGCTGTGTCGTCCTTGGTGCCCCGACTATTTTTATCGCAGCTTTTAAGCCGATAGAAAGCGTGCTTTTGATGGCGTTTGCCTTGAAGGCGCTTGGGCGCAATCCGTTGGCCCATTTTGGCTGGAGGCAGTTCAAGGACCTGCTGCGGCAGCTGAAGACGGGGCTTATTTTTACCGGCATGGCGGCATGCGCCATGCTGTACAACAAGCTCAACGTCTTCTTCTTGAAGCAGTACGGCGGCGACGCAGCCGTCGGCGGGTACAGCGTTGCCTGGGAAACGGTGGAAGGCATTTCCACCATGGTGTCGAGCGCCCTGCTTGGCAAGGTCATTTTCCCGCTGCTTGCCAAGACCTGGCAAGAGGACAAGGCTGCCTTCAGGCAGCTGTCCGGCCAGACTGCACGGTCCTTGTGGGCTGCAGCGCTTCCGGTCATCTTCCTCATCTATGTGGAAAGCGACCGTTTTCTGACTTTGGTGTACGGCGCACAGTACAGCCTCTCTGTGACGGCCCAGCAGCTTCTGACGCCCTGTGTTGCAACGGCGTTCCTGCACAACCTGGCAGCGTATGCCATGATTTCCATGCAGCGCCACAGACTCCTGCTCGTCTTTTATGTGAGCGGGCTTGTTGTGAACCTTGTCTGCTGCTGCGTGCTCATCCCGATGAGCCCCCTGGAAGGGGCTGCCCTGTCATTGACCTTCACCAAGGTCTGGGTGGCAATCCTGACTGTGGGATTCTTCCAGACGACAGTGCGGCCTATGAGCCTTGCGCAGTGGTGCATACTGCTTGGTACGGGGTGTTTTGCCGCAGGCATGTGGTATGCGCTCGGGCACAATCTCGCTCTTCCGCGCGAGGTTGCGGAACTTGCAGGGCTTGTTCCTCTGGTGGCGCTCTTCTGGTTTTGGCGGCCGCCGTCCATCTTTGATAAAAAGTAGCGATCAGCTTGACGTCTGCGGGCAGTACATCTGAACCAGGGTGCAGGGCTATGTCGGCCAGATGCAGGGCATCTCGGCAGCTGCATGGTCAAGTATGAGTTTTAGCTGAAGAAAAGCGGCAGCCGGGCTGACGGAGTTCAGACCGGCTGCAGATGCAAGGACAGGCTTGTTCAGGCTGCGCAAAAAAGGCAGCCCGGACAAGCCTGCTGCAGTTCAAAGCTTGGGGAAAATTTAGATCAGGGGTTCTGCCTCTGCAGCCTCGCCTGCCAGCGTCTTGACCTTCAGCTGGCCGCAGGCAGCGTCGATGTCGCGCCCCTTGCTCTTGCGTATAACCGCTGTGATGCCGGCATCCCAGAGAATCTTCTCAAACGCCAGGACGCGGTCGCGGCTTGGCTCATGGTAGGGGGATCCTGGCGTCTCATTGTAGATGATGAGGTTGATTTTGCTTTTGCGGACTGTGCGCACGACCTTGATGAGCTGTCTTGCCTGCTCAGGTCCGTCGTTGATGCCGCCAAGCATGAGGTACTCAAAGGTGACTCTTTCCCTTGTCTTCAAGGGATAGCTGTTGAGCGTGTCCAACAAATCCTGAAGCGGCCATTTGGCAGCGCCGGGCATAAGCTTTTCACGCAGCTCCTGCGTCGGGGCATGCAGGGAGATGGCCAGGAAGGCCAGACCGCTGGCACCAAGCTCTGCCAGCCCCTTTTTGATGCCGCAGGTGGAGACGGTGATGCGTCTGGGAGAGAAGTTGAGGCCGCCGTTTTCATTCAGGGCAAGCAGCGCCCTCTCCACATTCCTGAAGTTGAGCAGAGGCTCGCCCATGCCCATGAAGACAAGGTTGCGCAGGACTGGCCACTGCGGTCTTGTGTCATGCAGGTAGTCTCTGGCCACCAGAATCTGCCCCAGTATTTCCCCCATGGTCATATTGCGGGTGAAGCCCATGGTGCCCGTTGAGCAGAAGGTGCAGCCCATGGCGCAGCCGACCTGGCTTGAGAGGCACTGCGTCCAGCGCACGTTGCCTTCCTTGCTGGTTGCCGGAATAAGCACGGTCTCAACGCGCTCCCCGTCTGCCAGGCGCAGCAGAAACTTTGTCGTCCCGTCCAGGCTCACCTGGGTGCGCTCCACCTCGGGCCAGCGTATTTCAGCAAGGTCTGCCAGCTGGGCGCGCAGCACCTTGGAGAGGGAGGTCATGTCGTCAAAGCTTCTGGCCATATGCTGCCATATCCACTGCCACAGCTGGACGGCGCGGAATTTGGGATGGCCAAGCTCGGCCAGCCACTCGGTCAGTTCGGGAAGGGTAAATTCAAGCAGGTTCTGCATGGTTGTTGTCTTTGTCGTTGAAGGAGAAAGGAAAGGGCGCGGGAGAAAAGCTGATGAAACGGGAAAGCCCCGCTCAATGCAGGCGTGGTGAAGAGGGCGTCAGTAGTCCATCTTCCACTTCACGCCGACAGAGGTGTTGGAGCCGCCTGTCTTGACTTCGGCATTGGCGTTCTTGTTCAGCTCCCAGCGCACAATGGCGGATGTTTCCGAAGAGGAGCCGGCATTCTTTTGCACGCCTGCATAGACATTGTCAAAGAGGTACTTGCCCATTTCTACCGAGGCATGCCCCTCCTTGTCCTGGCTGATGTTCATCACGTCGAGTCCGGTGACGTTCTTGATGGCGGAGCGTGTGCCGGATCCCGTCCCGAAGGCGGCAAGGACTGCCACATTCTTCGCCAGCTGCAGCATCTCAAACTGGCTCAATTCGGCAGCCGGCTTGCCAAAGAGCAGATAGGAGAGGATGTCGTCCTCAGGCATGGAGGGGGAGGACTCAAGGCGCGGCTTGAGCTTGGAAATCTTGTTCAGGGAGCCTTCCAGGACGACCGAGGCGTCCACGGCATTGGCGGAGGTTGTCATCTTAAGGTTTAAGAAGGGCTCTGTGCCGCCAAGAAAGCTGATTTTGCCCTCTTCCATGTTGAACTTGCGGTCCAGCAGGTTCAGCCTGCCGCGCACTGCCTGGATGTCGCCCGTGAGGCCGACGGCGCTGAGGGGGCCTGAGGCGTTGAGGTCAGCCTTCCACTCTGTTTCCAGCCCGTAGCCTTCCACAAAGAGCCTGCCCACGGCTATGTTCAGGTTGATGTGCCCCGGCAGGTCGATGCCTGTCTTTTTGCTTTCGGCATTCTTCTGCTTCCTTAGGGCAAGGACCTTTTCCTTTGGTCCTTCCACCAGGGGCAGGGTGGTGACGGATCCTGACGGCAGATTCAGTTCCTCAAGCAGGACATTGCCCTTGTCGACTGCGATGCGCCCGCTGATTTCAGGAGAGGTGAGCAGTCCTGTGACGGCAAGATCCCCTGAGAGCACTGCCTTGATGTCCTGGCGGCGCAGGGGGGCAAAGTTCCTGATCGCTGCTTTGATGCTGGTATCGCGCATGGTGACGGGGAAGAGGGTGCCCTTGGCAGTGACTGTTCCCTTGTCCTTTCTGCCGTCTGAGAGGCTGAGATTGAGGTCAACCTTTGTGCCCTCAGGCTTTCCCTGGCAGGCCGCCTTGGCAGCCAGGGTGATGTCCTTGACCTGGGCGCCAAACTCCAGGTCGGTGAAGGCGCCGTTCTTAAGGTTCACATCGGCATTGAGGATGGGGGAGGCCAGGGTGCCTGTGAGGGCCGCATTGAGGGCAAGGTCGCCTGCAAGGCGCCGCATGGGCTGTCCTGCCAGCTTCCAGAGCTGGGCAAGGGCTCCCTGGCAGGACACCTTCCCATGCAAAGGCGCTGTCTGGATCTGGGAAAAATCAAGGTCCTTCCCCTTGCGGGGTACAAGCAGACTGGCTTCACAGTCAAAGCGGCGGAGGCCAAGAGCCTGAAGCGTCCCGGGCGCCAGCTTGAGGCTGTTCTGCAGCCTGGCGCCCTCAGCAAAGCTGGCAATCTTTGCTGCCAGCGTTGAGGAGATGGGGGCAAGCCCAGGAACCGGCAGTGCAAGGTCTGTGACGTCCACCTTCAAGGAGCCGTTGGGGTTCTGCATGCTGCCTGCAAAGGATCCCTGCACCTTGATGACGGCAGGCGGCAGGGCGGAGACGACCTTCTGCCAGGGCTTGGTGTTGACGGCCGCATTGATTTTTCCCTGGATGACAGGATCCTGCCCTTCCTTTGTCTCCAGGGAAAGGGCGCACTGGATCTGCCCTTCAGGCTCAAGGCGTATGTTGAGGTTCTGGATGGAGACCGGCAGGAAGCTGTCCTGGGCCAGGCGCAGCTGGGCGGGGCTTTGCAGGCGCAGACCGCAGGAATAGGCAGGCAGCGAGAGCTGCAGCGTATTGATGGCAGCAGTCTTTTCTTTTGCCGAGACTGCCAGCGCCAGCCTGCTTTTGACGCCGCCGTCGGCTGTCAGGCTGAGCGTGCTCTTCTCATAGGAGAGGTCGCTTTTGAGGGACAGGCTGATGGGGGCAAGGGAGGCCGCCTTGATATTCTTTGCCTCCAGGGCAAGGCCTGCCAGGATGTCTTCAATGCCGATGCCGGAGGCAAAGTCGATGTTGGACACGTGGCTTTGCAGGGAGAGGCTGCCTAAGCCCACCAGCTGCTGCCCCTTGTCTGCCAGGGCAAAGTCCTTTGCCTCGCAGGCAAGCTTCAGCTCATGCGTGCCGCTTTTCTGGCCTTCCTGGTCTTCCCTGCCAGCAGAAAGGCTGAGGTTAAGCGTGCCCTGCCCCTTCATGTCGGGATTGAGCAGGGAGACAAGCTGCAGGTCTGTGAGGTTGAGGGTGAGCCCGCCTTCAAGGGCGGTGAGGGGCAGCTTGATGCGTGAAGCATCGTCAGCTGCATCGTCTTTTTGCTGGCCCTCCTGCAGCGCCGGCTGCTGAACTGGCTGCTGCGCCTGTTTTGGTGCTTCAAAGAAGCTTGCAGCAAGGGAGGCTGTGAGGTCTCCGTTTAGGGCAAGGCCAGGTGCTGCCAGAGCGGGCAGGATGCGTATTGTCGGTGCCAGCCCCTGGAAGCTTGTCTGAATGTCCGTGGCAAAGGCGATGTCCCTGCCTTCAAGCTTGGTTGACGCCTCGATGTGCAGGGAGGCAGGCTTTGAGGCAAGCAGGTCGGGCAGCCACCCTTCAGGGGCTTTGACAAGCAGATGGGGCGAGCCAAGCGTCCTGCCGGCGCAGGCGAGCGTGCCCAGGCCGGACTCAAGAGATACTTGCGGATTGTCCATCGTCCCCGTCATCGTGAGGCGGACCGACAGAGCGTCCAGTTTGAGGTCTGGCATAATGCGCAAGGCAGCGGGGGAGGCCTCTTTGCCTGCCTCTTCAGTGTCAGAAGACACAGGCAGGCTGAGCGGTGCTTCAGCCTTGTTTGGCACAAGGGAAAGGGCAAGGTCTGCAGTGACCGCAGCCTTTTCCCAGCCGTCTTTTTCATCCGGCAGAAGGGCTGCCCTGCCTGTCAGAGCTATGAATAGGGATGACGCATCATCCGCTGCCTTCTTGTCGTCAGGAAGATCGTTCCAGCCATCGTCAAAGACGCCCCTGGCCACCTGGAAGCTGTTCAGGGAAAGCTCGTTCAGCCTGATTCCTGGGCAGAGGGAAGGCAGACTCTTTGCACTGCTGCTTATGCTTTGAAGCAGGCTGGGGATGTCCAGGTCGGAAGGCTCCTCTTCTTTTGCAGGCTCCTCTGCTGACGCAGGAGGAAGTCTGAAAAGGTGCCCTGATTCAGCCTTGAGGGAGAGCCCCAGAGCTTTGGACAGGTCATGGAAGTCCAGGATCAGCTGTCCGTGCTCAAGCTCGAACCAGGCCCCCTCCTGGTCCTGCATCTTCAGGCTCACCGTGGTGTCAAAGGGGATGCTGCCGGAAACTTCAGTAAAGACGATGCCTGAGGAGGCAAGCCCTTCGTTGAGCTTGTCCTGCACAAACTGCTGTCCTGTCTTGGTCTGCAGGAAGCCAAGGCCTGCGCCAATGAGGAGCAGGACAAGCAGGAGTGTGCCGCCGGCAAAAAAGCCGGTCAGACGAAGACAGCGCTTCCAGAAGGGACGCTTTGCCGCCTGGTCCTGGGGAGCCTGCTCAGCCCCCATGTCATTCAGGACAGTGCCGGATTCCAGGTCCTCTGCATCCTTGGCAGCTGCTGCATTCATCGTCTCGGCAGCCGCATCGGCTGCTGTCTTTTTATCTGTCTCTGCCATCAGAATGCCTGCCCTATGCTGATATAGATTTGAAGCGGCGGCTCTGCATCGCTTAAGGGCACGCCCACATCAACGCGGATTGGCCCGATGGGCGTGTAGTAGCGCACGCCGGCGCCGGCGCCCCAGTCCATGTCCGTCTCAAACTGCGGATATTCTTCCGTGTAGAGTTTGCCGCCGTCCAAAAAGGCGACAAAGCCCAAGGAATCCGACACCTTGAAGCGGCTTTCCAGGTTGACGCGCTGGTAGGACCTGCCGCCTGTCGGATCGCCGCTGGCATCCATGGGGCCAATCTGCTGGTAGCCGTAGCCGCGCACGGTGTTGACGCCGCCAAGATAGTATCTGTAGGTGGAGGGCAGATTGTTTAAGGAGGCGCCTGTTATGGAGCCAAGCCCGACCCTGCCTGCCAGCACCAGCTTGTCGTCCTTGGTGCCGTCCTTCCTGGTGAAGGGCGCCCAGTAGCCTGAGACAAGGACCTCTGTCCCCAGGGCTGTGAAGTCATTGCCGTAGCAGCCTGAGAGAGGCTGCAGGCTGACCTGCGCCACCGTTCCGCGGGTGGGGTTCATGTCGCTGTCGCGCGTATCCAGCGTGCCCTTCAAGGACAGGCCGTACACGCGGTAGTCCTGGTTGGAGTTCTTGTTGTTTTTGAGCCAGCCTGCGTCGGCAAAGGGGCCGGTCTCAGTGGTGAGGTATTTGGACCATCTGCGCTTGAGGGAGGCGTTGAGCTTGACGCCCTGCCGCTCGTAGGCGTCGGTCGTCTCATAGAGCGTCTCGCCCCACATGTGCAGGGTGTTTTTGTCTGAGTAGAAGAAGGGCTTGGTGAAGTCTGCCTTCACCCCGCGCTCCGTCGCTGTGTAGGGGACCTTGACGGTCAGCTTTTCCGCCTGCCCGAAGAGGTTTCTGTGCTCCCAGGCTGCATTGACGCCAAAGCCTGTGTCTGTGGCGTATTCGGCGGCAAGACTGATGCTCCTGTGCGGCGCTTCCTCAAGCTGGACTTCCAGGTCCTGGCTGGACGGATTTGTGGCGCCGTCCCGACCTTCCTTTTTGGAGACGGCCACCTTCTTGAAGAGGCCCGTCGTCCGCAGGCGGGAGACGTAGTCGTCCACTTCTTCCTGGTTCCAGAGCGCAGCACCCGGCTCCCAGGTGACCAGCTTGTTGAGGTATTCTGTCTTGACGGTGGCGTTGCCTGTGAAGATGGGGCGTCCTATGAGCGCAGGGCTGCCCGGCTCAACGTCGATGATGGCGTTCAGTGTGTGCTTTTCCCTGTCCAGGTAGAAGTAGGCTTCTTTGATCTTGGCATCGGGAAAGGCGTTGCGGTGCATTTTCTCAGGGATGCTGTCCACGCTTTTGAGCATGGCTTCGGCGCTGATCGGCTTTCCCTGGGTGACGCCCGGCAGGGTGGTGCGGGGAAAGACCGCCTCGGAGTGGTCTGCAAGCTGTGAGGGAATCTGCAGATCAGGCAGGTAGTTGACCGAGATGTCGCCTACGCAGTAGCGGATGCCGGGCTTCATTGAGATGGTGACCTTTGCCTTGCCGTTTTCCCCTTCCTCGATGCTCAGCTCGGCTGTGCCGTCGTAGTAGCCTTCGGAGGCCATGAGGTTCTTGGCTGTCTCCACGTCCTTGCGGGCGCGCAGTTCAAGCCCCAGCCCGCCGTCGGGAAGCTTGTCCTTCAGACGGGCAAGCTGGCTCAGTTCCTGCATCTTTTTGGCAAAGAAAGCTGCCTGCCCCTTGTCTTTATCCTTGGCAGCAGCCTTCTGCCCTGTCTCGCCAGTCTTTGCGTCCGGCTCCCGGCTGCCGGGATCTTCTGCTTTTTCTTGGGAAGAAGCATCGTGCGCCGCATCGTCTGCCTTGTCGTCTGCCCCGCTGCCGGAAGATCCGTCTGAGGCACCCTGCTTTGTCTTCTTTCTTTGCTGCGCTTTTTCCTTGCTGATGCTGGCAGCAGAGGAGGATGCCTTTGAGCCGTCGTCTGTTTCAACGACAAAGGTCGCGACATAGGGCTGCGGATTTTGCGGCATCGCCGCTTCCTCCATGCCTGTCTCGTCCTTGGCGTCCTTGTGCTTGCTGTCTGCCAGAAGGCCGCACCCGCAGAGGATGAGGCAGAGCACAACAAGAAGGGTGCGCAGGAAGGCCCCCTGGGATGAAAGGGCAGTTCTGCTCTGGCGGGCATTCCCTGTCTGTCCAGTGGAGGACCTCCCCATGGAGGCCTTTCCTATGGAAAGCTTCCCTGTGGAGTGCGGGCTTGGTCTTGGCATATGAACAGACTCCCTGGCAGCAGCCGTCCAGGCTGCGGAAGAAGAAGGGGAACGTTGCTGGTCGTACTTTGGTGCCAGTTCCTGGCGGAACAGGTGCGGGGGGCCGTTTTGAGGCAGGCAGATGCTGCAAAAAGGCGCTTCTGCCTGCCTTGTGGGTGTTGTGTTTTAGTCCGTTTTAAAAAGCCTGCGCAGGGGCTGTACTTTAGGCGTTCAGATCAGCCATAAGCTCATCGACGCTGGCAAACTCCCCGCTTAAATTTCTGCCTTCATCTGCTTCCTTCATCACTTGCAGGTTTTTCTGTGCGCCTTTTGGGCAGATTCTGCATCAAGAGGCGTGTCATTGGCAGCCGCTTTCTTTTGATTAAGCGTGCAGTCAGCCTGCATAGTTGTCATTGCTGCCATAAGAAGGACCTCCTGACATCAGTTTGCCGGCAATGCGTATCCTCGGCGAGCCGTGGGCTGCCAGCCGCTGCGTCTGCCTTTGGCACAGCTCATAGCAGGATCCTCCGCAGGACTTGCGGGCGGGCTGAAATTGAAACCGCTGTACGGATATGCTAGAGGAAAGTCAGACTAAAATTTTCTATCCCAATACATGGGGACACGCAAGGAAGGACACCCAAATACGGCACGATCGTTTTTGAGGCGTCCCTTGCGCAGAACAATCGGAGGAAATGCCATGGGGCTCAATGTCGTCTTTCATGTGGATCTGCGTGAAAAGCTGAACCTGAACATCGCCTTGGACAATGTGACCAACTACATGAACTATCTGGAAACGGTTCCGGAGGGGAAGGATGCCAAGCTTGTCCTTCTGGCCAACGGTCCTGCCGTCAACCTCTTTGTCCGTTCCGAGGAGACCAGCGAGCAGGAGAAAAGGGCTGAAGGCCTGATGCAGAAGGGGCTGCAGATTCATCTGTGCAGCAATGCCCTGCGCAAGTTTGCCATAGATCCCGCTTCCTTGTGGGCGGGATGCGAGCCGGTTCCCGGCGGCATTCCGGAGCTGGTTATGCTGCAGAATGCCGGCTACAGCTACATCAAGCCATAGTGCTAAAAAGCAGCAGGCGCTGAAATGGCGCATCTCCTGAAAGCCGGGGGAAAGGCCTCTCTGCCGCTGCAGCGATTTAAAAAGGGTCCGTGACTAAGCCACGGACCCTTTTCAATACTGTTCAGGAAATGGAAAAAACGTCAGGCTGAAGCCTAGCGCTCCACCGTCCTCTTGCCCAGCTTGATGCCGGCCATCTGGTAGCGCTTCTGGGCTGACAGGATGGTCTTGCGCAGGCGGATGGACTTGGGAGTCACTTCCACCAGCTCGTCGCTGCGCACAAAGTGCAGGGCGCGCTCCAGGGTCATCTTGCGGACAGGGGTGAGAATAACGTTTTCATCCTTGCCTGCAGCACGCAGGTTGGTGAGCTTCTTGGCCTTGCAGGGGTTGACGTCGATGTCGTTGTCGCGGTTGTGCTCGCCGACAATCATGCCCTCGTAGACAGGGTCGCCGGGCTCCACAAAGAGCGTGCCCCTGGGCTCAAGGTTGAAGAGGGCGTAGGCCACTGCATTGCCGGCCCTGTCGGAGCAGATGCTGCCGGTGTAGCGGCTGGGGAATTCGCCGCGCCATTCTTCGTAGCCTTCCAGGTAGGCATTCATGATGCCTGTGCCCTTGGTGTCGGTGAGGAACTCGTCCTGGTAGCCGATAAGGCCGCGGGACGGGACGGAGAATTCCAGGCGCACGCGGCCGGAGCCGGGGTTGGTGAGGTTCAGCATCTTGCCCTTGCGCTGGTTGAGCTTCTCGGTCACCACGCCCATGAAGCATTCGTCGCAGTCCACGTAGAGATGCTCGATGGGCTCAAGCACCTTGCCGTCCTCGGTCTTCTTGAGGATGACCTCGGGCCTGCCGACGGAGAGCTCGAAGCCCTCGCGGCGCATGGTTTCAACCAGAATGGCCATCTGGAATTCGCCGCGGCCCTTGACGATGAAGCTGTCGTTTTCATCGGAGGGCTCCATGCGGATGGCCACGTTGCGCAGGGTCTCCTTCTCAAGGCGGTTCTGGATGACGCGGCTCTGCAGAAGCTTGCCTTCATGGCCTGCCAGGGGAGAGGTGTTGATGCCGATGCGGATGGAGACGGTGGGCTCGTCGACTGTGATGCGGGGCAGGGCTGCCGGGTTCTCGCGGGTGCAGATGGTGTCGCCGATGGTGACGTCCTCAATGCCGGCCAGAACCACGATGTCGCCGGGATCCACGTTGTTGACTTCCTTGACGGTGACTCCCTGGTAGACCTGCAGCTTGGTGGCCCTTAAGGGGCGGGGCACGTTGTCTGCGCCGATGCAGGCCAGGGGCTCGTTGCTGTGCACTGAGCCGTGCATGATGCGGCCCACTGCCAGCCTGCCCAGGTAATCGGAGTAGTCCAGGTCAGCCACCAGCATCTGGAAGGGCTCGTCCGGATCGTATTCAGGTCCGGGGATCTTCTCGATGATGGTGTCGAAGAGCGGGGTCAGGTCCTTGCGCTCGTCGTCCTGGTTGTACATGGCGACGCCGTCGCGGCCGATGGCGTACAGAACAGGGAACTCAAGCTGCTGGTCGTTGGCGCCCAGGTCGATGAAGAGGTCGTAGACGTCGTTGAGGACTTCCTCGATGCGGGCGTCCTTGCGGTCGATCTTGTTGATGACCACCACGACGGGCAGGTTGGCCTTGAGGGCCTTGCGCAGCACAAAGCGCGTCTGGGGCAGGGGGCCCTCGGAGGAGTCGACAAGGAGGATGGCGCCGCTGGCCATGGACAGGGAGCGCTCCACCTCGCCGCCGAAGTCGGCGTGGCCGGGGGTGTCAATGATGTTGATTTTGACGTCCTTCCAGGTGATGGCGCAGTTCTTGGCTGCAATGGTGATGCCGCGCTCGCGCTCCAGGTCCATGCTGTCCATGATGCGGTCGTCGACCTGCTGGTCGGCGCGGAAGACGCCGCTCTGCTTGAACATGGCGTCGACGAGGGTGGTCTTGCCATGGTCAACGTGGGCTATAATGGCTACGTTGCGTAGTTTTTCGTTTAACATATGGAGAAACCCTTAATAAGGAGGAGGAAATTTGTTTGCGATGTCTGCGGACAAATGGGGAAGGGCTGTCATCCGCAGTGATCAGATAAAGATCCAGCCAAAATGATCTTTACAGTATGACGTTATCTTGCAGTCTAGTAAAGGGGCTAGTTTTCGCCCCTGCGCAGCGGGCCGGACGGAGCAAAGGCTGCCTGGGGCTGCGCGGGGGCAGTCTTTGAAAGAAGGCGAAGGCAGCCCTTCCGGGCGCAGTGATGCGAAAAAAAAAGGCAGCAAGTCAGGGGAGTTCAGATATGTCTGGACAGAAACACAAAAATGGCTGATAATAACGGGAGCACCGAAAATTAATCGTATGCCGGATGACGTGCGCTTTCCTGCGCCGCCGCCCGGCCTGATGAATTTGCTTGGAACCAAGAATATCGTTTGGGTTTGCGGTGCATGCTCCCTGCGGCATTGGAGCCGGACAGCGGCGCCTTGCGACAGTCCTGCGGCTGCCAAGGCTCCTCTCTGGTTTTTGCTTGTGCCGACAGGCTTTTTATTGCGCTTAAGGCAAGAAAGCATGCATGCCTGCAGCCTGTTTTTATAGTGTTTTCGAGAGGCTGAACTTGGAGAGCGTACAATCTCTGAAAGACCATAGAGTCCTGGTCGGTAACCGCGGCGAGATTGCCATCCGCATTATGCAGGCCTGCCGCCAGCTCGGCGTTGCCTTTACCGCCATCTATTCCCCCGAAGATCAAGATTCTGCACACGTGGCCTACGCCCGCAAGTTTGGCGGTGAGCACGGCCTCTACAGGGTAAGCTCCTACCATGACGCCAACGAGCTCATGTCTGTTGCCGACGTCGCCGGCTGTACGGCAGTCCATCCAGGCTACGGCTTCTTTGCAGAAGATTTCCGTTTTGCCCGCCGCGTGACCAAGCGCGACAGGAAGATGATTTTTATCGGACCTTCCTGGAAGATCATCCGCGAGCTGGGCGACAAGATCAACACCAAGCGCCTGGCGCGCAGCCTCGGCGTCCCCACCGTCCCCGGGTCTGACAGGCCCATCTACGACGAGATGGAGGCCGAGAACATCGCCGAGGACGTTTTTGACTACCAGCTGCAGCAGAACATCGAGCACCCGCTCGTGCTGGTTAAGGCTTCCGCAGGCGGCGGCGGCATGGGCATCGAGGAAGTGGACGACATCGACCAGTTCCGCTCGGTCTACCGCCGCGTCCGCAACTACGCAGCCCGCCAGTTCAAGGACGAGGGCGTGCTGATCGAGCAGCGCATCAAGGACTTCGCCCATCTTGAGGTCCAGATTGTCAGCGACCGCACCGGCAAGAACCCCGTCCACTTCGGGACGCGCAACTGCTCCATCCAGTCCACCGGCCGCCAGAAGAGGCTGGAAGTCTCCCCCGGCTTTGACTCCAGCGTCAACCAGTATTCCTTTGACTCCCAGAAGGTGCTTCAGGACATCGTCCAGTATTCCCTGACCATGGCCAGGGAGGTGGGCTACGACAACGTGGGCACATGGGAGTGGATCGTGACGCGCCAGGGCGAGCCCTTCCTGATGGAAGTCAACACCCGCATCCAGGTGGAAAACGGCGTCTCCGCCGCCACGGCCCGCGTGCAGGGCAAGGGGCAGGTCGACCTTATTGCCGAGCAGATCCGCACCGGTCTTGGCGAAGAGCTTGGCTACACGCAGGACGACATCTCCTTTGACGGCGTGGCGCTTGAATACCGCATCATTGCCGAGTCTCCTGCCGACAACTTTACGCCCTGGGTCGGCACCATCGACCGCCTGCGCTGGGAGGAGCATCCCTGGCTTTCCGTGCACACGCAGGTTCCCAAGTCCTCCTACGTCATTCCTACGGAATTCGACCCCAACCTGGCCCTGGCCATTGTCTGGGCGCCGAATCTTGAAGAACTGAAGAAGCGCGGCCTGCAGTTTTTGGATGAGCTTGTTCTGGAAGGGCACAACAATGCCAGTGCCTCCATGCAGAACAACATTGCCTTCCTAAAAGAAAAGACGGCGCATATTCTGCAGTTTTAGTGCCTGAACAGTGCAGCCCTGGCTTAAGCCTTAAGAGGTGCGGGCAGATGTGCTGCAGCATGTCCAAGAACAGTCCGGGAATAAAATGGATACTCTTTTACAGAAACGCTTTATTGGCCTGACCGACAGGCTGACATATATTCAGGATATATTTGCTGGCAAGCAGGCGGACAGCGTCTCTCTGCTGCAGCAGAAGCTTGACGAATTCAAGGAAAAGGACAGCCAGAACAGCCTGCAGGACCCCTATGCCGAACTGTGTGCGCTGGAGAGCCTTTTCAATGATGTCGAATCCCGCCTGGACGGACTCATCAGTCCTCTGGACAAGGTGCGCATCGTCCGCCATCCCCACCGCATCAGCCTCAGGGACATCCTTGAGAACGTCTACGACAACTTCACCGAAGTGGGCGGCGCCGACGAATACAGCCTGGACCCCAGCTTTGTGATGGCCAGGGCCGTCATCGTGCGCAGGCGCGGCAAGAAGCGCTACACTCAGTCCGTGATGGTCATAGGCCAGGAAAAGGGGCACGGCGCTGAATTCCGCAACGGCGGATCCGCCAAGCCCTGGGGCAATGCCAAGGCCAGGCAGTTCATGCGCGTGGCAGAGACGGAAGGCATTCCCATCCACTGCTACATCTTCACCCCAGGCTCCTATCCTGTAGAGGACTATCCCGGCGCAGCCCAGCAGATTGCCCGCAACATCTACTGCATGGCCGGCCTCAAGGTGCCGGTTGTCTCCATCATCTCCGAAGGCGGCAGCGGCGGCGCAGAGGCCATCGGCCTGGCAGACCGCAGGCTCATGCTCTCCAACGGCTACTACTCGGTCATTTCCCCCGAGGGCGCCGCAGCCATTGAGGGCCACTGCAAGGGCGGCGAGCGTCCTTCCCAGGAGCTGGTCGAGCGCTGCGCCTGCAACCTGAAGCTGACTGCAGAAGACAACCTGCGCTTCGGCTACATAGACAAGATCATCCAGGAGCCTCCGCTGGGGGCGCGTCCCTATCACTTTGAGTTCTTCCGCCAGCTGCGCCAGGAAGTCGTGCGCGCCACGGACGAGGTGGTGATTTCAGCCAAGCTGACGCCCTTCAAGGGCATGCGCACGGCCCGCCGCAACAAGCCCGGCATCAACCTGGACGAGATGTACCTCAACTGGGGCCTCTCCCAGGCGGAGAAGAACAGGCTGTGCAAGAAGCGCGGCGACAAGTTCCTGGCATTGTCCAAGAAGTCCGTCGTCGACAAGCGCCCCTTCATGGCCAGATGCCTGCACACCCTGGACGACGTCATCGGCACGCCGTGGATGCAGTTCAAGTACGAGTTCTACCGCAAGCACCAGCGCAAGATCCACGGCTTCCTGGAAGCTGTGGACAATGAATGGGACGTCTTCAAGGGGTGGCTGTGCAAGCCCTTTGGCAAGGGCGGAGCCAAGAAGAATGAAGACAAGGGCTCAGAGCTCATGAGCCTCTCCAACTGGTCTGAGGAGCACAGGCACAACCGCTGGAACTACCTGTCCCCCCGCTATAAGATCGACCAGGCCGTGACCTGCCCCAACGCAGGCGTCTACGGCTGCCCCGATTTGTGGGGGCCCGACCTCTTTGCTGAATTTGCCGGCGTCTGCAACAACTGCGGCCACCACTTCCCCATGGAGCCTGAATGGTACGTGCGCAACGTCTTCGACAAGGACTCCGTCAAGGAGTTCAACAGCGAGATCGAGTCCGGCAACCCGCTTGAGTACCCTGGCTTTGAAAACGCCCTTGAGGCTGCCAAGAAGAAGACAGGATGCAAGAGCGCCTGCATGACCTTTGAGGCGCGCATCGACGGCACCAAGCTCGTCGTCGCCATGCTGATGGGCACCTTCCGCGGCGGCTCCTTCGGCGCTGCCGAGGGCTACAAGTTCGTCGAGGCCGCCCAGAGGGCCGCCAAGAACCGCTACCCCTTCCTGGCCTATGTCCACGGCACTGCCGGCATCCGCATCCAGGAAGGAACGCACGGCGTCATCCAGATGCCCCGTTGCACGATCGCAGTTCGTCGTTATATTGAAAACGGCGGCCTGTACATGGTCTGCTACGACACCAACTCCTTCGCCGGTCCTGTGGCAAGCTTCCTTGGTTGCTCGCCCTACCAGTTTGCCATCCGCTCCTCCAACATAGGCTTTGCCGGCCCCGGCGTCATCAAGTCCACCACCGGCGTGGACGTGCCTCCCAAGTACCACCGCTGCTACAAGGCTCTGACCCGCGGCCACATCCAGGCCATCTGGGACAGGCGCGAAATGCGCAGCAACCTCATCCAGGCACTGCAGACCATAGGCGGGCGCAATCTGTACTACAGATAGTGTGCTGATTTTCCATAAGGTGTTTCCATGCTGAACGTATCCGATTTACTTGAGCAGATTAAACAGAATCCCTACAGGGAAATCACGGTTTGCGCCCCGCATACAGGCGTCGTGCACTTTGCAGGGATCAAGGAAGGCGACGCCGTGCACGGGCCTGAGGGGCAGTGGAAGGAAAAGCCGGGCACAACCCTGCTCACCCTGACCCGCGAGCGCAATGACAAAAGCATTACAGCCCCTGAAAAGGGCCTTGTTGATAAGGTGTTCACAGAGTATGAGAATGCCTTCGTCGAGAGCGGCTGCCCCCTGGTGACCATACGCCACCATCTGACCAGGGATGAGGTGGAGTCCATCATCCTGAAGAAGGCGCTCTCCCTTTTCCTGGCGCCTGAACGGGCCAAGTACTACTTTGTCCCCGAGGTTGCCGCCAAGCTCAGGGCCTCCGATGCCGGCAGCGTCCTGGTCCGCAACGGACAGGAGCTTTTCATCATGAGCAGGATGAAGAGGGAGCTCCCCCTCTTCTACAGCGGTCCTGAAGGCGTCATTTACGCCAAGTACTTCAAAACGAATGAGAACGTTGATGCCGGCGCGCCGCTGATTGGCGTCTGCCCTGAGGAAGAGCTTCCCGGCATCAAGGAAGTCATCATGCGTGTTCAGACGGAATGGCAGGAAAACGCATAAGCATAAAAATCAAATAACTATATATTTAGGAGATATGTCATTATGCTGAACAAAGTTATGATCATCGGCCGGCTGGGCCGTGATCCCGAACTCCGCTATACGACCAACGGAACGCCCGTGACCTCGCTCAATATTGCGACCGACGAGTCCTACATCGACAGGGAAGGCGTCAGGCAGGAGCGCACGGAATGGCATCGCGTGACCGTGTTCCAGAAGCAGGCTGAAAACTGCACGGCCTACCTGACCAAGGGCAGCCTTGTGTACGTCGAAGGCTCCCTGCAGACCCGCAAGTGGCAGGACCAGCAGGGCATGGACCGCTACACCACAGAAATCAAGGCCCAGAGAGTGCAGTTTTTGGAGCGCCGCAGCTTTGGCGACGGCAACAACCGCGGCGAAGAAGGCGGCGGCTACCAGAGGGGCAGCAGGAACTGGAACCAGCAGCAGGGCGGCCAGGGAGGCCAGGGCGGCTACAACCAGCAGCCTGCAGCAAATGAGCATGCCGAGCCCGGACATCCTGTCTCAGCCCAGCAGAGCGCCGTCAACAAGCAGGAAGAGCTGGGCTCTCCCTTCCCGTCGGAAGCGACCATGGACGAAGTTCCGTTCTAGGCCGGCATCGTACAAATCATAGACAAGGGTGCGCAGGGTTTGCCGCAGGGCAGATCGTGCGCACCCTTTTGCTGTCTAAAAAAAGGGGCTTGGAAGCAGGGCGCCCTAAGGCGCGTTTCACAAGGAAGGGATTTTGGCCGCAAATTGCTTGTTCCACTTGGGGCAGGGCAAAGGCGCAGGCTTTGGGGCAGAAAGAAAAAGCAGACAGATTTTAGGAAGTTGCAGCAGACTGGCAGCCTTGCGCATGATGGAAAGCAGGGGATGGAAGAAAAGCAGGGCAGGTCTTGCGGCTGCAGGCGGCAGGATGTGGCCTTGCCGCAGACATACCTTTGTAACAGTTTGGTTTTCTGTAAAAAAATAAAAAAAAGACAAGAAAAGGGCTACATTTCTTGAAAAGCTGTCTTGACATTTAGTCCAGAATTTCACAAGATGGCTCCCACATTCAGTCAAACACGGCATCAGCCGTGCATTTATCTTATGGAGGAATGGTTATGTCCAAGCTTGTCCCCCCGCATGGCGGGAAAGGTCTCGTATGTGCTCTCCTCGAAGGCCAAGCCCTTCAGGACGAACTCAAGAAAGCTGAAGGCCTGAAGAAGATTGAGATCTCTTCCCGTGCTAAGGGTGACCTCATCATGATGGGCATCGGTGGCTTCTCTCCCCTCGACGGCTTCATGAACAAGGCCGACTGGGAGAGCGTCATTGAGAAAATGACCCTCGCCGATGGTACTTTCTGGCCCGTGCCCGTCACCCTGGACATCTCCGCTGAAGATGCCAAGGACCTCAAGGCTGGTCAGGAAGTCGCCCTGGTCCGCAACGGCGAGATCATGGCTACCCTGAAGGTGGAAGAAGTCTACGAGATGGACGAAGCCGCCAAGCGTAAGGAATGCGAGCTGGTCTTCAAGGGCCATGGCGAAGATTCCGAGAAGTTCTGGGATGTGGCTCCCACCGACCATCCTGGCGTGAAGATGGTTCTGGCTCAGAAAGAGTTCAACCTCGCTGGTAAAGTGAAGGTCCTCTCTCAGGGCGAGTTCCCCACCAAGTTCGCCGGCACCTACATGACCCCCGCCCAGCTGCGTGAGCAGATGGACGCCCGCGGCTGGAAGAACGTTGCTGCCCTGCAGCTCCGCAACCCCATGCACCGCTCTCACGAATACCTGGCCAAGCTGGCTGTTGAGACCTGCGACGGCGTGGTGATCCACTCCCTGGTCGGCAACCTGAAGCCCGGCGACATTCCGGCTGAAGTCCGCATCAAGTGCATCAACACCCTCGTTGACAAGTACTTCGTGCCCGAGAACGTGATCCAGGCCGGCTATCCTCTGGATATGCGTTACGCTGGTCCCCGTGAAGCCCTGCTTCATGCCACCTTCCGTCAGAACTACGGCATCAACAAGCAGATTGTGGGCCGTGACCATGCCGGCGTGGGCGACTTCTACGGTATGTTTGAAGCTCAGGAAATCTTCGACAAGATTCCTCAGCCCGCTGATCCCGGCAAGCGTCTGCTCTGCGAGCCCATGAAAGTTGACTGGACCTTCTACTGCACCAAGTGCGACGGCATGGCTTCCATGAGAACCTGCCCCCACGGCAAAGAAGACCGCGTCATCCTTTCCGGCACTAAGCTCCGCAAGTTCCTCTCCGAAGGCAAGGAAATTCCTGCCCACTTCGGTCGTGACGAAGTGCTCGACATCCTGCGCGAGTACTACAGCGGTCTGACCGAGAAGGTCGAGATCAAGATGCAGCATGCCGCTTCCGGCCCTGCTCAATAGGTCGATGACCATTCCCGGTAACGGGTAAAAATATTATGGGCGGCAGCTCCGGCTGCCGCCCTTTTTCTTTTGTGGCAGGGGAAACAATGGTGTATGCTTCCCCTGCCACTTTTTTTTGCCGGCACAAAAAGGGTGCCTTTCTTTGACGGGAGCTTCGTATGCAAAGCTGCAAGTATATATACGGTCCTGTTCTCTCACGCCGTCTTGGCAGGTCGCTGGGTGTTGACGTCATCCCCTTCAAGACGTGCAGCTACGACTGCGTCTACTGTCTTTTGGGACGCACGACCTGCCATACGCTTGAAGTGAAGGAGTATGTGCCGGCAGCTGACGTCCTTGCAGAGATAAAGCAGCGCCTTAAAGAAGACACTCCCGATGCCATCAGCTTTGCCGGATCCGGCGAGCCTACGCTGAACAGCCGCCTTGGGGAGATCGTAGACGGCATCAAGGCTCTGACCGACATTCCGGTCGTCGTCTTTACGAACGCCTCCCTGCTCTGGAAGCCTGAGGTCAGGGCAAATCTTGCCAGGGTTGACATCATCAGCCCCTCTCTTGATGCCGTGCTGCCCGCAGCCGCCCAGGCAGTCAACAGGCTGTGCGACGGTCTGGACGTCGATGAAGTCTACCGCGGGCTGCAGGAGTTCTGCAGAGAATACAAGGGACGCATCTGGCTTGAGGTGCTCCTTGTCGCAGGCGTCAACGACAGCGATGCCGACATCGACGCCCTGCAGAAGGCTGTGCAGGGCCTCTCCAACATAGAGCGCATCCAGCTCAATACAGTGGTCAGGCCCCCGGCGGAAAAGAGCGCCCATGCCCTGACGCCGGCAAGGCTGAAGGAGATAGCTGCCCGTCTTCCCGGCAGGGTGGAGATCATCGCCTCCACCTTTGGAACGGAGCAGACCCCGCATGCGCACAAGGAAGTCAGCTGTGATGAAGTTGCAGGACTCCTGGAGCGGCATCCAAGCACGGCAGCCGGCATTGCTGCCGGTCTAGGCACGGATGCTGAAAGCATACGTCCCATTCTTGAGCAGCTGCTGAATGAAAAGAAGATTGCCGAGACAGACAGGGACGGCAGGGATTTCTACATCTGCTGTCCCGGCGTGGAATCCGGCCAGTCTTCCTAGAAGGCAGTTTGCCTTGCGCTGACAAGTCCTATATACCGTTGAAGCCGCAAATGACGGCGCATTAGTGGACTAAAAAAGACAACAACCCCTTGTGGTCAGGAGTACTATGCCGCGATGAGAAGCGCGAACCACCTTCTTCCTCTGCCTTTGTTTTTCTGCGTCCTGGGCTTTTTGTTCTGCCTCTGGGACGCCGTGGGCGGCGGACCGCAGATCTGCTTTACGGCAGGGTGCACCCTGTACAGCAACGTTTCAATAGCCGGCGTCTCCCTGTGGCATGTCGGCATGCTCTGCTTCTTCCTTATGGGCGCCCTGGCGTTCTTTGGACGTGCAGAGGCAGGCTACATCATCGCCTGGACAGGCATTGCCGTTGACTGCCTGCTTCTGGCGCTGATGGTGGCGACGGCCCCCTGCTTCAACTGCCTGATTGTCGCCCTCCTGCTCTGCCTGGTCCTGCAGGGCTTTTACAGGGCAAAGAACAAGAGCAGCTACCTGTCCTCCCAAAGGCGTCCGCGGCAGGTCGTCGTGCTGGTCTGGACTGTGCTCTTCCTCTGCAACGTCGGGATCGTGCTCAAGGCGCTGACTCCTCTGTACAGCCTCTCCGACAACGCCGACGAGGCCAAGGTCAACATGTTCTTTTCGCCCACCTGCCCATCCTGCCGCCAGGGCATCATGGAGCTCTCGGGCAGTGTTGACGTAGCCTTCTACCCTGTGGCCGAAAAGGAAATGGACGTCCCGCGCATTGCCAGGATGAAGGAATACTTAGACAGCGGCATGAGCATGAAGGATGCGCTTGAGGCCTCAAAGGACTATACGGACAAGCAGGGTCCGACCGGTCTGGCGTACTGCATCCTGGCTTTGAAGCTTTTGTGCAACGAGGCGCATGTGTACCTGAATGCCGGACAGGTCGTCCCCTACTTTGAGTACAAGGGGCTCCCTGCGCATCTCAAGCGCAAGAAAGCCCCAGCCCAGAGCCAGAGCCCTCAGCCGCGTCGGGAAAAGCTGACAGGGGACCCGACCATTCCGCTTGGCAATGCAGTTGACGGCGCCTGCTTTGACGGGACGAAGAACTGCGAGGATGAGACGAATGGCGGCATGATGCGCCGCAAATAAGACGATGATGCGCGCTGCCCGTCAGCACTTCAAGGCAGCACAGGATTTTTGGGGCCGCAGGCATCCTCTGAAGAGAAGAGGATGCCTGCGG
>CAZWGJ010000001.1:21612-47514 GCA_964633375.1 uncultured Desulfovibrio sp.
GGGGCTGTCACAGGCCCGCAAGTTTTTTCGTTTTTTCTTGGGAATTGTTCGCTATTGAAATTGACCCAAACTGTAATTGTCTATAAAATTACACGGTTTATCATAGAGCATAGCTATGATCACTGCGATGGTCACTGCCCTGCTCGCTGCAGCCCCGAGGAGGACGCTCATGCAGTCCACAGAGTATTTCTTCAATGTGCGCGAGAGTATTGTCGAGGAATGGGTGAACGCTATTTTCGCCAGCTACCCGCTTCAGACGACAGGCTTTCTGCGCACGGTCAAGGACCCCTTCACCAATCCTGTTGCTGATATGACCCGTGAAGCGGCAAACGTCGTTTATGAGGCCGTATCAGGATGGGACAAGAAGCCGGCTGAGGTGCGTAGCGCCATCGACCGCTTCATCCATCTGCGGGCTGTCCAGAACTTTCTCCCCAGCCAGGCAATGCTCGTCTTCTATCTGCTGAAGCCTTTGATGCGCAAGCACATCATGCCCGGGATGGTGAAGGACGGCAAGCTGAAGGACTATCTGGAAGCGGAGTCGCGCCTGGACACCATCGTCCTGCTCGGCTTTGACATGTACACCAAGTCCCGCGAGGTCGTTGCTGAAAACAGGATCAAGGAGATTAAGAGCCAGCATGCCCAGCTGGTGCGCTGGGCGCAGCGCATGGGCACTGACGAAATCCCCGGACTGGACAAGCTGGCCGAGGACTAGGACAAAAAGAAATTGAAAAGGTCATTTTAGGGCAACCTAAATTTATACCTGAATCTACGGAGCCGGCAGATGCTGCGGAATGTTCCAAGGCTGCGGCAGCTGATCAGCCGCCTTGCCAAGCCCCGTAGTGGCGGGCCCCTCTGTCTACCGAGGGTCAAAGCAAATACTATCGTATAGAGAGGTAGGGAATGTTAAATGCTTTACTGATTGTGGTGGCCATCACAATCATCGCCTGGCTGGGATCAGCCGTAGGGCTCGGGGCGCTCTTCGGAGTGGTCCTTCCCTATTTGGCGGTTCTGATTTTTCTTGGTGGCATCGTCTGGCGTATGGTTTACTGGGCCAAATCGCCGGTTCCTTTTGCCATCCCCACGACCGGTGGACAGGAGAAATCTCTGGACTTCATCAAACAGGCCAAGCTTGACTGTCCTGACACCACGTTCGGTGTGGTCAAGCGCATGTTCCTGGAAGTCTTCCTGTTCCGCTCCCTGTTCCGCAACGTGAACGCGGAAATCAAGACAGATGACCCCATCAACGGCGGTCCCAGGCTGATTTACTACTCTTCCAAATGGCTGTGGCTTTTTGCCCTTGTCTTCCATTACTGTTTCTTCATCGTCTTCTTCCGTCATTTCCGCTTCTTCATGGATCCGGTTCCCGGCTGCATCGCCTTTGTGGAAATGATTGACGGTATTCTGCAGATTGGCGCCCCGCGCCTCTACCTGACCGGCCTGTTCCTGCTCTGCGCAGTCGTATTCCTGTTCCTCCGCCGCCTGGTCAACCCCCGCGTGCGCTACATCTCCCTGATGCAGGACTACGTGCCTCTGTTCCTCATCATGGGCATCGCCATTTCCGGCCTGCTCATGCGCTACTTCCTGAAGACGGACATCACCCAGGTCAAGGCCTACGTCATGGGCATGGTGCATTTCTCGCCCATCTCCGCCGACGGCATCGACCCCATCTTCTTCGTGCATGTCTGCCTGGTTTGCTCGCTGCTGATTTACTTCCCCTTCTCCAAGCTGACCCACATGGTCGGCGTATTCTTCAGCCCCACGAGGAACCTGCCCTGCAATACAAGACGTGTTCGTCATGAGAACCCGTGGAATCCGCCCAAGGACTTCCTGACCTATCCCGAGTATGAGGACCTCTACCGTGAGGCCATGGCCGGTGCAAACCTGCCTCTGGATAAGCCGCTGGATGCCGAACAAAATTCAAAGTCAGGCAAGTAAGGAGTCCTTACCATGGCAAAATTACCTACCCCACAAGAACTAGTCGCCAGCAGGCCGGAGTTCCCCTCCGAAGCCTGGTTGGAGACCAAGCCTGTCTTCGCTCCCGGCAGCTACTGCTATCCTGCCAAGGTTGAAACCATGCAGGCCCTGCACATGCCCAACCCCCATGAGTGGGATCCGGCTGCAGAAGACTGGAACCTTCCCGACAACTGGGAAAAGATCCTGTGCGACGCCTTTGAGGAACGCCTGAAGAAGCACCGCTCCCTTAAGCTCTTCATGGACATCTGCGTGCGCTGCGGCGCCTGTGCCGACAAGTGCCAGTTCTTCCTGGGAACAAACGATCCCAAGAACATGCCCGTGCTGAGGGCCGAGCTTCTCCGCTCCCTCTACCGCCGCGACTACACCATGCTGGGCAAGATCCTGGGCAAGAAAATCGGCGCCAGGTCCTGGGACAAGCAGGTAGTGAAGGAACTCTTCTACTACGCCTACCAGTGCACCGAGTGCCGCCGCTGCTCCCTCTTCTGCCCCTACGGCATCGACACGGCTGAAATCACCGCCATCGTGCGCGAAATGCTCCATGAAGTCGGCCTTGGCCTGCACTGGATCATGGATCCTGCCAAGAACTGCAGCGTCACCGGCAACCATCTGGGCATCAAGCCGCACTCCTACGTGGAAATCGTCGAGATGCTGGCCGACGACTGCGAGGACATCGTGGGCGTGCGCCCCAAGACGCCGTTCAACGAGAAGGGCCATGAAATCCTCTTCATCTGTCCTTCAGGCGACGTCTTTGCCGACCCCGGCATCTACACCTTCATGGGCTACCTCATCCTCTTCAATGAAATAGGCCTGGACTACACCCTGTCCACCTATGCATCTGAAGGCGGCAACTTCGGCTCCTTCGTGTCCTTCAACATGGCCAAGAAGCTGAACGCCAAGATGTACGAAGAAGCCGAGCGCCTGGGCGTCAAGTGGATCCTGGGCGGCGAGTGCGGCCACATGTGGCGCGTCATCAACCAGTACATGGACACCTACAACGGTCCTACGCCCAAGAACATGTCCGTGCCTGTCTCTCCCATCACCGGCACGGTGTTTGAGAATGCCGCCTCCACAAAGATGGTGCACATCTCCGAGTTCACGGCCGACCTTATCCGCCACAACAAGCTCAACCTCGATCCCTCCCGCAACGACGACCTCATCTGCACCTGGCATGACTCGTGCAACCCCGCCCGCGGCATGGGTCTTCTTGACGAGCCCCGCTACGTCCTCAAGCATGTCGTCAACCACTTCTACGAAATGCCCGAGAACACCATCCGCGAGCAGACCTTCTGCTGCGGCGCCGGCAGCGGCCTCAACACAGAGGAAATCATGGAGCTGCGCATGCGTTCCGGCATGCCCCGCGGCAACGCGCTGCGCTACGTCCAGCAGAAGTACGGCGTCAACCGCATGTGCTGCGTCTGCGCCATCGACCGCGCCACACTTCCTCCGCTCGCCAACTACTGGGCTCCAGGCGTCACCATCAGCGGCTTAACGGAACTTGTGGCCAACGCCCTCATCTGCAAGGGCGAACACAAGCGTACCGTCAATCTGCGCCAGGAAGACCTGCCCCACCTGGATGAAGAAGACGAAGGGGAATAGCAGATGTACAACTCTAAAGCTGTTATAACAGGCATTGTGGTCTTTCTGGTGGTCTGTACTGCGCCTTTCTGGTCCAACATCGGCGGCGGCAAGTACTCCAAGCCGGAAGTTACCCTGCCCTCTGAAAAGGAATGTGTGGAAAGCCCCGCCTTCATGCGCGCTGAACATATGCAGCTGCTCAATGAATGGCGCGACCAGGCCCTGCGCAATGACAACAGGACCTATGTCTCCTCCACCGGCAAGAAGTGGGAGATCAGCCTCCAGAACACCTGCCTCAAGTGCCACAGCAATTACGAAGAATTCTGTGACAAGTGCCATGTAACCAACAATGTTGATCCCTATTGCTGGACCTGCCACATCCTTCCCAAGGGGAGCAAATAACTATGAACAAGAACAGAAGATCTTTTCTTAAGGTGGCTGGTCTGTCGGTCTTTGCTCTGACGGGTGGCGCCGGCCTGCTTGGCACGGACGCCCAGGCCATGGTGAGCCCCGGCTCCTATGAGCATGCCGCCAGCGGCAAAAAGGCCAAGCGCTGGGCCATGGTCATCGACACCAGGAAGTTCAAGAGCGAAGAGGACTACAAGGAAATCATCGCAGCCTGCCACAATGCCCACAACGTGCCTGACATCCGCAGCCGCAAGGACGGCCACGGCGATCAGGAAGTGAAGTGGATTTGGACGGACAGCTACGAACATGCCTTCCCAGACGACATGAACGAGCATCTGACCAAGCTGGTTCTGGACCGTCCCTTCCCGCTGCTCTGCAACCACTGCACCAATCCGCCCTGCGTGAGGGTGTGCCCGACCCAGGCAACCTACAAGCTGCCCAACGGCATCGTCACCATGGACTACCACCGCTGCATCGGCTGCCGCTTCTGCATGGCCGGCTGCCCCTACGGCGCCCGCTCCTTCAACTTCCTGGATCCTCGTCCTTACTTAAGCGATCCGGTGCCGAATCCGCAGTATCCCACCCGCATGAAGGGTGTTGTGGAAAAATGCACCTTCTGCACGGAGCGTTTGGCCAAGGGGCTTATGCCCGCCTGCGTCGAGGCGTCCAAGGGCAGGATTCTCTTCGGCGACCTGAATGATCCTGAGTCCGTTGTCTGCAAGGCCCTCGCTGAGAACTTCAGTATCCGCCGCAAGCCCAACCTGGGCACCCAGCCCGGTGTCTACTATATTGTCTAGGGAGATACGCCATGGTTGAAAAACTTCTCGAAGGCTCGAAGCGGTACTACATGTGGCTGCTCTTCCTCGTAGCAGTCATTGCCGTCTGCGGCATTGTGTACCTTACGCAGCTGAGCACCGGTCTGGGCGTTACGGGCATGAACCGCGACGTCTCCTGGGGCCTGTACATCTCCCAGTTCACCTATCTGGTTGGTGTCGCCGCCTCGGCAGTCATGCTCGTGCTGCCCGCCTACTTCCACCACTACAAAAAGTTCAAGATCATGATCATCTTCGGCGAGTTTATGGCTATCGCCGCAGTCATCATGTGCTGCCTGTTCATCGTGGTCGACCTGGGCCAGCCCCAGCGCATGATGAACGTGCTGCTGCATCCCACGCCGAACTCCGTCATGTTCTACGACATGATCGTGCTCATCGGCTACCTGACCCTGAACGCCATCATCGGCTGGGTGACTCTTGAGGCCGAGCGCCACGACACCACCCCGCCCAAGTGGATCCTGTACCTGTGCTACCTGTCCATCATCTGGGCTTTCTCAATCCACACAGTGACAGCCTTCCTGTACGCCGGCGTTCCCGGACGCCATTACTGGCTCACCGCCATCATGGCCGCCCGCTTCCTGGCTTCCGCCTTCTGCTCCGGTCCTGCCATCCTGCTCCTGCTCATGCTTCTGCTGCGCAGGCTCACCGGCTTCAACCCCGGCAAGGAAGCCACCCACACCCTGGCAACCATCATCACCTATGCCATGTGCCTGAACGTCTTCTTCTACATTCTTGAATGTTTCACGGCGTTCTACAGCGGCATCCCCGGACATGCTGATCCCCTGGTCTTCCTGTTCAGCGGCCTGCACGGCGTGACCTCCTGGGTGACCCCCTGCATGTGGGTGGCAGTGCTCTGCACCATCGGCTGCCTTGCTATCCTCATTCCTCCGACGACCCGTTCCGGCAAGTATATGCCCTACGCCCTGGGCATGCTGGTTCTGGCTTCCTGGATCGACAAGGGCCTCGGCCTCCTTATCGGCGGCTTCACGCCCAACATGTTTGAGTCCGTAACCATCTTCGTCCCGACGCTGCGTGAAATCAGCGTCGCCATCGGCGTCTATGCCGTGGGCGCCCTGGTTGTGTCCCTGCTCTGGAAGATTGCTCTTTCAGTGAAGTTTGAAGTGGGCCACAATGACGGCGACAACATGTAGTTGTCCTTAACCTGAGTTTACTAAGGGGCTCCGGGAAACCGGGGCTCCTTTTTTTGGGCCTTTGCACAGGTCCGGCTGTCCCTGCATACTTCCGCACAAACGCAGGACAGTCTCCTTCAGGAATGCAATTCTGAAGCCCTGTTTTCTTGCCTTTTTCAGTGTGCCAAGGCATACTGCCAAGAGATATGTCACCTTGCTTAGGAGAGTAGTACATGAATGAAGCGCTCAAAGAAGCCGCACTGATTTGCAAAACATGTTTTCGTAACGGATACGATGCACATGTTGTCAACGCCCCTTTGCAGCAGCATCTTTTTACGGTGAACAAAAAGTGTCACTCCGTGGATATTGCCTGTGATGCCGGATATTCAGTCTTAGTCAAGATTTTCCCCGACGCCCAGCCTGCGCCTGAGGGCACCCGCTTTACAGCAACGCTGGAACAGGACGGCATAACCTACCGTTTCTATCCGCTGCTGACGGACGAAAGCGCCCATCCGGAGCTGGCCCAGCTCCGCCTGACTCCCACCATGATTCAGCTCATGCCCAAGGAGGAGCAGCAGCACCTGAAGCTGACCGGCTTCGGCGGCATGCCGCCTGCCGACGAGCGCGACCCCTATGAGGGCTTTGAGCCGTTTGCAACGGGCGTGGTCAAGCTGGCAGGCCTTCCTGACGACACCTTGAGGCACAACTACCTTTTGGCCATCAGGGCCATGCGCTTTGCAGCCAACTTTGACCTGCCCATTGAGGAAAACACCGGTGTTGCCATCATCCGTGCAAGCTCGCGCATCTTGAACTACGTTCCTGCCAAGGACATCCTGGATGAGTGGCGCAAGGTGGATGCCGAAGCCATGTACCGCTTCATCACCCATATGCATGAGCTGCACATCCTGCAGGGGCTCATCCCCGAGCTGAGCGCTCTCTCCTGCATCAAGGAGGCACGCAACAAGCGCACCAATGAGATGATGGACGTTCTGACCCACACCATCAACTGCGTGCGCCTCTATCCTGAGGGCAACTTCCACTACGACTGGCTGGGCACTGTCGCCATGCTCTTCCACGACATCGGCAAGACCTATACGGCAGAGTACATCGAGGGGACCTGGACCTTCTACCAGCACCACAAGGTCGGCGCTGCGGTCACCAGGAAGATCCTGCGCCGCCTGCAGTTCCCTGTGGAGGACATCGACCTCATCTGCCATCTCGTGCGCTCGCACATGTACTTCTACTTCATGATGACGGACAGGGGCATCCGCCGCTTTATGGCCATGGACGAGTATCCGCGCCTCATTGAGATGGCCAGGGCCGACATGCTGGCCAGGGACGGCTCCACGACCTCCTTCAACCACAATATGAAGTATCTTGAGCGTGCCGCCATTCCTGAGCAGATGCTGGAGCCGCTTTTGAACGGCAATGAGATCATGCAGGAATGCAAGCTGAAGCCAGGGCCTCAGGTCGGCGTTATCAGGGACGCTTTGCTTAAGGCGCAGATCGCCGGCGACGTGACGGACCTGGAGTCTGCAAAGGCCTTTGTGCGCCATCATGCGGAGACGCTGGAATAAGCCTCAGTATTTGTTTTTGAGAAAGAAAGAGCCCCCCTGGGACAGCCTCAGAAGCTGTTCCAAGGGGGCTTTCCTTCTGTCTTGGCGGGCTTTGCGCCCGGTTCTTTTGCAAAGCAAAAAAAGATCCCCCCTGCCGAATGAACGGCAAGGGGGATTATGTCAGGCTTTCAGCTTGCGTTATTCAGCCTGCGCCTTGGCTGCAGGAGCCTTGGCGGCAGCGGGCTTTTTAACGGGCTTTTCAGGGAAAACTTCCTTGCCGTCTTCTGTAAGTATGCCGATGGCCTGGACAGGGCAGGCTTCCATGCAGGGCGTGAACAGCTTGCCGGATTCGGCACGCAGGTCGCGGCACATATTGCAGCGGACAGCCACTTTCCTGGGCATCTTCAGCTCTTCCTCGGTGCATTCAATCTTCACTGCAGGAAGCGTCGTCGTTTCCATCTGGATTGCACCGTAGGGGCAGGCGTCTGCGCACATTTCGCAGGCGATGCACAGTTCCGGATGCATGACGACTTCGCCGCTTTCCAGCTGAGACAGAGCACCTGTGGGACAGATGTGGCAGCAGGGGGCATTTTCGCATTCGTGGCAGCGGACGGTTGTCTTGAAGTCCTCACCCTTGACCACACGGACGCGGGAGACAAATTCTGCCCTGCGCTTCATCGCTTCCTTGATTTCGATGCCGTTGTGAGCGGCGATGCACGCCATCTCACAGCGTCGGCAGGCCTTGCAGAGGTCACTGCGAAAAAGTACTCGTTCCAACATATCGTAAGTCCTATAGCTTAGTCTTTTTGCTCGACTTCGAGACTGAGAAGGGTCAGACCGTGCCCCCCGTGGGGAGTGAGATTGCCGCTGCGGCAGACCGGGCACTGAAACTTGCGTTCAGTGAGGGTAAATTCTGCCTTGCAGTCGCAGCACTCGCATGAAAGGGGCTCGCGCTCAACCACCAGCTTGGCGCCCTCGGCTGCCGTGCCTTCGCAGAGCAGCTCAAAGCAGCCGGTAAAGGTTGAGATCTCGACGCAGCTCAGCAGCCCCAGGCCGACCTTGAGGCCCTTGATGCGGGCGGCCGGCTTGTCGGGATGCCCGCTGTTGTAGCTTTTGACGGCATCCAGTGCCGTCTTCAGCAGGCCCTGGGCGAGAGATGCCTCATGCACGGTCTTGTGTCCTCCTTACCTTTCGGTGCAGGAGACGCAGGGGTCAATGGTGTTGGTAATGAGGGCTGCATCGGCAACCTTGGCATCACGCAGCATGACACTCAGGGCTTCCCAGTTCATGTAGGAAGGAACGCGCCACTTAAGGCGTTCCGGAATTTCCGTGTTGTTGGTGCGGATGTAGTAGATAAGCTCGCCGCGGGGAGCCTCGGAACGGGCCACGCCTTCGGACGGGAATATCTTGGTCATGCCGGTCCTGTAGGGGCCTTCAGGCATGTCCTGCACGCACTGGCGCACGATCTTGATGGATTCGGAAATCTCATGCAGGCGCACGCAGGTTCTGGCGTACAGGTCGCACCCTGTGCGGGTGATGATATTGAAGTCGACCTTGTCGTAGGCGGCGTAGGGGCTTTCCTTGCGCACGTCGATGTTCAGGCCGGAGCCGCGGGCAACGGGGCCAACCACGCCGAGGCGGATGGCGTCTTCTTTGGGCAGGATGCCGGTGCCGATGATACGGTTGCCGATCATGGGATCCGTCTCGAAGATGTCGGTGATTTCGTTGACCTGGGGCTCGACCTTTTCAAGGGTCTGGAGCAGGAAGTCAAAGCACTCCTGGTTCAGGTCGAATTTGGTGCCGCCGATGCAGTTGAAGCCGATGTTCATGCGGTTGCCGAACAGAGACTCCTTCACGTCCTGCATCTGCTCGCGCACTTCCATGACGTGCATGAAGAGGGAGTCGAAGCCGCAGAGGTGGGCCTGGATGGCCAGGGTGAACAGGTGGGAGGCAATGCGCTTGATTTCCTCGGCCAGGGTGCGCATGTACTTGGCGCGCTCAGGAATCTGGATGCCCAGGGCGTTTTCCACAACCATGGCGTAGGTGAAGGCATGGCTGTTGGAGCACAAGGAGCACACGCGCTCTGTCAGCGTCTGCAGCATGAGCAGGTTGCGGGTCTGTGCCAGGTTTTCCATGCCTCTGTGCACATGGCCATTGTACAGCTTGGCGTCGCGGATGGTTTCGCCGTCAATGGTCAGGTTGAAGTAGACAGGCTCTTCAAGGGCGACATGCACCGGTCCGAGAGGGATGTTGAAGGTGCTGCCGGAATGTTTGGCGAGATCCATTAGTTGACCTCCTTGCTTCCAAGGATGTGTTCCCAGAGATCCTTGGTGCATGCGCCGTTCATCATGACAGAGAGCGGGACATACTGTCCGAGTACGCCTGGATCGAGTTCAGTGTTCAGGAAGAGGCGGTTGGGGTTGGGCTGGTCCTTGACGGTCACGCCGACCAGCTCCATCATCTCGCGCTCATGCCAGTCGGCATTGGCGAAGTATGAGGTAATGCTGGGGACGTAGGGCATTTCCTTGGTGGTGTTGGCCGTCACGGCGTAGACTATGCCGTCCAGGATGAAGTGGTAGCAGGCGGCGAAGAGATGGTCTTCCTCAGGCACGTCGTGCCTGATGTAGCCGGAGATGAGGCTCAGCCTGGCGCCTTTGGCCTTGAGGGCCGCAGCAGCTGCCGGCAGTTCGGCAGGGGAGCTCAAGGTGAACCAGTGCTGGGCGTTGCCGTACTGGTCTTCAGAGTGACGGACGCCTTCTGCGGGGCAGAGGTCAGCCAGTGTATTGATAAGGGCGCTGTCGCCCATAACGGTTGTTTGCATCATATCCTCACAGCTGCGGGGAAGTTTCCCTCCCCGCAGCAAAATTGCGGTTTTTATGAGAGCACCTTGGTCGTGGTCCTCTCAGGATGCGATATACTCTTGGTCTTGCGTTCTGCGTCGCGGAGCTGGCGGCATTCACGGCACAAATGGCGAATTTCTTCGGGATTGATGTTTGCGTCGTGGGCGTACAGCTCCTTGGCACGGTCCAGAGAAAGCACACGCATGGGGTGGCCGCAGCCCGCGCAGGGCTGGTACTCGATGGTGTGCTGCTCTATGCGCTTGTACTTGTCCTCCTCGGCATGCGCGGTGTGCCAGTCAGGGCTGACGGACATGGCATGCATGGGGCAGTAGGTCACGCAGGAGCCGCACAGGCAGCAGGAGTCCTGCCAGATGGTGATGGTCCAGTCGTTCTGGGTCTTGGTGATGTTGATGGCGCCGGCCACGCAGGAGTGGCGGCACATGCCGCAGCCAAGGCACAGTTCGGGGTCGATGAGGATGCGGCCGCGGATGCGCTTTGGCGAGAAGGTCTCGCCAAAGGGGAAGGGATCCGTCGACGGACCGGAGATGATGTTGCGAAGCAGAACGTTGAGGAATCCGGCCATGTCTATTTCTCCTCCAGTCCTAATTTCTTCATCCAGATGCTGCGTGCCAGAACCACAGCTTCCATGATGGCCTGGGGCCTGGGCGGGCAGCCCGGCACGTTGACGTCAACCGGAACGAGCTTGCTCAAGGGGCCCGCGATGGCGTAGCTGTCGCGGAAGACGCCGCCGGAGATGGGGCAGATGCCCACGGCGACGGTTACCTTGGGCTCCGGCACTTCGTTCCAGACGCGGACAACGTAGTCGCGCATCTGCACGGTGACCGGACCGGTTACCAGGATGATGTCCGCCTGACGGGGCGAGCCGGTGTAGTGGCAGCCCAGGCGTTCGACGTCGTAGCGGGGGATGAGCGCGGTCGTGGCAAGCTCAACGTCGCATCCGTTGCAGGAGCCGGCGTTGATTCTGAACAGCCACGGCGAGCGGACAGACGCCTTTTTAAGAAGATTGTCTAAGCTCACGGTGAACTCCTTACACGACCATGACCAGCACGAGGCTGATAAAGGCAAGAACAGCGGGAATCTTGAAGTAGAAGACCATAGCCTGATCTATGCGGAAGCGGCCGGTGGCAGAACGCAGCAGGGAGATGGCAAAGAACATGAAGAGCAGGACCTTCACCATGAACCATACCAGGTTGATCAGCCAGAAGTCGCAGATTGTACCGGGGAAGAAGAGCACGACGCCCAGGCTCAGGACAACAAAGCTCTTCAGGGCGCTGCCGATCTGGAAGAGGGCCAGAAGCGGTCCGCCGTATTCCAGCAGGGGGCCTTCCAGGATTTCCGTTTCGGCTTCGGCGACGTCAAAGGGCGGTACGCCGATGGTGCCGGGCAGGAACATGAGGTAGGCGATGAATGCCGGAATCATGATGGGGTTGAGCCCGAACTGGCCGTTGTTGATCTGGTACTGAACGATGTTCAGCAGAGAGAAGTCAGCGGTGCCGAGTCCGGTGGCCTTGCCGGTAATCATGGCGACGGCGAGCAGGATCATCAGGAGCGGCACTTCGTAGCTCAGCATGATGAGCATTTCACGGGAGAAGCCGATGGCGCCGAAGTGGGAGCTTGATGAGGAGCCTGCCATCATCATGGCAATGGCCGGTATGGGCAGCAGGTAGAAGAGCACCAGCAGGTCGCCCATGTTGTACATGCCGTCAAAGACGCCGGGGATCGGGATGAAGGCTGCGCAGGCAGCCATGCCGGTCATGCCGATGACAGGGGCGTACATGAAGACGGATTTGCAGGCTGTTGAGGGGATGAGGGTTTCCTTGGTCAAGAGCTTGGCTATATCAAGCAGAGGCTGGATGACTGGCGGGCCTACGCGGCGCTGCATGCGCGCCACGAGGATTCTGTCCAGGCCTTTCAGATACAGGGCGAAGGCCAGGGCGAACAGGCCGCCGGGGAATATGCAGACATGGAACAATGCCCAGAGAACATCTGACATGGCTTAGTCCTCCTTGCTCGCAACAGTAGCGCTGGGCATGGTGCGCAGGAATGCCGGAAGGGCACCGAACACGCTGCCGGGACGCATGCGGTTTTCGGCGGGTTCGGGAGCCATGCCGCAGTTATGCACATTGATTTCGCGGATGCGCACGAAGCGGCGGATGACCCAGCAGCCGAAGCCGAAGGGGACGAGCATGATGATGAACATGACGAACGGATTCCATGCCATGCCTTCGCCGCCGATGGTTGTCAGAGTGAAGGGGATGGCAGGAAGGTTAAACTGCGTGGCAATGGAGGAGATGGGTGCGAACACCGTACCTGGGAAGATGCCGGTCATAACGCAGCCGACAGCCAGGATGATCATAGGCACACGCATGATCCTGGGCGGATCCTTGATGTCGCTCAGGGCCGGGTTCGGCACGCCCAGGAAGGCTGCATGCATGAACTTGGCGATGTAGGCCAGGGTCAGCACGGAACCGAAGAGGGAGAGCAGGGCAAGGATGGGCTGGTTGGCCTGCATGAGAGCATGGTAGATGATCCACTTGGAGCAGAAGCCTGATGTCGGAGGAATGCCGACAACGGACAGCCCGGCGATCACGAACATGGTCATGGTGAAGGGCATCTGGCGGCCAAGTCCGCCAAGGTCGCTCAGGTATTCCTTGTGCGTCATGAACATGATGGCGCCGCACACGAGGAAGAGCAGGTCCTTGAAGAAGACGTGGTTGATGAGGTGCAGCAGGCTGCCGCTGAGACCTAAGGAGGCGGAGGCGCCGACAGAGAGAGCGTAGCCTGCGACAGCGATGGAGAGCACCATGTAGCCAATCTGGCTGACGGTTGAATAGATGAAGACGAGCTTAATCTGGTTGGCACGCACAGCCTGGATGGCAGCCAGCACGATGGTGATGCCGCCGATCCACATCACGAAGTTGGACTGCACCACGTTGTAGAGGGCGGGTGCACCCTGACCAAGGATGAGGAAGAGCTTGCAGAGGGCGATGATGCCGCTCTTCAAGAGCATGGAGGAGATGTAGCCGGAAACGGGCGTGGGAGCCACGGCCGGGTGCATCTGCCAGTCAATGCGGATGGGCAGCTGGGCTGCCTTCATGACAAAGCCGATGGCAAGCAGAGCCATGCCGAGAGGCATAATGGTGGGATCGGTGGGAATCCAGGAAGTGGCCGTGCTGAACACGGTCATGCTGGCGCCGCCGCCGATGATGCAGACGCCCACAAAGATGAAGCTGGCGCCGGCGATGTTGAAGAGGAAGTACTTTCCGGCTTCCCTGAGGGAGATCTTGTCTCCTTCATGAGCAAGGGCCATGTACAGGGTCCAGGAGCTCATGATTTCCCAGAACACGAAGAAGCTGAAGAGGTTGGAGCTCGCGGACATGCCGACGAGGCCGCCGCACATGGCGGTGAAGACGCAGTAGAAGCGCCACTGGGTGTGGCTGTGCTCCATGTAGCCCACAGCGTAGGCCATGTTGAGGGCGCCGAGGGCGGGAACGATGATGCAGAAGGCGTAGGACAGATTGTCGAGGCTTCTGCCGCAGAGGATGGCAAGAAGGGCGGTCAGGGCGAGGATGATCACGCTGGACCAGCCGGCCATGCGCCTGTTGTTTCTGAAGAACGCCGGAATGATGGCGCCGATAAGGGGCAGAACCACGTAGGACGGCCAGGAAACCAGCAGTGCGCTTGCGGGGAGGATGTCTCCGCCGGTGGAGCACATGGCGGCAGCCTTGGCGGCCAGTTCATACGGGATGTTGGGCAGGAAGCCGAAGAGGATGGCCAGGCCGGCCAGAGCCATCATGGCATACTGCATGCTGCGGCACGGGTCTTTCAGGACAGGAGCGCCTTCAGGACGCTTCTGGAAGACGAGCGTGTTGAGGATGCGGACATAGTAGAAGACGCCGATGAAGGAGCCGGCAAGCAGGATGGCGGCAACAAGGATGTTCCCGTTGGCAACTGCTGCGGAGATCATGGCGAACTTGCTGTAGAAGGCTGCAAAGGGCGGAAGGCCCATGATGGAGATGATGCCGACCACCATGCAGGTGACGGTCACAGGCATTTGGCTGGCAGCGCCCCTCAGGTCGGAGAGCTTCCTGGAGCCGGCGCTTAAGATGAGGGCGCCTGCACCGAAGAAGAGCAGGTCCTTCATGACTGCGTGGTTGAGGATGTGGAAGAAGGCGGCCGTCGTGGCGAGGGCTGTCATCAGGCCGAGGACGATGGTGATTTCACCAATCTGTCCGATGGTCGAGTAGGCCAGCATGCGTTTGATGTCCTGCTGGCGCAGGGCCATGATTTCGCCGTAGAAGAGGGTGATTGTGCCAACCAGCACCATGCCGGTGCTGTACCAGTTCAGGCCGAAGTAGCCGGGCATGTTGGCGATGTAGGGACCGCCCTGTCCGGCGATGATGGCAGCGATGCCGAAGAAGCCCATCTTGGTGATGATACCGGAAAGAGGACCGGACACGGAGCTGGGCGCTGCCGGGTGGGCGTCAGGCAGCCACCAGTGCAGGGGAACGACGCCAGCCTTGGTGCCAAAGCCGGCGACGCAGAGCACGAGGGCAATCTGGCCCCAGGAAGAGGTCAGGGTCTGCATGCCTGTCCAGGCGACAGGGGCAACCGCGGAGATGGCGTGGAGCTGGCCTGCGTCGGAGGAAAGCAGAATGATGCCGGGCAGCATGAAGAGGGCGCCGCCGCAGCACATCACAAAGTATTTGGTAGCTGCACTGCGTGCAGTCGGAGTCGATTCGTGGGCCACCAGGAAGAAGGTGGCGAAGGTCATCATTTCCCAGAAGCCGTAGCCGTAGATTTCAGCCACGCTGTCGGAGGAGACGATGCCGCTCAAGGCAGAGAAGGTCAGCATGAGGAAGAACCAGTAGTGGGCCTTCCTCTTGTCGTGATCCATATACCCCATGGAGTAGACACTGACGACGACTGCGCCCAGGGAGACGAGCACCAGGAACATCTGTGACATGGGGGTGGCGGGAGAGAGGATGACTGTCAGGAAGCAGAGCACCGAGGTGCCAAGCGCAACCAGGATGGCTGCGCGCTCCATGTACAGCCAGTACAGAATTGCAACGGCAAAGGCTGCAATATAGAAGAGCCAGGAGGAAATATGAGGTGAGCCGTGATGCAGGGCGGGTTCTCCGCAGATCCAGATTGCCAGGTTCAGCAAGGGGGTCTTGAAGAGGCAGAGAACGGAGGCTGCGACAGCGTAGCCGATGATGCGCGTGTTCAGCGTGTTGTTCCACTGCATGCCGGGATGGGGTTCATCAAAGAGCATGCAGCAGGCCACGCGGGACATGAGCCATACCTGCACTGTGCCGGTTGCTGCGGCGAGCAGCATGAGCATGAAGAATATGGGATGGCCAGGCACCTGTGAGACGGCTGACATGGCGATGAGGAAGCGTCCCTCAGGCACAAAGAAGATGGAGCCGCCGACAGTGGCGATCATGGCAAAGACGAAGATGGTGCCGACGACCGGGGCCGAGCGGGCGGCGCCGCGCAATGTCCATGTGTCGATGCCGAAAGGTCCTTTGTCTTTCGGCTGCAGCGTGTCAAGGCAGTTCAAGGCAAGGAGCCTGACGACGACCTGGAAGCCGAAGTAGAGCACGAAACCCGCAGTGCCGACTGCACCAGGGCAGGCAAGCCCGATACAGGCGAGGCCGAGGTCGTGCAGACCGCCCCGCCAGATGAGCTGCCGGAAGTTGTCATGACTGATAAAGCACAGCACCGTGCCGCCTATAAGCAGACAGGCGCTGAGAAACAGTATGACCGTGGTGAATATGGTCATAATTCCCCCTGAAAAACCCAAAATTCTTCATTGTCCGCAAAGGAACCTTTGCGAAGCAGAAGACTCAATGAAGACGTTGATGGAAGAGTTATTCCTGGATCAAACTGCGGTTCATGAGCATGTGCACGGCATCAGATGCACTGAGCGTGCCGCCCAGAATGGCGCAGACTGCATTGGTAATGGGAACAGGACAAGCCAGCCTTTCAGCCAGCTTCTGTACAGCAAAGGCTGTTTTGACGCCTTCGGTCACCATGCCGATGGCGTCATTTGCCTCCTTGAGTGTTCTGCCCTGCCCTAGGGCAAGGCCGAGGGTCCGGTTCCTTGAAAGGGAGCCGGTGGCAGTCAGGACAAGGTCCCCGAGCCCTGACAGGCCAAGAAAAGTGTGCTCCTTGGCGCCCATAGAGACGCCCAGGCGGCTGATTTCGGCAATGCCCCTGGTAATGAGGGCTGCGCGCCCGTTGGTGCCGATGTTCAGACCGTCGCAGATGCCGCAGGCTATGGCGATGACGTTTTTGACAGCCCCGCCGAGCTCTACGCCAAGGACGTCGTCCGAGGTGTAGCAGCGGAAGGCGGCTGAGGAGAAGAGAGCCTGCACTGCTGCCGCCGTTTCCAAGGATGCAGAGCCGATGACAACGGCTGTGGGGCGTCCTTCCATGACTTCCCTGGCAAAGGACGGACCAGAGAGGACGGCATAGTTTTCTGCCTTGATGTGCACGAGCTCGGCAATGAACTGCGAGCAGGTGCAGCCAGTTGCCAGCTCTATCCCCTTGGCCGCGTTGATAAGGCAGGCGGAAGGCGCAAGAAGATGCTTGTTCTGCGTTAAATAGGCTCTTTGCTGCTGACAGGGGACGGCTAAAAGGACGAAGGGGCTTTGAAGCGCTCCGGGCGCCGTGGGATCAGTGACAGCCTTAAGGGACGGGTGCAGCTTTATGCCTGGCAGATAACGGCTGTTTTCATGCTTTTTGTTGATGTCGGCGCAGATTTTCTCATCCCGCAGAAGGAGTGTGACCCTGTGCCCGCAGAATGCGGCATGGTGTGCCAGTGCCGTTCCCCAGCTTCCGCCGCCGGCGACACAAATTTGTTGGGCTTCCGTCCTGTCCACGTTCCAGTTCCTCAAAACCAGCTAGAAAACCATCAAAAAGCGTGAGGTAAAAGGGTTGATTGAAGCAGTGCGTTTGGAGCAAGCGGAGAGCTTTTGTTCAGGGCAGAAATGCGTGTCTGAAGATGAAGAAAACGCACGGGGAAAAGCAGCTGCAAGGGCCATGGTGCCATTTTTCAAAGAAAATTGTGACTATCGTCAGCTTTAGCACAAGTGGATATTTTCGTCTAGTCTGCCTTGTTTAATCAATCAGTGAACGAGCAAAAAAAGAAGATACCGCACAGGGATTGCTCCCGCACGATATCTTCCGGCAGAAAATGGGTGTTGGGACCGTTTTGCTAGTCGTCCTGATCTTGCGCCAGACGCTCTTCCAGGGCCTGCTGCTGCTTGCGCTCCCTTGTGCCCTTGGGCTTCAGGTCGTCAAAGGCCTTGCTGCGTATCTGGTGCCTGCAGAACACCAGAAAGCCTGTGTGGGCAATCATCCTGTCGTTGGGGCGCAGGCGGTCGGCCAGAGGCTTCCAGTCGCGCAGGAGAAGCTCCTGCACCTCGATGTTGTCAAAGGGACCGCGCTCCAGCCCCTTGAGCAGCTCGCCGACCTGGATGGCAGTGGGCAGCAGGAAGCCCAGCATGGCGCCTGGGCGTATGGCCTTGACGGCATTGTCCAGGTAGTCCCAGGGGGTGCGGACGTCCAGGAAGAGGGCGTCGGCATTGGTGACGCAGAAGCCTTCTGCCACGTCGCGCACGTTGATCTCAACGTTGTCCCCCACGCCTGCCCAGTCCAGGTTGCGGCGGGCAAGCCTGGCAAATTCCTCGCGGGCGTCGTGGCTGACGACATGCCCGGTCGGCCCGCAGAACCAGGAGAGCGCAAGGGTGAGCCCGCCAGAGCCGCAGCCAGCCTCGCAGATGGTGCGCCCGGGCCCTGCGCCAAGGCGCATGCAGATGTAGGCCACATCCTTGGGGTAGATGATCTGGGTCTGTCTTTTGATGCCCTTGAGCAGGTCCTGCAGGGTCACGTCCTGGACCTGGATGGGGCGCCCCATGCTGGTGGTGACGGTGTCGCCGAAGCTGAGGGCTGCCACAGCCTCAGCTGTGACGATGCCGTCCTGGCTGTGCCAGGCTTCGCCGCTGACGAGGCGCTTGATGTAGCGCTTGCCCTTGGGTGTGACGAGAAGGACAAGAGAACCGTATGGAATCATAGTAATCCTTGGGGTAGCTGGTGGAGAAAAAAGGTGCAGCAGGCAAAGGCTAGTACATCTGCCTGAGCAGGTACTCGCTGTCTTCGCCCGTGTCCTCGGGAAGGTTTTCAGCATCCGGCACGGCGCCTTCCATGGCGCCTGTTCCAGGTCCTGTCTGTCCTTCAAGATAGGGCAGGTCCCCAATCATCACTATGCCTGGCGGCATGGTGAAGTCCTGGGGCTGGTCTGCGTAGGCGGCATCGGCCTTTTCCCTGTAGGCCTTGAAGATGGGGGCTGCCGTGCGGCCGCCCTGCTCCTGCCTGCCAAGCGGGACGTTGCTGTCGTAGCCGACGTAGACGCCTGTGCACATATAGGGCGTAAAGCCCACAAACCACACGTCGCGGCAGTTGTTGCTGGTGCCTGTCTTGCCGGCAATGTTGAGCCCCTCAATGCGGGCCCTGGTGCCGGTGCCGCTGTTGACGACGCGCTTGAGCAGGACGTCCATCTGGTAGGCGTTCTGGGGGGAGATGGCCTGCCAGTGCTCGACGTTCTGGCTGTAGAGGACCTTGCCGTGCGCATCCTTGATGGAGGTGATGATGCGCGGCCTCACTCCCAGCCCGCCGTTGGCAAAGGCTGCATAGGCCTGGGTGATGTTGAGGGGCGAGATGCCCACGGAGCCGAGGCTTAGGGAGAGCACCGGCGGGAAGTCCGGCTCAAGGCCGAGCATCTTGGCCCGCTCTATGACCTTCTCTATGCCGATGGTCTTGGCGATGCGGACGGTAGGGGTGTTTCTGGACAGCGCCAGTGCCTGGTAGAGGGGCATCTCCCCGCGGTAGCTCTTTTCAAAGTTGCTTGGCCGCCACACCTGGTTGGTGCCCGGCATCACGTATTCAAAAGGAGCATCCAGCACAGGGGAGGTCGGCGTGAAGCCGTTGTCCAGGGCCGTTGAGTAGACGATGGGCTTGAAGCTTGATCCCGGCTGCCTCCTGGCCTGGGTGGCGCGGTTGAAGTGGCTGTTGCCGAACTGGTAGCCGCCGATGAGGGCGACCACGTCGCCTGTCTGCGTCTCAACCGAGGCTATGGCGCCCTGAACGAGGGGCTCCTGCTGCAAAAAGAGGACAAGGGGTGCTGCTTTGGCAGGCGCTGCCTCAGCCGCCTTGGCCTCTTTTGCCGCTCTGGCGGCGGCATCATTGGCATTTTTTGCGTCTTTGACCTTGGCCGCCTTGTCGTCTTTCTTGTCGTCCTTCTTCCCCTGCTTTTTAACGTCCTGGCTGACCCAGACGACGTCGCCGGGGACGACGAGGTTCTTGCCGGCCGCCTTGCTGGCAAAGGCTGATCTGTGCTTTGCCCAGGCGTAGTTGGCGGGCGGTATGATGCCGGTGTAGCCGTCGCCCAAGGCAACAGAAATGCCCTTTCCTGAGACGCTTGTGACCAGCGCCTCCGTCCAGGCGTTGCCCAGCAGATCGTCCGGCGTAAACTCCTTCTTTTCCAGGAAGGCCTTCTGCTCGGCATTGGAGTCCAGGTGGCGGACAGGACCTCTCCAGCCCTGGCGCTTGTCCACGCTCTCAAGGCCTGAGCGCATGGCCTGGCCCGCCAGCTCCTGCTGGGTGGGGTCCATGGCGGTCTGCACTGTGAGGCCGGCTTCATAGACGAAGTCCTCGCCGACGCGGCTGGTCTCTATGCCAAGCGCCTTGAGGTTGTCCTCAGTGAAAAATTCGATGAGCAGGCGGCGCGCCTCCTCAAAGTACCACTGGCTGGCGCCCGCCACGGTGTCGGGCATGCTCCAGTACACCATGGGCTCTTCGGATGCCTGCTTGTATTCTTCATCGCTGATCCAGCCCAGCGTGTGCATGCGCCCCAGCACCTCCATCTGGCGGTTCTTGGCCGTCTGCGGGTGCCTGAAGGGGTTGTAGCGGCTGGGCGCCTGCGGCATGCCGGCTATAAGGGCTGCTTCCGCCAGGGTGATGTTGGCTGCGTTCTTGCCGAAATAGGTTCTGGCTGCGGCTTCGACGCCGTAGGCGTGCTGTCCCAAGAAGACGTAGTTTAAGTAGAGCGCCAGGATCTGGTCCTTGCTCAGCTCCTGCTCCAGCTTGGTGGCCAGGATGGCCTCCTTCATCTTGCGCAGGTAGCTTCGTTCGGAGGTCAGGAGCAGCTGCTTGACCAGCTGCTGGGTGATGGTGCTGCCGCCCTGGCTCTTGGTGCCTCGCTCAAAGTTGACCAGCATGGCACGCAGGATGGCCAGGGGGTTGATGCCGGGATGCTGGTAGAAGGAGCTGTCCTCAATGGCCAGGAAGGCCATGGGCAGGTACTTTGGCATGTCGTCCAGCGTGATGACGAAGCGCTTTTCATGGTAGAGCATGCCCAAAAGCGATCCGTCCCTGGCAAGTATGGTCGTTGCCTGGGGCGCCTTGAAGCTGGTGATCCTGGTCAGATCCGGCAGATCCTGCGTCAGCCAGTTGTAGAGGAGCAGTCCGGCGACAACGCCTATGATGCAGACCGAGCAGATGAGGCCGACTGTCCAGCGGAAGAGCATGCCAAGCAGGCTGTGCTTTTTTTTGGGCTTCTTCCTGCGGCTTTTCGTTTTAGGTGCGCTTGGCGCATTTTGCTCATCGTCGTCCGCATCGTCGTCTGCTGCCGGCCAGGACTGCTGGCCAGGCTGCTGTTCTGGCTGCGGTCCTGCACCGTACTGCTGAAAAAAGGACGGCGAGGAGGACTGCTGCGATGTCTGATGCCGGGGCGCCTGTATGTAGGCATTCTGCTGCTGGGAGTATGGCTGCTGCGAAGACGGCTGCTGATGCTGCGCAGGGTCGCCGCCAAGATCATCGGGCAGGTCGTCGGTAAAATCTAGTTTCATAGGTTCTCCCTCTGCATGGTGCAAGCAGGAGGAAATCGTCCCGTAAAGGGGTAGAAAAAAAGGACACGGCTGCGTTGGGCAGCCTGTGTCTTTTCTTGCAGACAAAAGGGTGAAGCCTGCGGTGCATGGCGGAAGCTGCGGGCACGACGGGGAAGCGAACGATGGTTTCCGCGATATGGTGCTTGAAGTATGACAGCATTTGCCCGCGGCTGCCGAGGGCTTGACGCCCGAGCATTAGCATAAAGGGGCTTGAAAAGCAAAAAATCCCCTTGCGGGGATTTTTAACGATAAAAGATCGGAGCCGAAACTCCGATCTTTTATATGAAAAAACTTGTCGGTCTACACACAGCCGGTGGGCTTGGGCAGGCCAGCCATTTTGCAGGCGCCTTTGCCAGGACCAGAGGGGAACAGCTCGTAGACTTCCTTCAGCTTGTAGCCGGTATTCTTGGAAAGAATACGGACCATGGGAGCGATGCCGTTCTTCTTGTAGTAATCCTGCAGGAAGTCAAGAATCTTCTGATGGTCGGGGCCGATTTCTTTAATACCTTCAGACTCTTTTACGTATTCGAGCCATTCAGGGCACCAATCCTCGAAGTGGAGGAGGAAACCGTCCTCATCAACCTCGAAACTTTTGCCTTTGAATTGAACTTCAGCCATGCGTGTCCTCCTTGGACTTCATGATGAAAACAAGCAGAATCCAATGGATCCTGGGGTAAAAGCCGGAAAACCGGCATTGATTGCTTTGCTGCAGGCGTTTCGGACATCGTCCTAGTAGACTATGTTGTACGCCATTTGTGACTTAACCTTGCCACAAAGTAAGGATGATGGCAAGCCTTGACAAAAAGAAAGGGGATATTCTGTTTTGCCCGGGCCGCTCCGTTTAGGGCTACTCCGTCCAGGCCAGGAGCTTGGTCTTTTCGGCAAGCTCGGCGTGCAGGGCTTCAGCCTTGTCCTTGGCCATGGGATGCAGGCGCAGGAAGATGTGGCGGTCGCCGCTGGGCAGGAAGGACGTCAGGACGGAGATGATGCGTCCGTTGTACTTGACGATGATTTCCAGAAGGAAGGCCAGGGTGCCGGGCTCGTCGGAGCATTCGATGGTGATGTCTATGCCCTTGATGTGGGCGCCGCAGATGTCGACGAAGACCTTGAAGATGTCCTGGTCGGTGATGACGCCGATAAGGCGGCTGTCGTCGTCAACGACGGGGAAGCCGCCCACCTTCTGGTCCAGCATGAGCCTGGCGACGTCGGCAATGGAGTCCTCGCTCTTCACGGTGGTGGGATTGCGCGTCATGATGTCCTTGGCCTTCACCTCGGACAAAAGGTAGTTCATCTCATGCACTTCAAGGGAGCTGATCTGGGAGGGCGACGCGCTTTTGACATCACGGTCGGAGAGTATGCCAATAACGTGATTCTCTTCATCAACAACCGGAAGACGACGGATATTGTGCATTTTGAGCAACTTCTGGCATTTGGAAAGGGAAGTTGTAGGAAGAACGGAAATCGGTTCCTTTGTCATCCAGTTAGCGGTGCGCATTGGGCCTCCTGTATGGTAGTTCAAATGGCCGGCTTGATCAGTACTCTGGTTAAGGCTTGTGATCAGGACTGGCAGTTGAGATTTGTGCGATGAACTTAATTTTGTCAGGCGGTACAAAATGTTATGCCTGATTCCAAGTTCAATTGGTACATAGAATCCAGTATATACAGGCACGCCAGGTAATACAAGGGTCCCTCCCCTGGCTGGTGCGCAGGAAAAGTTTCTGATGTCTTGTGGTTGCGCTGCCAAAAAAGGCCGGATGAGGTGCACCCGGCCTTTTTGAAAACGGCAGAAATTGTGAAGGGGCTGGCCTGGTCAGGCAGGCCCTGCTACAGGCATTTTGCCTTCAGGCACTCTGCCATGCTTGTGCCAAGGTCATAGGCCTTGTGCATGCCCTCGTGCCCTGGGCGCCACTGGACCTTGAGCGGGTCTGAGGGCATTTCGCAGTTCATGCCGGCAAGGTACTCCTGCAGGATCTTGGGGGATTCGCCCGACCAGCCGTAGGAGCCGAAGGCGCCGCCGACAAGGATTTTTGGGCGCAGCCCCTTGATGTAGGTCAAAGCGCTCATGACGCAGGGCAGAACCGTGTTGTTGTGCGTGGGGGATCCCACTGCCAGGGCGCTGGCGTCGGCCAGGGCTGTCATGACGGCGCTGTGGTGGTTTTTGCTCACGGAGAGCACGGTGCAGGGGACGCCGTGCTCTTCAAGGCCGCTGCACACCCCGTAGGCAAGCTTCTCTGTCGAAGACCACATGGTGTCGTAGATGACGACGGCGCGCTGGCGGGGCTTCTGCTCTGCCATGGTGCGGTACATCTCCACAATCTCCTTGCACATGCCGCCGCGCCAGATGAGGCCGTGGTCAGGCGCAATCATGGCAATGTCCAGGGAGCTGACCACAGGCAGGGTCTTCAGGACCTGGGCTGAGTAGGGCAGGACGATGTTGAAGTAGTATTCCTTGACCCTGTGGAAGAGCTCGCTGTGGTCGTGCTGGTCGGCATAGCGCCAGGAGGAGGCGATGTTCTGCCCGAAGGCGTCCTGGGAGAAGAGGATCTTTGTCTCGGGGCAGTAGGTGACCATGCTGTCCGGCCAGTGCAGCATGCGCGTTTCCTGGAAGACGAGGGTGTGCCTGCCAGTGGAGATGCTGTCGCCGCTCTTGACTGCCTGGACAGGCCAGGACTTCATCTTGTCCCCGAAATAGCCTGCCATGGATTTCATGGCCATGGTGGAGCAGAAGATCTTTTCAGGCCTGCAGGCCTCGACAATCTGGTCCAGGGCGCCGGCATGGTCCTGCTCCACATGGTTGACGACAAGATAGTCGATTTTTTCTGCGGGCAGGATGTGGGCCAGGCGGCAGAGCAGCGTATTGCCGTGTCCTGCGGGGACTGTGTCAATGAGGACGTTCTTGTCGTCCTTTATGACGTAGGCATTGTAGGTCGTGCCCTGAGGGCTCTGGGAATAGCCGTGGAAGTCGTGGTGGTTGTAGTCAACGGCACCAACCCAGTACGTATCTTTTGCCAGTTCAACAGCGTTCATATCTTTAAGACTCCATACGGAAGAGACTGCACGAAGCGTCGGTCAGGCTGCAGGAAGCCAGATCCTGCCTAGTCCTGCCTGCTGAATTCTTCCTTGCCGGCGCCGCAGACAGGGCAGACCCAGTCCTCGGGAAGGTCTTCAAAAGCGATGTTGTCGTTTTCAGCAGGATCGTATTCCCAGCCGCAGAGATTGCAGACGTAGTTCATAATATGCTCCTTGAACGCCCCCTTTTGCGGGGGCGGGATGATCGTTTGGTGCGGGGCTTGTCTGAAGGCTAGAGTTCAGCCTTCCAGAGGCCGTGCAGGTTGCAGTAAGCCCTGGCTGTGACCTTTGAGGCCGTGGTGCAGAAGACAGCCTGAGGCTCTTCGCCTGGTTTGAGGAAGTGGATGAAGGTGTCCTCTCCGGCGGTAAGTTCTATCCATTCAATGAGGTGTTTTTCCGTCATGGGGTGGGCGGCAGAGCCCACGCTGACCTTGTAGCCGCCGTCTATCCTGGTGATGACAGGAACGTGCTTTTCCTTTGCGGCATCCGTCGAGCCTTCCAGCATGTGCTGCATGGGTGCAGCACAGCAGGAAGGAATACAGGAGGATTCAGAACGGAATTCAACAACGCTGCCGCATTGCGTGCATTTGTAGACATCAAGTTTTGCTGGCATAAGTCGGCTCCCTTGCCGGTTGATTGTAGTGTTGGAAGGCGGCGGCGCCTGGCGCCCCCTGCCTGCAAAATCAATATTAGTAACTTTTACTATAAGTCAAGCGTGAACACCCACCTTTGCCGGCAAAAAAGTTTGTCAGTGCTTCCTGCGTATGCCCAGCACGTTGGGAAGACGGACAATGCGGTTGCCGGTGATGAAGAAGTCGACGAGGTTGTCGCCCTGGACCTGCCTGGAGAATTTCTGGGAGCGTATGACAAGTCCCGCCTGCCCCCCGCCTTCCACGTACATGACGGTGCGGATGTTGAGGGGGAGGTGCAGCAGCTGCTGGGCAAAGGTGTACGCCTCGATCGGCACCTTGCTGTGCAGGAAGAGGATGTTGCCATCTTCGTCCAGGGCAACGGCCGAAATGGAGTAGAGGGGGCCGCCCGGCGACCAGAGTATGCGGCGCTTGGAATTGATGATGCGGTAGTTTTGGATGACGAGGCGGTAGTGGGAGAGAAGCTCCTCGCCCATGTCGTCGTCCTTTTCCAGAATGGTGGCTGAGGGCAGCTTGGCGTCGTCGGGGTCGGCTGCGAAAAAGGCGCCGAAGCGCTGCACGATGCGGCTGTTGTTGCAGTAGGATCCGTCGCGCATGTAGCCTGTGCTGGTTATGCCGTCAGTCAGGTACATGCTGGCGTTGATGGCAGCGACAAGGTTGTGCTTCTCGCTCCATTCCTGCAGCGTCTGCGGCTGGCATTTTTCCCTGCCTGACGAGCAGAGCACAAAGGAAAAGTGCTCGGGGTCTATGCGCAGGGCGTACAAAAGAAAGTCCTCTGCCTTGAGCTCGGCATAGTGCAGTCCTGGCTCAAGCTCAACCCAGCCGTCTTCTTCCCTGTCGCCGTCCTGCCCTGCCGCTTCATTAGAGTTTTCCGCCTCGGCGGGCGCAGCAGAC
>CAZWGJ010000001.1:47614-58250 GCA_964633375.1 uncultured Desulfovibrio sp.
TCGCCTGCAGCCTGGCTGGCTGCGGGCAAAAGCAGGCAGAGAGCAAGCAGCAGCGCACAAGGAAGTACAGCGGGAGCAGAAAAGCGGATGCGGCTGATGCGGATAAGAGACAGGATGCGTTGCGGGTCCATGGCGAAACAGTAGAGGGAATAGACTGCTTTGGCAAGCATGGTGCGGATGTGCTGAAGCCTGGCGGAACGCTCTGCAAAAGGCCTTGCAGGCAAAGCTCATGAGGCATTCAGAAAGTTGCTCAAAAAAGCAGGTCAGAGTAAGGTGCCAAAAAGCGGCATCCCTTCTTTTGCAGGGCGCATGCCGCATATCTCAAACGAATGCAGCCGCTGCCCTGCCCGGCCGGGAGTGGAGAAGAGCGGCAAGGAAGGATGTCTGCCTTCAGCGCATCGTATTTTTTGTGGAGAGGTAAGCGTGAAGATCATAGACAAACTGAAGGCGCAGCGTAAGCCGTTTATTTCCGTTGAGTTTTTTCCGCCGGCTGACGATGATGCCCTGAAGGTTTTTTACCAGACCGTGGACAAGCTTGAGGTCATCAACCCTCTCTTTGTTTCCGTGACCTATGGTGCCGGCGGCGCCAAGCAGGACAAGACCCTGGACATTGCCACGCAGCTGGCGCGGATGGGCTATTGCGTCATGAGCCACTTGACCTGCGTCAACGCCCGCGTCCTGGGCCTTGCCAACTACCTTGGGCGCCTGCAGGACGCAGGCGTTGAGAATGTGCTGGCCCTGCGCGGCGATGCACCAAAGGATCAGCAGTGGTCCTGGGACGGGCGCCCCTTCCAGCATGCCTCAGACCTTGTGCGCTACATACGCATGCAGGCAAGCGAAATGTGCATCGGCGTGGCCGGCTACCCCTGCCCGCATCCGCAGTCTGTCAGCTTCACTGAAGACAGAATGTACACGCTGAACAAAATCCGCTGCGGGGCGGACTTTGCCATCACCCAGCTTTTCTACGATGTGCGCGAGTACTTTGAGCTCGTGGACTGGCTGCATGAGCACGGCTGCGACGTGCCGGTCATCCCGGGCATACTTCCTGTGCAGAGCCTGTCAGGGCTGACCAGGGTCCTTTCCATGTGCGGCGCCTCCATCCCGGGCAAATTGTTCCTGGAGCTTATGGAGGCAGACAGAAAGGGCGGCAGCGAGGAGGTCTCCAAAATGGGCATGGAGATAGCCGTGGACATGATTTCCAAGCTGCTTATCGGCGGAGCCCCGGGCATCCATCTGTACACCCTGAACAAGGCGGACATGTGCCTGGCCCTGGCCAGGGAATGCGGTTTTCTCCACTAGCTTGAGGCAGGTGAAGGACATGGGCAGGAAAGGAGAGGCAGCACAGTCCGGCAGGCAGCCGGACGGCAGGGAGAACGCCAGGCAGAGGCGGCTGGCTATGCTTGGCAGGCAGTATCTGTCAGGCAAGTACAAGCCGGACCTGGACGCCCTGGCTTCTGCACTGCTCAGAAAGGAGCCGCAGCTGTTCGGGTTTAAGAAGCCGGCAGGCAGGTGAGCAGGCCGGCTCAGCGAAAGATAAAAAAAATCCCCCTTCGTCTTTCACTTAAGGAAGGCAAAGGGGGATTTTGCTGTTTTGCAGCTCTTCTGCAAGCCTTTTGAAAGGGCCTTGCAGGAAGGGGAGGCTACAGCCCCATGGCTTTTTTGGCCTTGCTGAAGAGGCTCTCTCCCTTCTTTTTGGTGTAGCTGTCAAATTCTTTGAGCATTGCTATCTGCTTGTCGTCCAGCTTGGTCGGCGTTTTTACGACGACGCGGATAAGCAGGTCGCCATGCCGGCTGGGCCTGCCAAGATAGGGCATGCCCTTCTCCCGCATCGTCTTAAAGGTTCCGCTTTGGATGCCTGCAGGAAGCTTGACCGTCAGCTCCTCATCAAGGCCGGGCACGGTAATGGTGCAGCCAAGGGCTGCATCCACAAAGCTGATCTCGGCGCTGTAGAGAAGATTGGCTCCGTCCCTTTCATAGATCTTGCTGGGCTCGACGCTGATGACGACATAGAGGTCGCCTGCGGGACCGCCGTTGACGCCGGGCTCGCCCTCGCCATGGATGCGCAGCCTGGTGCCGGAATCAACGCCGGCCGGAATGCGGACGCTCAGCTCCTTGTTGATTCTGACCTGGCCTGAGCCATGGCACTTCTTGCAGGGATTGGTGATGATCTGGCCTGTGCCCTGGCAGTCGGGGCAGGGGGTGGCAATGGAGAAGAAGCCCTGGCTGCGGCGTATCTGGCCTCTGCCCTGGCAGCGCGGGCAGGTCTGCTTCTTGCTGCCGGGAGCGGCGCCCGTGCCATGGCAGTCCTCACAGGCGGCATGACGGTCCAGCGGCACCGTAATCTCATCACCATGGGCTGCCTGCTCAAAGGTGATGGTCAAGTTGTAGCGCAGGTCCTCGCCGCGCATGGCGCCGTTTCTGGACATTCCGCCGCCAAAGAAGGAGGCGAAAAGATCTTCAAAGTTGGAGAAAACATCGCTGCTGCTGTTGAAGCCCTGGTTGCGGCCGACGCCGTCGAAGCCGAACTGGTCGTACATGGCGCGCTTCTTTTCGTCGCACAGGACGTTGTAGGCTTCGGATGCTTCCTTGAATTTCTCTTCAGCCTCCTTGTCGCCGGGATTCCTGTCCGGGTGGTACTGGAATGCCAGCTTGCGGTAGGCTTTCTTCAGTTCATCGGCAGAGGCGTTCCTCGGCACGCCAAGGACTTCGTAGTAATCTCTCTTGTTTTCCATGATCTTTTCGCTGGCCGTGCTGAAAGCAAGGCGGATTATTGTTCGATATTGTCAGGAAGGACCTTGCCGGCTGCGATCTCGCGCAGGGCGGTGACGATTTCCTTGTTGTCGGATTCAATCAGCGGCTCATACCCGTCCCTGTACTGGTGGACGCGCTTGATGGCCATCTGGACGAGGAGAAAACGGTTTTGTACCTTCTGCTGGCAGTCTTCAACAGTAATACGGGCCATATAAACCTCCTGGGAGCAGCGCTTGAGGGTCTTTGGGGAGCAAAGGCCGCGCAAGCCTCTCCCAAGCACCTCTTAAGCATGCTTAGCAAGAATACCTAAGTATTGAAATCAATGTGTCAAGGGCAAAGACAGGACTATTGTGTCAATAGGAAATTTCGACTAATACTTGTCCTTTACCCACCTGTCAAGGAAGAGATGAGGCCCGATCCCGGTGCGGGGAGGGCTTTATACTCGCGCCTAAATAGGCTAGCTTGTGCCGCATAAAAGCTGGAGGAACAAGGCATGCGCGAAAAGCGTTCTTTTGCCCAGGAAACCTGCATCCGCAGCATGGGCAAGCTTATGCAGCAGACAGGCATGATCTGGCCTGGCGCCAGAATAGGGATGGCCGTCTCAGGCGGCGTAGACAGCTTTGTCATGATGAAGTGCCTGCGCATACGCCAGGGCATAGTGCCCTTTCCGTTTGAAATCTTTGCCATCCACTTAAACCCTGGCTTTGACCCTGCCAACCATATGGTGCTGGCCAGGTGGCTGGCAGAAAACGGCATACCGGGGCACATAGAGGTGACAGACTACGGGCTGCGCGGGCATTCTGAGGAAAACAGGCGCAGAAGCCCCTGCTTCCGCTGTGCGTGGCTGAGGCGCCGCCGGCTTTTTGAGCTGTGCAGGGAATACCATCTGACGCACCTGGCCATAGGCCACAATGCCGACGATCTGGTGACGACCTTTTTCATGAACCTCTGCCGCAACGGCAGGGTGGACGGCATGTCCATCAACGAGCCCTTTTTCGGCGGGGCGCTGCGTGTTGTACGCCCCCTGCTCCTGGTCGAGAAGAAGTACATCAGGGCGGCGGCAAAGCGCTGGGAGCTGCCGGTCTGGAGCAATCCCTGCCCGTCTGCCGGGCATACCTCCCGCTCCGACATGGATGAGACCCTGAAGAATCTTTATAATGTTGCTGGCAATGCCAGGACCTGCATCTTCAACGGCCTGACCAGCTGGCAGTTTGCCAAGGAGAAGAAGGAGCCCAAGACGGCATCCTGAGCCGCATCCTGCATCGGCTGCTTCATCGCCCACCTTATCGTCTTTCCCTTCGGCTTCCTTTTCGCCGTTTCCTGCGCTGTCCCTGGCGGGCGCGAAAAAGGGGCGGCACTTGAAAAGGAACGGGTTTCGTTGCATTCTGCCCGCGCTGCCTGTCCCGCGGGATAGTTTTCTCATAGATAGTTTTCTGTAGGTTTTCCTGGCAGGTATAAAAAGACTATATCTTTCCATTCGGGAGTTTCAATAATGGAATTCAGCTTTTTTACGATGGTTGCCAATGCCAGCCTTGTGGCAAAAGGCGTCCTGCTCATTCTCTGCTTTATGTCAGTGGCAAGCTGGGGACTGATGATCCAGAAGATTTTTGTGCTGGGCGCAGCCAAGCGCAAGGCGACAGCCGGAACAGCAAGGTTCGAGAGGGCTGCCAATCTGCGTGAGGCCGTGCAGCAGCTGGGTGCGGATCCGTCCTCTCCCCTGTACTCTGTCGCACAGAAGGGCGTGCTGGAATTCAACCGCTCCAAGGAGCTCGGCAACGCTCCCGAGGTCATCGTGGACAACGTGCGCAGATCGCTGCGCCAGGGCGTTGGCTCTGAACTGTCCCGCCTGCAGGCATCCTTCTCAGCCCTGGCCACCTGCTCCAACACCGCCCCGTTCATCGGGCTTTTTGGCACTGTCTGGGGCATCATGCATTCCTTCCATTCCATCGGCATGAGCAAGTCCGCATCGCTGGCCACCGTGGCGCCCGGCATTTCCGAGGCCCTGGTTGCAACGGCCATCGGCCTTGCCGTGGCTGTCCCCGCCACCATCGGCTTCAACTTCTTCCTTGGCCGCATGGCGCAGATTGACACCCTGCTGGTCAACTTTGCAGGCATCTTTTTGAACCGCATACAGCGCGAGATCAACGCACACCGTAAAGTGTCAGCCACAAGCTCGGAGATGTAGCAATGGCCAAGTCCGGTTTTGTCTCAGAAATCAACGTCACACCCTTTGTTGACGTTATGCTGGTCATGCTCATCATTTTTATGGTGGCAGCACCCATGATGAGCGAAGGTCTTGACGTTGATCTTCCGCAGAGCAAGCAGGTTGAAGTTCTGCCTACAGAGGCGGATCACATGATGCTGACCGTGCGCCGCGACGGCTCCGTCTTCCTTGACGAATACAAGGTGGACGACTTGGAGCAGCTGGAAGGCTACTTGAAGACGCTGGTCAAGGACAAAAACAAGACGTTGTTTTTGCAGGCGGACAAGGAAGTCGCCTATGGCGTCGTTGTCGATGTTATGGGGCGCATCAAGGCTGTGGGCATTGAAAAGCTCGGCGTCGTAGCCGAGAATGCGGAGATGGCTGAAGCTGCTGCCAAAGCTGCGCCAGCCCCTGGCAAGAAGTAGAGGATTAGGACGATATGCCTTTGGCACCATATATACTGTCGCTGTGCCTTCATATTGTCGGCGTTCTGCTTCTGTGGCTGTGGCCTGTAGGGGAACCGCTGATCAAGCTGGAGCAGCCTGTGCAGATCAGCCTGGTGGATGGAGAGACAGGCGGCAACAAGACGCCGTCTCCCATCCTTGGACATATGGGGGAGCCTGGCGAGGGCGAGCCTGCGCCGTCGGCACCTGCTGAGCGGGCTGATGTCGCCGCCCACGCACGAGAGGAAACGCAGGTGGCCAGCCCGCCGCCTGTCGAGGCGCAGACAGAGCCTGTAGAAGAGGTGAAGAAGCCTGACGTCAAGCCTGTTCCCAAGCCTGAACCCAAGCCCGAGCCCAAGGAGAATGTTGTTCCCAAGAAGAAGGCGCCTGAACCGAAAAAGGAGCCCAAGAAGGAGCAGCCCAAGAAAGAACAGCCCAAGAAAGAACAGCCCCAAAAGGCTGAGAAGTCCCAGGCAAAGCCCCAAAAGGCCAGCAAGGACAACAAGAAGGACAAATCAAACAAGGATGCCATCAGCGATGCCCTGGCACAGGCGAAGCGCAAGGCGACGTCCCGCGCCGACTCCGGCGACAGGGGGTCTTCCGTTGAGCAGGCGCTGGCTGAAGCCAAGAAGAACGCCTCCGGCAACAGAGGCGGCGGCGGCGGCGAGGGCAAGGGACCTGGCGGCGGCGGTCTGCATGACGTCTATTTAGGACAGGTTATGCTGGCAGTGCGTCCCAACTGGGGATTTGCCAACGCATCAAGAAAGAACATGCAGTGCACGCTGTTCTTGAAGGTGTCCAAGACAGGCGAGGTTCAGGACTGCAAGGTGATCGCCTCTTCCGGCAACGCCCAGTACGACGCCTCCTGCGTCAACGCTGTGATGCGCACCAGCCGCGCCGGAGACTTCCCGCCTCCGCCCAAGCCAGAATACGAGGAGCTGGAGTGCGTCTTTACCTTGAATGAACTGATGGGCCGTTAGGTGGCATATTGTTGCCAGCTTGCTCATTAAAGTGTAGTGGACCGTTTCTCTCCTTTCTTATGGCAGGGGAGAACAAATACAGAGTACTTTTCCCGGGCATTTAGAGGAAAACCATGTTACGTAAACTATTTGCCATTGTTCTTGTGCTGTTGCTGTCCTGCGCCGGTCAGGCCATGGCAGCTCCCAGGGTTGACATTTACGGCCCTGGTCAGAATCTGGTCAGCCTGGGGCTGGCTGCTCCATTAACCGCTCCCAATGTGGAAGCCAAGGGAATGGGCGCTGAACTGCAGAAGCTCGTTAATGAAAACTTGAGCTTCCTGCCCTTCATGCGCCTGACCGATCCCAAAAGCGTTCTTGGCGGCACAGTCCTGGCAGGCGTTGAGCCGCCGGCTGCCGACTTCAACCGCTTCCAGCTGGCTGGCAGCGACATCGTGGTGACAAGCCTGTGGCCTTCCGGCGACAGCGGCTCCAAGACCGTGCAGATGCGCGCCTATGAGACGAGCGGCGGCGCCCGTCTTTTCGGCAAGGAATATCCCAATGTCTCCGCTAAAGATCTTCCCGAGGTTGCCGATAGGTTTTGTGCCGATCTTCTGGAAGTGCTGACTGGCAACGGCGCCTTCTTCCGCTCCACCCTCTGCTTTGTCATGAAGAGGGGCAAGATGAGTGCCCAGGTGTACCTCGTCAAGCCTACAGGCCGCAATCTGCGCCAGATTACCAACATCGAAGGCGAGGCCATGTCTCCCACATGGTCTCCCGACGGCCGCTTCATTGTCTTCACTCACATCGACAAGAGCACCCACGCCCTCGGTGTCTGGGACGCCCGTTCAGGCAAGGTGCAGCGCGTGCGCTTCCCCGGCGACGTGGTCATCGGTCCTTCCTTCCTTCCTGACAACACTGTCGCTGTGGCCCTGTCCAACGGCAAGTACCCTGTCATTTACCAGCTGAACCACGTCTTCAAGAAGACAAGGGTCCTTGAGGGCGGCGACTGCATCAACGTGTCCCCGACCTTTGACAAGACCGGCTCCAAGATGGCCTTCACCTCATCCCGTCTTGGCGGTCCCCAGATTTTCATGAAGGATTTGGGCTCCGGCTCCGTGACCCGCGTCAGCCAGGCAGGCAACTACAACACAGAAGCCAACCTTTCTCCCGATGGAACGCTCGTTGTGTTCAGCCGCCTGACCTCCTACGGACAGCGCATCTTCGTGCAGGATCTGGTCACAGGCCAGGAGACCCAGGTTTCCTTCGGTCCTGGCAGCGACGAGCAGCCTTCCTTCTGCGCCGACAGCTACTTCATCGCTTTCTCCTCCACCAGGGAAGGCGCACGCGGCATCTATCTCACCACCCGTCATGGCGGCGATGCCAAGCGCGTCCCTGTGAAGGGCGACTGCTACTTCCCCCGCTGGGGCATGCCTGGCGGCGGCAAGTAAGGCCGGCTCTGTTTGCGGTAAAAAAAATTGACATTTGCCGTAAACAAAGAGAAACTAGCGATGTCGCAGAAGTGCCGTTCAAAACAGGTTTAGAACTGGTTCTAGTACCTGAAAGAAGGGGCTGATGCGCCGCACAGCCCAGCCGGTCATTGACAATACCGGTTCAGGGCTTGTAAAAAAAACTGTACTTCCAAGTATTGACAAAACTGGAAGTGGGAATACCATAAATTTCAGCAGGGGGTTAAATGCCCTCTCTGTACGATATGGAAAAAATTACTTCTTAGAGCTGTTCAGGAGGCTTCTAATGAAACGTTTAGCTCTCGTCCTTTGCTTGGTCATGGCTCTTGCCGCCGGTTTTGGTTGTGCCAAGAAGCAGGCTGCTGAGCCTGGTTATGCTGATTCCGGAACGTCTTCCGAAATGCAGGCTGCCATCCAGCAGATCACCGACGCCCGCGTTCTGTTTGCTTTCGACAAATTCTCCATCCAGCCCCAGTATCAGGAAGTCCTGAAGACCAAGGCTGAACTGATGAAGAAATTCCCCTCCATCCGTGTCCGCATCGAAGGCAACTGCGACGAACGCGGTACCCAGGAATACAACCTCGCTCTTGGCGAGCGTCGTGCCAACGCTGCTTACAACTACCTGGTGAACCTGGGCGTGCCCGCCAGCCAGCTTGAAAAGATCTCCTACGGCAAGGAGAATCCTGCTGTGTCCGGTCACGGCGAGTCCGCTTGGTCTCAGAACCGTCGCGACGACTTCCGCGTGATCGCCCACTAGTTTTAAGCTGGGCATCAGAAGCAGGCTGTCTGACAGCTTGCCGATGAGCGCTTAAAGCAAATTTTAGAGAGCTGCTCCTTGTCATGAGGGGCGGCTCTTTTCGTTTTCTCTTTGAAGCCGTCAAGGAAGGAGCGAGGGGCTGGCCTGCAGCGCCAAAGAGGAAACGAAGAAGACGGGGCTATGAGGATAGACTTCCACACGCATGTCTTCCCTGAAAGGACAGCGCAAAGGGCAGTGAAAAGGCTCAGCACGATCTTTGGCGTGCGCTGCAGAGGGGCGGGGAGTCCGTCTGCACTGGCAGAGGATCGGGATGATGCCGGCATAGAGACATCCGTTGTGCTCTGCTGCGCCGAAAGGCCTTCCCTTGTTGTGCCGGTCAACAATTTTGCCCTTCAGATAAACCAGGAGAAGGGCTGCATTGTCTTTGGCACTGTGCATCCCGATGCAGCAGCATGGGAGCAGGAGCTGGCACGGCTTGAAAAAGGGGGCGTACACGGCATTAAGCTGCATCCTGAGTACCAGGGTATAGATTTGGACGATGAGCGTCTGATGCCGGTTTATGAAGCCTGTCAGGGGCGTTTCTGCGTGCTGGTTCATGCAGGCGGGTCAGTCCTGAACCCAGCCGCCTCAAAAGCGTCTCCTAGACGCTTGATGCACGTCCTTGAGAATTTTCCCAGGCTCGACATTGTTGCTGCCCATTTTGGCGGACAGGGTGTATGGGGCTATGCGTCTGAGTGCCTGAGAGCGTACAGGGGAGAGCATCTCTGGCTGGACACCTCTTCAAGCACTGCCTTCCTGGATGGTGCAGAACTGCGGGAACTCTTCTCCATGCAGCCCTTTGAGCGCTTCCTCTTTGGGTCGGACTGGCCTATCTACAAACCGGAAGAAGAACTGTACAGGTTAAGGAAGCTCAGCGGCTTTGGAGACGACAAGATTGAGGCGCTTCTGGGCAATGGAGAAAGCCTGCTGGCAGAATACCATATGCTTTAAGAAAGTAGATGGATAGAAGGCTCTTCAAGGCAGTAGGGGGAGTCGGCAGGATTCCGGCAGCAGAGGCGTAGCAGAATGGTGTTTGCCGTGCCGGCAAGGGGGGGGGGAGAGAGTCTGTCGCCTGACAAGAAGTAAAATAGTGACGTCAATATTTCCATTATTATTTAGCCAAGAATATGCAGTTGAATGCATGATTAGAGAAGCAAAGGAAAAAGCATACAATGAAGCATACAAGGAAGCATATGAGGAAGGTAAAATAAAAGCTATTATAGAGTGTATTCAGTATTATGCCGTTGATTTTGAAAAAAAATTAAAGCATCATGTTTTTTCCATGAGCGCATAATACAGAAAGTATAGTCTAAAATTGCCGCTCTCTGGTCATTTTGCTTGAGGACGATTCTGCAAAACAACGTTTTGCAGAATTTTTTGGCAGCAGCCGGGCGCAGATACGAAGAAAGGGAAGAGTACCATGGGATGGATTCCCATAGATGCTCTTCCCTTTCTCTATTTAACAGGAGTAACTTATGACTCTCTTACTTGATGAGTAGATGCCGGGCACCCGGCAACCTCTGCTACCGCTGCTTCCTTTCGGACCTGACGGGGTTTACAGCGTTGCCGCCACCCGGCAGGGTCGATATAAGTCAGATTTACGGTCCATGTCAAGCTGCGTGAGCTAGTCTCCGCACTCTTCAAGAGCCGCCACTGCGGGCAGTTTTTTGCCTTCAAAGAGTTCCAGGAAGGCGCCGCCGCCGGTGGAGATGTAGCCCATCTTGTCGGCAAGCCCATAGGACTCAACGGCAGAGACGGAGTCGCCGCCGCCTACCACGACAAAGGCCTTGGAAGAAGCCATAGTCTTGGCGATGGCTTTGGTGCCCTCGCCAAAGGGCTTGGTCTCAAAGGCGCCGACTGGTCCGTTCCAGACGATGGTGCCGGCCTCAAGCAGAAGCTTGCCGTAGTTCTCTGCCGTTTTGGGACCGATGTCCAAAATCATGTTTGCGGCTGGGACGCTGTCGATGGAGCAGGTGGTCACAGCCTCGCCCTCGGCAAGCTTTGCTGCCGTGACGACG
>CAZWGJ010000002.1:0-53780 GCA_964633375.1 uncultured Desulfovibrio sp.
CCCTCTATGCTGAGCACCAAGAGCTTTGGGCAAAAAAGGACGCTTCATCGCATCCTTCATCGGGGTCTTCATCGGATTCTTCCCGCATCACCAGCATTTTCTTTGGCGGGGGCACGCCAAGCCTGCTGCAGCCCGCCGACATTGCCGCCATCCTGGACGCTGTCGCAGCCTCATTTTCCATCGCCGAGGACTGCGAGATAAGCATGGAGGCAAACCCAGACTCCCTTGCCGGCAAGGAGCAGGTCAAGGCGCTGGCCTCTGCCGGCATAAACCGCCTCTCCCTTGGTGTGCAGAGCATGGAGGACGCCGAGCTTGCCATGCTTGGCCGCGTCCACAATGTCTCCCAGGTCTATGCTGCCTGCTCAGCCATACACACTGCCGGCATCCCCTCCCTCAACCTTGATCTCATGTGGGGGCTTCCAGGACAGAGCAAAGAGGGCTGGCTTTCCACCTTGGAAAAGGCCCTGCAGCTTTCCCCTGACCACCTCTCCTGCTACGCCCTGACGCTGGAGCTGGGCACGCCGCTCGCAGCCAAAGTCTCAAAAGGCGAGCTTGTCCTGCCCAATGAAGACGAAACCGAGGCCATGTACCTGGAAGGCGCAGAGCTTTTGGAAAGTGCAGGCATCTTCCAGTACGAGATATCGAACTATGCCAAGAAGGGGCATCAATGCCGCCACAACTTAGGCTACTGGCACCAGGACGACTATCTGGGCGTCGGCCCCTCCGCAGTCTCTACAGCCGCAGGCACACGCCTGACCGCCCCGGCTGACTATGCGCTCTGGGAAAAAGCCGTGCAGGCAGGGGAGCTGCCGGCAGCCCGCGAGGACATCAGCGGCAGGGCAGAAGTTGAAGAGATGATCATGCTGCGGCTGCGCACCACAGAAGGCCTGCCCTACGCTCTCTACAGGCAGGCGGCAGGACGGGACTTTGCCGGCGACTTCAGCGATTTTCTTGCCGTCCTGAAGGACGCAGACCTTGTGCGGATGACAAATGACAGCGTCTGCCTGACGCGCCGCGGGCTGCTGGTTTCAAACGACATCCTGGCCAGGCTGTTTGACATGCTGGACAAGCTGCCAGACCAGGAAGCTCTCGCTTAATGCCACGCTGCCAGGAGCTGGATCTTTGCCATGTGCTCCAGCTCCTCACAAATGCTGAGCGCCTCAGCACCCGTGCTGCCGACGGCGCACAGCCCATGCCCTTCCATGAAGACGGCCCTGATGCAGGGGGCAGCAAAAGCCTCTCCTACGGCCAGTCCCAGCTCGCGGCTGCCGTTGGGATAAAAGGGGACGCTTGCGACAGCCTTCTTCCATATGCCGGACTCAAGCAGGGGCATCTCCAAGAAGCGCTCCTTATGCTCCCTGCATCTCAGAGACAATGCCAAAAGGTGCGCCGGATGCACGTGCAAAACAGAGCGCGTTTCAGGCCTTTGGGCATAGACTGCGGCATGCATGGGCATTTCGCTGGAGAGCCGGCATCCTGCCAGATGGTTTCCTTCCAGGTCGGACAGTGCAAGGGATGCTGAAGACATATGTCCCTTGGCCACGCCAGTCCCTGTGACAAGCAGGACGTCTTTTGCTGTGCCTTCGCCAATCCTGAGGCTCATGTTGCCGTTGAAGCCGCGCATAAGCCCGGTTTCCCAGGCGTCCCGGCACACAGACGCCATGCTCTCTATGGCGGAGGCTGCATCCCTCCGGCAGAAATTGTACTCCCTCTCCAAAGAAGCCGGCCAGTCCATCTGGACAAGCCACTCTTCGCCCAGGCTGCGCTTCCTGCCGCCTGCTGTGCTGTCAGTCATCATCGTCTCCTCCATCGTCCTCTTTGCCGCCCTGCCTCCGTCAGACATTCCGCCCAATCAAAGACGTCACTCTCTAGCTGCTGAAATGGTCGTAGCCGTGCAGATTGTCCACGCACTCGTTGTTGCAGACAATATGCCCGGAGTCTGTCACCACGCCCAGCTCCCAAAGGGCCGGGATGGCGGCATGCAGAGACTGCAGCATGTCAGGGGCGCAGGTGCCGAGCAGAGCATAGTCGTCCCCGCCGATCAACGCTTCATGAACGGGGTTGGCACCGTTCTGCCGGCACCAGTCTATGATTTCCTTGTGCAGGAGGCCCGCCGGCAGCAGAAGCTCTGCGCCAAGCCCGCAGGAAGCCTCGCAATCGCCGGATCTCCTGGCTGTCAAACCCAGCAGCCTTGGCAGGTCAGTGGCCAGACCGTCCGACACGTCCATCAGGGCAGGAAGGCGCGTATTCTGGCCGGCACGCGCCAGCATCAATCCGGCATCCACAAAGGGCTCGGGCCTGAGCAGAGCCTTGCAGGCATTGGGCCAGCTGTTTTCGGCCTCCCTGCCTTCTTTTTCCAGGACGTGCAGGCCTACGCGGGCAAGGCCCACCCTGCCCACTACAAAAATGACGTCGCCGGGCAGGGAGCCGCCGCGGCTCAAAAAGCCGGTATTGGGGCTTTCCTCGCCAAAGACAGTAATAGAAACCAGGATCTTGTCGCTCTTGGACAAGTCGCCTCCGACCAGGGTCAGGCCGTATCTTGAGGCAAGCATCCCCATGCCGCCAAAAAAGTCGTCCAGCCATGCGGCATCGACTGAAGAAGGAAGCCCTAAGTTCATGGTAAAGGCAAGAGGCCTTGAACCGCAGGCTGCGAGATCGCTGACATTGCACGCCAGGGCCTTGTGCCCTATCTCCTCCGCCGAGGTGTAGGACCTTCTGAAGTGGATGTCTTCCAGGAACAGGTCGGAGCTTATGGAGAGCGGCCTGCCGCTGGTCAAAAGGGCGCAGTCGTCCCCGCGCCCCAGCGCCACTTCCTTTTTGCTGCGCTGCGGGAAGTAGCGGTCCAGCGCGTTGAGAATGACATCTTCAGACAAAGGGCGTCCTGCGTTTTCAGCACTCATATCCTTGCACCATCCTGTTTTCGCTAGGCCAGCTTCTGCACAAAAAGGTAGGAAGCGGCAATCGTCTTCCTCCCAAACCCTGGGAAGTCCACGACAATCTTGTCAGGCTCCACAAAGCCCAGGATGCGCCCCTCCCCAAAGATGCGGTGGCGGCAGGCCCTGTGCTTTCCCTCTGCTATCTCGCCAAGGCACGAAGAGGCATGGACATAGGGCTGCTCCTGTACAGGAGCCTCGGCTGAAGTCTCAGAAGACGCCTTGGCGGCAGAATCGCCGCCAGCCTGCACAGACTGCTTTTTCTGCACATCCTGCGCCGCTGATCCGGCAGCCTTTTCAGCACTTCCCCCTCGGCAGACAAGGCGCCCCCTGCTGGACCCTGCACAGCGCCTCAATGCCGGCACAAACTGGACGTCATCAAGGAAGATGCTGGGGTCGCAGGCGTCCCAGCCGCCGTACTGGCGGCAGGAATCGTAGTAGAAGAGGAACAGCTCGTCCTTTGCCCTGGTGCAGGCGACATACATGAGCCTGCGCTCTTCCTCCATCGACTCCTGGCGGTTTTCAGCAAAATGCGAGGGGAAGCGCCCCGACACCAAATCCAGGACGATGACCGTGTTCCATTCAAGGCCCTTGGCCGAATGGATGGTGGAAAGCGTGACGCACTCTCCGTCCTCTTCCTTCTTGTCCACGCTGTCCAGCTGCATTTCAGCCAGGAAAAGGTCCAGCATGTCCGCATCCTGCGCCATGACGCGCAGCTCGTCGAGGCCGTGCTCGCGCATGGGGTAGTCCTCGGGATAGAGTTCCTCAAAGTGCGGCTGGTAGATGTCCATGACTGCGTCCATGATGTCGCGGACCTTCATGTTGTCCTGCCCCTCGCGCAGGGTCTCCAGCTGCCCTATCTCCTCAAAGAAGGCAGGGTACTTTGCGGCCATCTTCTCCCGGCTCTCTTCCTCAGCCAGGGCGGCAAACATCTTGGCTGCCGTCTTGGCGCCCACCCTTGGCTGCATGCCGGCCAGACGGGTGAAGGCTATCTCGTTGTCCGGATTGACGATGAAGTTGAGGTAGGCCATGAAGTCCTTGACATGGGCTGCCTCCTGGTAGCGCAGGCCGCCGTACTTGCGGAAGGGGATGCCTAAGGACGTCAGGGCAGCCTCAGTCTGGAAGGACTGGTAGCCCACCCTGAAGAGCACCGCAAATTCGGACGGCTTCCGCCCTTTGTCCCTGATCTGGGAGGCGATGTAGCCTGCCACGCACGTTCCCTGATCCCCGTCTGAGGAGCACTTGACCATGTGCACGGGAACGTCTTCTGTGCGCTGCGCCTCAAGGTGCTTGGCATACGACTCCTGGGACTGGCTCATCACCGCATTGGCGACGTCCAGCACGGACTGGACAGATCGGTAGTTCTTCTCCAGCGGTATGATTTTGGCGCCTGGGAAGAGCTGGGAAAATTCCAGGATGTTGCGGACCGTTGCGCCGCGGAAGCTGTAGATGGACTGGGCTTCGTCGCCGACTGCCATGACGGATCGGTCGGCGTGCATATCCCCGGCAAGCAGCTTGACCAGGCGCGCCTGCACCAGGTTGGTGTCCTGGTATTCGTCCACCAGGATGTGCTGGTAGTGGTCCTGCAGCTTGGCGCGCACATCGGGATCCGTCCGCAGAAGCGCTTCCAGCTCAAAGAGCAGGTCGTCGTAGTCCAGCACAAAGGCAGCCCTCTTCGCCTCTGCATACTCTTCCTGCAGGGTGCGGAAATCATCCGCAAAGTTCAGCAAATGGACAGCCTCGCGCTTCAGGATGTCCTGAATGACTGCTTCCTTGTTTTTTGCCTTGCTGATGAAGCCAAGCACGGCCTGTATCTTGGGGAAGCCCTTGACTCCCTTGCCGATGCCCTTTTCTTCCTTGATGCCCTTGAGCATGTCCTGCTGGTCGGCAGCATCCAGCACGGTGAAGGAGTGCCCGCCAAGCCATTCGGGCTTGTATTCACGCAAAATGCGGTAGGCAAAGGAGTGGAAGGTTCCGCCTGTCAGCCCGTGCAGGTCGCCGGGCATGCCGTCCATCTCGCCCTCGCCGCCGCCAAGGAGCACCTGCGCCCTGTCCAGCATCTCCTTGGCCGCCTTTCTGGTGAAGGTCAGAAGCAGGATGTTCCACGGCGGCACGCCGTGCTCCACCAGCCAGGCCAGCCTGTAGACGATGGTCCTCGTCTTGCCCGTGCCTGCGCCGGCAACGACCAGCATGGGGCCTGTCCCCGCTGAAACGACTTTGTACTGCGATGCGTTGAGAAGCTCCTGATAGGGAATCATGGGGGACCTCCAGCCTGCCGCAACCGGCAGGAAAACCGGCAGGCACCTGAACCTTTCAGGCAACTGCTCTGCTCTTTGTCTGCGCTCTTCTATTCTGTTTTTTGCTGCCCTGCCTCTTGGGCTGCAGCCCTGCTTTCCTTCTCTCCCGCCAGGCCGCGGACAATGGCGCCTATGCTGACGCCAAAGCTCAGCATGGCGTGCCCGAACCACCACATGCGCAGCAGCTCATGACCGAAGACGGCATTGGCAAGCCAGGTCAGCCAGGCCAGGGCAAAGAGCCCTGCAAGCTGCCAGTACAACTTGCAGGCGCCGGGCGTTTCACTCTCCCCCTGCACAGGAGGCTGCCAGGACTCCGCCAGGCGCGGCACGATGTGCCTGGCCAGCCAGAACAGCGTGCCGAAGAGGAAGGTGTAGCCGAAGACAGCGCCCACGACGCCTGTGGAGCACAGGATGTCCAGGTACATGTTGTGCGGGTGGGAAATGGTTATCACGTCGCAGGCAGGAACAAGCCCGAGCATCCTGAAGGCCGTGTTGTACATGTCTATGCCGGCGCCAAAGACAGGATGCGCCAGGAAAATGCTCCAGCCAAGGGACCACAGGCTCCAGCGTCCGTCCTGCGACACATCCTCGTAGTTGAACCTGTTGACCTGGAAATTCTGCAGCAGAAAGAGCGCCAGCCCGACAAAGACGGCTATGCCTATCAGGTACAGCCAGCTCTTCTTCGAGCGGAAGCAGACAACCCAGGCTGCTGCCGACACGGTCAGGGCCAGCATGGCCGACCGGACTGCGCTGCCCATCAGCGTGAACACGCCGGGGAAGAAGAAGAGCACGCACAAAAGGAGGGCATTGTGCGGGAGCATCTTGTCCTTGGCGATGTACCAGAAGCCAAAGGCAGGGACAAAGCTCAGGGCCAGGTAGTTGCCGATCTCATAGTCGTCCATGACCGAGGTCAGCCTGCCGGCGTTGGGCGGATAGCCCATAATCAGGTCTATGCCGTTGACGGACTGGTAGATGCCGTCAAGCCCCACCCAGAAGACGGCCAGGGCAGCCGCTATCGTGAGCCTCTTCAGGTCTTTGAGGCTTCTGACGCACTCCATCCCCAAAAAAGGCAGCAGAAGACCCTTGTTGAGGGCTGTCCCCACCTCCAGCAGGGATCCCTTGGGATCGATGGAAAAGACGATGCCGATAAGGAGCATGATCCACAGGCAGAAGAACAAGGGCCACACCGGCAGGCGAGCCAGGACGCTGTTCTTCCAGTTGTAGCGGTAGTACAGGCAGAGGAAGATGGCGCAGAGGGGCGGCATCACCTCCCTGAACCCATAGCCTATGCTGTAGAAAAGCAGATGGACCCAAAAGGTCCAGAACAGGCAGCGGAACCAGAACTCTCCTGGATCCGTCCTTTTTAGCGTAAGCATTCTCTCAAGAAGGGAGGCGGCTCCCCCCTTCTTGTCTTCCGTCTCAGAAACTGCTGCCATGCGCTGTGTATCTCCAATGAGACGGTGCGTCGTCCTTTATGCTGCCAGGGCTAGTAGGCTCCCTTGCGGAACAGGACCACGGGCACCGTGCTCACCAATATCCATATATCGAACCAGACAGACCAGTTGGAAACGTAGAAAAAGTCGTAACTGACCCGCTGTGCGTAGGTTGTATCATTTCGGCCCGAAATCTGCCACAAACCAGTTATGCCGGGCCTGACGCGTATGTACTCGTTGAAGACGGACCCGTACTTCTGCCGCTCGGCCTCCACAATGGGGCGCGGCCCCACCAGGCTCATGTTGCCGATGACGACGTCCAGCAGCTGCGGCAGTTCATCCAAAGACGTCCTGCGCAGGAAGTGCCCCACGCGGGTGATGCGCGGATCGTCCTTCAGCTTGTGGTCCCTGTCCCACTCCTCCTTCAGGGCGGGGTTGTCGGCCAGGTACTGCTGCAGGATCTCGTCGGCGTTGGCCACCATGGTGCGGAACTTGTGGACGCGTATCTCCTTGCCTCCGCGGCCTATGCGGCGCTGGGAATAGAAGACCGGTCCCTTTGAGTCCAGGCGGATCAGCAGCGCCAGCACGGCAAAGAGGGGGATGAGGATAAAGGAGGCTGCAAAGCAGAGCAGAAGATCCATGCCGCGCTTGATGGCCAGACGGCGCTTGTCGTGCAGCCTCTGCTGCAAAAGGAGGCCGGTGGAGAAGTTGACGACATAGGGGGTGGCAAGGAAGGAGCAGACGTCCCTGTGCACAGGCATAACCAGAATGTGGCAGAAATGCCTGTTGACGGCAGCCAGAAGCTCGCTGTTCACAAAGTTCTTGTCCTCAGCCAGCATGGCGACGCTGCCCGGGAACTGCCTTGCCGTCTGCGCCATCTTTTCGTGGATGTCCTCCGTCAGCTCGTCGGGCAGGTCCAGGAAGGCCACAGGGCGTATGCCAAGCTCAGGATGCGCACGCAGGTAGTGCCAGAGCTCCTTGCCGGTGTTCGACCTGTCCATGCAGACAAGCGGAAGCCCCCACCAGGAGTAGCGGCAGAAGGTCTTCTCCACAAAATTCCTGCCCAACGGCACGGTAAAGCAGGCGATGAACCAGCTGAACACGATAAAGAGGCGCGAGTACACATGCCCGGTCTGTGCCAGGAAGAAGATGATCGAGACAAAGGCGAAGGTTATCGAGACATAGCTGAATATATGTGCCAGGCGCCTGTACGGCGGCTGCATGGACGGCATGGAATACAATCCCAGGCTTAAGGCGACAAGCGGAGAGCAAAAGAAGACGATGCCGAGCAGCATGGCAAGCTGCAGCGGAATGCTGAAGGGGCCGACCAGGAAGCGCAGGACAAAGCCGGCAAAGGTCGCCAGGGCAAGGCTTGCTATGTCCGACAGGATGTACAATGCCTTGTCCGGAGCAAGCCCGAAAGCCAGGCTCAGGCGTATAATCAAAGGATAGTGTTGTTTCATTTACTGACTGACCTGAAGCGAAGGACACTGCCTTTCCCCGCCCATGGGGCGGACCAGGCAAGAGAGCCGCTGTCAGCGAAGCAGAGGGGGGAATCCTGCAGCGAAGCCGCAGGGGCTGCGCTCTTTTTGCAAATGCGCAGGGAAAAAACAAGCCCCTCCCCCTGGGAAGCCAAGGGGACAGGCATAAAAAAGGGGGGAGCTGCAGCCATCCTGCGCTGCCTGCGCAAAAGGCTGCTTGAAAAAGAGTCCGGCGCCTACTTTGAAAGCGAGGCAAACCACCCGCGCGACGCCTGGCCAAAGCACAGCGCGACGGCGCCAATCTCCATAAAGAGCACGAGCAGGCGGCTGATGCAGAAGCCCGGGGAGACAGCCGCAACCTGGGCAAAGGTCGCAGCATGGAAGACCAGGCTTATGCCGGTGCAGGCGACAAGCACCCATCTTGACCAGGGCAGGCAGCGGCTGATTATAAAGCCAAGCCCCGCATCCTGCACGGCGCTGAAGCCCATGTGCAAAAGGGCTATGCGCACAAGGGTCAGGGCTTCAGTCTTCTCCTCATGCCACTGGACCTGGCCGTTCAGGATAAGAAAGCAGGCTGAAATGAAGGCTGCCCCGTAGAGGCAGACGATGCCCATGCGCACGGACTCAGGCTTCTGGGGAAGGCTTTTCTCCGGCTCTTCCGGCAGAGCTGTGCGCTTCTTGGCTTTCTTTCTGCTGCGCATGCCAGATCTCCCTGCGTTCCCTTAGTTCTTGGCAGCCTCGGCGCTCTGCTTGGCGTCCTCTTCCATCTGGGCCATGATCTTCTGGCCGGAAGGGGAATCCTTGTAGGAGGCAAAGAGGTCGCGCCACTGGTCAAAGTCGTAGAAGGTCTTGTCCAGCATCTCCTCGGCAGCCTGGATCCAGGCATTGAAGAGGTGCAGGGAGTTCTGGAAGAGCATGCTGTCAAAGCAGGCGGCAAGACCGCCGGTCGGAACAAGCGTTCCTTCCACTTCGTGGCGCACAAAGTTCACCACAGCAGAGCGGGAGTTCTCCAGGGTTGCCTCGCTGCCGTTGAGGGCCTCGGCCATGTCCTTGAGTGCTCCGTAGCGCTGGCTTATCTGGACCATGGCCTTTTCGGGGATGGAGATCCTCAGCTTTGGCTCCTCCTGCCCTTCCTCCACGCTTTCATCCTCTGCCAAGAAGTAAAAGCGGAGCCAGTTCTCAAAGATGATGGCGTCCATCATGCGGTTGACAGCCTTGGCAAAACGCTGCTGTTCTTCGGGCATTGTTCAATTCTCCTTATTTCCTGCCGCCTTAAAAAACCCAAGCATTCAGGGCGCAGACGGTGTCATAGCTTGTGACAAGCTCTTCTGCCTCTTCAAAAAGCGAGGCAGTCAGCTCCGATACGTTCACAAAATCCTCAAGAGTGTCGACATCCAGCCGGATGTCCGGACGCCTCAGCCACTGCTCCTCAGGATCGAAGGTGGCCATTGCATAGTCTTCCCTGTGGTTCCAGAGATAGTTTAAGCAGTGCTCCCTCTCTGAAGGGTCCTTGGCTTTGGCTGCCAGCTGCCCCAAGAGGTCAGCGCTGACAATTTCAGCACCCAGCCCGTCAGGCCAGAGGTTTCCCTTGGGGATGTGGTTGTAGCTGCAGTCGGCGCCGCTTTCAGCATGAAAGCGCACCAGGCGGTCTATGGCCTCCCACCAGACAAAGGGGTTGTCCGCGCAGATGCGGACGACCTGGTCTGCCTTGGTTTCCCTTGCCGCCAGGACAAACCTGCCAAGGACGTCCTCTTCAGCCCCCCTGACGACACGGACTCGAAGCTCTGACAGATGAAAGGCCAGCGGGTCGTCCAGCCTTGTGTCCGGGCAGGCGACGACGACCTCGTCCAGCAGGCTGGCCCTGCGCGTCCGCTCTACCACCCAGTCGATCAAAGGTCTACCGCGCAGGCAGAGCATGGACTTGCCGGGCAGCCTTGAGGAGCCCATCCTGGCCTGGATGACGGCTACAGTCCGCACGAGGCGCCTCCCTTGCCGTCCCCGCCTTTCTTCTGGTTCAGGATGGCCAGCATCAGGGAAAGAACCTTGGCTTTATTGCCAGTGAAGTCAAGCAGCTTCATGCGCTCATGGAACTTGCGCCTGACCTTGGCGTCCAGCATGGAGACAAAGCTGCGCCTGATTTCCTCGTCGCGGATGGTGTCCATCAGCCCTAAGAAGACAAAGCCGTTGGCGGTCCTGGCAAAGGAGTGCCTCAGTTCCCTCTCGTGCGTTGCCAGCACGATGGAGGGCACCCGCATGTGGGCCAGCTCGTAGGTGGTGCGCCCGGCTGCACAGAGGCAGACGTCGGCACCTTCCATCTGGCTGCTCATCACATTGGTGGCCCAGGTAAAGCTGATGTCTTTGCTGCCCAGCTCGCGCACGTAGCGCTCCATCTCGTACCTGTGCACATAGCCCGGGCCTGCCACCACGCGGATGGCTATGCCGCGCTCACGGCAGATGGGCCAGACTATGTCAAGGCAGCGCCTGGTGCAGTCGCGCTGGTCTGTCCCGCCAAAGCTGATGAGCACAGTCTTGACCTCTTCCCTGAACTCGTTGCGCTCAGCTTCCAGAAATTCATCGCGCAGGCAGAACCAGTCGGGGCCGCAGAGGCAGCGCTCGGTTGAAAGGGAGGCGTCGTAGACTGCGTTGATGACAAGATCTGCCAGGTCTGCGCCCTCGCCCTCGTCCTCAAAGTTGATGCAGGGGATGCCGCGCCCTTTCAGCGCCTTCATGTAGTCGGCGTCGGTGTTGAGGATGTCGTTGACCACCAGATCGGGCTTCAGCTTGAGCACCGTCTCTGCCAGGTCTTCATCGCCCTGTCTTGTGCTGTGGTAGTCCCTTCTGGCTATGCTCTCCACAGCCAGCTCAGACTCGCGCGTGCAGACAAAGGAAATCTTGTGGTTCATGATCTCATGCGCCAGCATCAATGCCCTGTAGATGTGCCCCATGCCTATGGCAGGCCAGCCGGCGACGACAAAGACGATGTGCCGGCGGCGCAGAAGATGCTCGCAGATCCACCAGTCCTGGTAGGACTGGATCTCTATGGCCCTGTCGTTGAGGAAGTAGGGGACGACATTGTGCATGCGGGCCATGCGTCCGGTCGCCATGGCCCGCATCAAGGCTTCCGAGCGCAGGATGATGAGGGCCCTGCTCTCAACCACGACCTCGCGCTCGCCAAGCTCTTCATCAAGAAGCTGGGCCAGGTTGCGGCCCTGCACGCTCCACACCCGCTGCTGGACGCTCTTGACTGTGACCAGGCTGTCAGCGTCGCTGTCAAGGTACTTATTCCAGGCGTCCTCCACGTCATCTGCGGTGATGAGGGGGCAGGAGGCCCGCAATATTATGCAGTGCTCGTACTCCTTGGCCAGCTCGCCCAAGAGATCCCGCATTTCGGCGACGATGTTGAGGGAGCGGAAGCAGAAATCACTGTTGTAGCGGTGCCTGACGCCGTGCCGCTCGCAGATGAGCGTGCTCTCCTGGCTGTCTGTGAGCACATAGATGTCATCATTGTCTGCCAGGGCCTTGGCCGTGGCGACGGCACGCTCCAGCAAAGTCACCCCTGCCAGTTTCTTGACCAGCTGATCCGGGATGGCCGCATTCTTCTTGATGGCAGGTATAACGACACAGCGCTTTCGCATACAAACTCCCCTGTCTGCACTTCCCTATCTTTTCCCGAATAGCTGCGCCAGCGTCAGGCGCGTCCTCTCCAGCATATAGGAAAAGTCCTCATCGCTCATCCAAGCCTGAAAGGGAAAAGAGACCATAGTGTCAAAGAAACGGTCGCCGTTGGGGCAGTCAGCCTCAGACAATCCCTGTTTACGGTAATAGTCATAGCGGTTCAATGGCAAATACTGCACAGCGCACTGAATGCCGTGCTCCTCAAACATAGTGCGCATGAAGGCGTCGCGCACCTCGGTCCCAGCCGTAAGACAGGCTGCCAGAAGATGGTAGTTGTGGCGGCGCGTGGGCTCGCGCAGGAACACCAGCTCCGGATAGTCGGCAAGAGCATCGATAAAGGCCAGGGCGCGCGTCCTCTTTGCCTCGTTGATGGCGTCTATGCGCTCCAGGAGCCTGCAGCCAAGGGCGCATTCCACCTCGCCCAAACAGTAGTTGGCAGGCTGCAGCAGCCTCTTGCCAAGATGCGGCACATCGACATTGCCCATGGCAGGCTTCCAGTAGTCCTTTCTTGGAAACTCAAAGCTGCAGTGCCCGTTGTGGCGCAGCATGGGGACAAGCTGCTGCTTTTCCCTGTCCCGCACATAGAGCATGCCGCCTTCGCCAAGGGTGGTCAGGTTCTTGTGGGAATGGAAGGAAAAAATGGCCATGTCCCCGAAGGAGCCCGCCTTCCTGCCTTCAAACTCGCTTCCTATGGCCTGGGCTGCGTCCTCAATGAGCAGCATGCCCTTCTCCCTGCACAAGGCGGCAAGCGAGGGCATGTCGGCGCAGTAGCCGTAGAGATGGACGGCGACGACCGCCTTTGTCCTGGGCGTCACAGCCTTCGACACCGTCTCGGCGTCCACGACGTGGGTGCACTCATTGACGTCGCACCAGACAAGGGAGGCTCCGGCCTTGAGGAAGGGATAGGCGGAGGAGGTGAAGGTGTGCGAGGGGACTATGACCTCGTCGCCTGGCTTCAAATCGCAGAGGGCTGCGCACAATTCCAGGGCGCAGGTCCCGTTGGACACGGCAAAGCAGCTGCCTGGCTCTACGCCCTGGTAGCGGGCAAAGGCTGCTTCAAATTCCTGCAGACGGCGCCCCTGGGTCAAATTTTCGCAGGAGCGCATGCACTCTGCCACGACGGCAATTTCTTCTTCCGTGTAGCGTATTGAACGTCCGCTGAAGGGAATGCGGCACTCCATACAGTTCTCCCCTGCCATCCGCCTTTTCTGCCCTGTCCTTGCACGTGCGCCTTAATTTACAGGCGCCCGAAACGCTGCCTGACGTTCTCATAGGTCAGGATGCTTCTGTACTCAAGGCCAAGGGCGTTGGTCAGCGGCTTTTCATGCACTATGGAGCCTTCATACATCTGCCTGAAGGCGTCCTCATCAAGGCCTGCGCAGATGTTCTTGGGCAGGGATACGCCCTGCTTTGCCATCATGCCCATGACCTCGGCATGCTGCTTGGGATAGATGTCCTGACAGACAGACAGCGCCAGGCAGTTTGCCAGGCCGTGGCGCAGGTGCAGCACCATGGAGAGCCCTGCGCTCAAAGGATGCACCACGCCCACAAAGCCGGCTGCCATGCCGCCCATGTAGGAGGCTATCATCAGCTTTTCACGGCACTCGGGCTGCATCATGTCCTTGGCCGAGAAGACCTCGCGGCAGAGGGCGATGGCCTTCTCGGCCAGGGCGTCCACCACCACGTTCCGGTAGGAGCCGGTCAGGCTTTCAAAGCAGTGCATGTACGTGTCGATGCCCGTAAAGAAGTACTGGTCCCTTGGCACTGTCTGCAGAAGATCAGGGTCGAGCACAAGCTGGTCGAACATGCTGTAGTCGCTGTTCATGCCAAGCTTGATGTTCTTCTTCTCATTGCAGAGCACGCCGGTGCGCGAGGATTCAGATCCGGTTCCCGACAAGGTGGGGCAGCCGATTTTATAGGGGGCTGGACGGCGGACCAGCTCCCAGCCCTGATAGTCCTCCGCAAATCCTGGATTTGTCAGCAGGTTGGCGGTGCACTTGCAGGTGTCCATGGTGGAGCCGCCGCCAAAGGCCAGCATGGCGCAGGGCGTCCTGCCGTCAAGCTCACGGCGCACCCTTGCTGTGCAGGCATCCACGCCGTCCGTCGTCGGCTCCTGCGCCGTATCGACGTAGACAACGACGTCTTCTGAGGCAACAGGCAGGCGGGCTGCCAGCTCGCCTGTCTTGAAAAAGTGGTCAAAGAACCAGACGCAGGGGGCGCCCTGTGCTTTAAGCGGGGCAAGAACCCCACCCAGCTGCGAGACGGCTCCCCTGCCAATCATGACATGGCCGACGTTTTTGGTATTGCGGTAGTCCGTCATGCCTGTTCCCCTTTCCTTAAGGCTGCATCCCTGTACGGCGCTTCCAGGAGGCAAGCGTGTTCTTCAGCAGCATGGCTATGGTCATGGGGCCTACGCCGCCTGGCACAGGCGTGATGGCCTTGGCCTTTTGGGAGACGGAAGCAAAATCCACGTCCCCGCACAGTCCGTGCTCCGTCCTGTTGATGCCCACGTCAATGACCACGGCGCCTTCCTTGACCATGTCTTCCTTGATGAAGTTGGGGCGGCCTATGGCTGCAAAAAGAAAATCTGCCTCGCGGCAGACATCGGCAAGATCCGGCGTCTTGGAGTGGCAGACCGTAACCGTGGCATCCCCGTAGGCTCCGCGGCGCTGCAAAAGCATGGCAAGCGGCTTGCCGACAATGTTGGAGCGCCCGACAACGACGGCGCGCTTTCCCTGGGGGGAGAGCTTGTAGCGGCGCAGAAGCTCGATGCAGCCGGCAGGCGTGCAGGAGACAAGGCCCGGCAGGCCAATGGAAAGGCGGCCCACATTTTCAGGATGAAAGCCGTCCACATCCTTTTCCGGGCTTATGGCCAGAAGGCACTTGCCGGCGTCCAGCCCCTTGGGCAGGGGCAGCTGCAGCAATATGCCGTCCACTGCGTCGTCGTCGTTCAGGGCTGCGATAAGGTCCAGCAGCACCCCTTCGGTTGAATCAGCGGGGAGGCGGTGGGCAAAGGAAACGATGCCCACCTCTCCGCAGGCCTTTTCCTTGTTCCGCACATAGACCTGCGAGGCCGGATCCTCTCCGACCAAAAGGACAGCCAGGCCGGGAGCACGCACGCCTTTGGCCACGGCGCTCTCAACTTCAGCACGCACCTCGGCGCGCACTTCCTGCGCTATCTTTTTTCCATCAATCAGCAACATACTTCTTCCATACAGGAGGGGAAGCGTTGCCCTCCCCTCCTCTCAAAACAGACCTCTTATCCTAAGGATAAGGAATTCTTACTTTTAGTCGTCGGCGCCGGTCCTGATGGACTCAAAGCCTTCCTGCATGGCGGGGCCGAAATACTCTGAGCCTGTGCCCAGCTCCTCCTCGATGCGGAGCAGCTGGTTGTACTTGGCCATGCGCTCGGAGCGGCAGAGGGAGCCGGTCTTAATCTGGCCGGCGTTGAAGCCCACAGCCAGGTCGGCAATGAAGCTGTCCGCAGTCTCGCCGGAGCGGTGGGAGACGATGGTGGAGTAGCCGTTGTTCTTGGCCAGCTCCATGGCGTCCATGGTCTCGGTCACTGTGCCAATCTGGTTCAGCTTGATGAGGATGGCGTTGGCAATGCCGCGGGAGATGCCTTCGTTCAGGATGGCGGGGTTGGTCACAAAAAGGTCGTCGCCCACAAGCTGGGTGGTGTCGCCCAGGCGGTTGGTCAGAGCAGCCCAGCCGTCCCAGTCGCCCTCGGCCATGCCGTCCTCGATGGAGACCAGAGGATAGCGCTGGGTGAATTCCTGCAGCCATTCCACCATCTCGGGGCTGGTCAGCTCCTTGCCCTCGCCGGCGATGACGTACTTGCCGTTCTTGTAGAACTCGGAGGAGGCGACATCTATAGCCAGCATAACCTCTGAGCCGGGATTGTAGCCGGACTCCTCAATGGCCCTGGTGATGTAGTCGAAAGCCTCGGCGTGGCTTGTAAAGTTCGGGGCGTAGCCGCCTTCGTCGCCCACGGTGGCAGAGAGGTTGTTTTTCTTCAGCAGGCTGCCCAGGGTGTGGAAGATTTCAGCGCCCATGCGGAGGGCGTCGGCAAAGGACTGGGCGCCCACGGGCATGATCATGAATTCCTGGATGTCGAGGTTGTTGGGGGCATGGGCGCCGCCGTTGATGATGTTCATCATGGGCACGGGGAGCAGCTTGGCGTTGATGCCGCCGATGTACTTGTACAGGGGCTGTCCCACAAACATGGAGGCAGCGCGGCACACGGCCATGGACACGCCCAGGATGGCGTTGGCGCCCAGGCGGGACTTGTTGTCCGTGCCGTCCAGGTCAAGGAGGGCCATGTCCAGGTTGACCTGGTTTAAGGCATCCATGCCGACGATGCAGTCGGCAATTTCATTGTTGACATGCTCAACAGCCCTGCGGACGCCCTTGCCGCCGTAACGTTCTTCCTTGTCGCGCATTTCCAAAGCCTCGCGGCTGCCGGTGGAGGCACCGGAAGGAACAGCCGCACGGGCGGCTATGCCGCTTTCCAGGGTGACCTCCACCTCGACGGTGGGATTGCCGCGGGAATCAAGAATCTCGCGTCCGCTAACAGATGCAATAGAGCTCATATCGAAAACCTCCGATGCCGTCGGCAGGCTGCCTGCCGGAAGACAGTGTTGTGGTTGGAATCAGCAAAAAATCAATAGTATCGGCAGCTAAAAGATAGAAGCAGGGCTGTCCGTGTCCTGCTGCAGAGGGACCACCATGGCGGCTTTCTTCTGTCCGCAGAGCAGGGCAAGCCCCTGCAGGACAAGCCCCTTGTCCACCTTTTCAAGCTCGGGGCAGTGCCTGGCAAAAAGCGGGGCAAGCCCGCCTGTGCCGATCACGGTGCAGGGGGAAGCCAGCTGCCTTTTCAGCCTGGCAACCAATCCCTCGACCATGCTGGCAAAGCCGAACAGAACGCCCCTGCGTATGCAGGAAGCCGTATCCCTTCCGGGATAGAGGACGGCCTCCTCTTCTTCCAGGCTGACGGCCGGAAGCTTGGCAGTAGCCCCTGCAAGTGAAGACAGGGCCGTCATGGGACCTGGGAAAATCAGCCCGCCCAGGAAGGCATTGTCCTGCACGCAGTCAAAGGTGGCGGCAGTCCCGAAGTCAATGACGATGAGCGCGGGGGACTCAGGATACAGCCTTCTGGCAGCCCAGGCTGAAAGAAGGCGGTCTGCGCCAAGCTTTTCCGGAGCCTCGTACCTGTTCTCCAAAGGGACGGGCAGGTCAGCCGGGGCAAAGCGCACAGGCAGCCCCAGGCTTTCCATGGCGCCTCGGACAAGCTCGTCCATGGCAGGGACCACGGAGCAGACGGCGCAGGCAGAGCAGGAATCCTTGCCAAGGCCTGCCTTGGCAAGCAGGCCTTCGACAAGCTGCCCCAGCTGCCCGGCTGTCATGCGGCAGTCCGTCGGAAGAGAGCAGGCTTTTATGGTCTGGCCCGAAAAAAAGCCCACCTTCATGGCGGTATTGCCCACATCAACAAGGATAAGACTGTCTGACAAGACTCCCTCCATAATAGTTGGGTGGATAGTTTGCCAAAGAGAGGGCGCTTTCGCAAGCGTCATTCAAGCTGATTCAAGGGCTCAGCTGCCGCCCCAAAACGTACTGGGCGGGGCTGTCTGCAGGGCATTGCACAGCGCACTGCTGTCTTGACTTTCCCCTATTTTTGGCACACAAAAATCTCTCTTATGACGCCGTTTCAGACGCCGTTTTTTCTCCCTGCCGGGCCGCTGTTTTTTGCGGCAGCCTAAGGCAGGAAGCAGGCGGTTCTGGCATGGTACAGCCCCGCTGGTCCATTCCGCTGGTCCATTCCGAGAGGTTTCAAAAACTGATGACTAAAATCCTGGATTCTCTTCTGGGCACTTTTTCCAATGACCTGGCCATTGACCTGGGCACGGCAAACACCTGTGTCTACCTCAAGGGGCAGGGTCTGATTTTGCGTGAACCTTCTGTCGTGGCTGTCAAAAGAGATAACCGTGGCAACAAGACGGTTCTGGCAGTCGGCAACGACGCCAAGAAGATGCTCGGCCGCGTGCCCGGCAACATCGAGGCCATCCGCCCCATGAAGGACGGCGTCATCGCCGACTTTGAGGTGACGGAAGCCATGCTGAGGCACTTCATCACCAAATGCCTCAAGGCCAAGCGCATGGTCCACCCCCGCGTCATCGTGTGCGTGCCCACAGGCATCACCCAGGTTGAAAAGAGGGCAGTGCGCGAGTCTGCGGAATCAGCCGGTGCCAGGGAAGTCTACCTCATAGAGGAGCCCATGGCAGCAGCCATAGGCGTCAACCTTCCCATCCAGGAAGCCGTCTCCAACATGGTGGTCGACATCGGCGGCGGCACCACGGAGGTGGCCATCATCTCCCTGTCCGGCATTGTGTACGCCAAGTCCGTGCGCATCGGCGGCGACAAGATGGACGAAGCCATCATGACCTACATCAAGCGCAAGTATAACATGCTCATCGGCGAAACCAGCGCCGAGCAGGTCAAGATGGAAATCGGCTCCGCCTACCCCCTGGAAAAAGAGCTCACCATGGACGTCAAGGGCCGCGACCTTGTGACCGGCATCCCCCGCAACCTGACAGTCAGCTCCGAGGAAATCCGCCAGGCCATCTCCGAGCAGATCGAGGGCATAGTCCACGCCGTGCTCTTCGCACTGGAGCAGGCTCCGCCGGAGCTTGCCGCAGACACTGTCGACCGCGGCATCGTGCTCACCGGCGGCGGCGCCCTGCTGAAGGGCCTGGACCAGCTGCTGCGCAATGAGACGGGGCTGCCCATCATCCTGGTTGACGATCCGCTCTCCTCTGTCGCCAAGGGAACCGGACGCGCCCTGGACGACATCAACCTGCTCAAGGACGTCTGCATAGACTAGTCCTTCCCATCTCAAAATCTGTTGTGATTATGTATCGGCGCCATGACTGCTTGTTAGGAAATGGCGCCTTTTCAGCGTATAGTTGCCAAAAGTAACTTTTACTTCATCCTGGCCGGCTGCATGAGGGTGTCCGCCTGTGAGCTTCCGTACCTTCCTTATCTGCACAGGCACTCTGCTCATCCTTTTTTTGGGCATGTACACCTGGAACCGCACTACAGGTGTTCTGGATGATGTTGCCAGCGAAATCGGGCTGGAGGCTGGAGGCGCAGTCCTGTCCCCCTTCCGCCAGATCCAGGCTAGCATAGAAGGGCTTTGGTACGACTACATCGACCTGCGCTCCGTGCGCCAGGAAAACAAGAAGCTGGCGGCGCAGGTGCATGAACTGGAAGCCCAGGTCCTCACCCACCGCGAGGATCTCTCTGAGCTCAGGCGCCTCCGCGACCTTTTGAAGCTTCCCACAGATGTTTCCTGGCAGCCTGTCGGCGCCCGCGTCCTTGCCGGACGCATAAGCCCCAATTCCAGGCTTTCCAGCTTTACCATCAACCGCGGCTACACAAACGGCGCCACGCCCGGCACGCCCGTCGTGACCAACAAGGGGCTGCTTGGCAGGGTCCAGCGCGCCTCGGCGCACACTGCCACCGTCTTTCTGCTCACAAACCCCTTGAGCCGCATCGCCATCTTCACCCAGAAGACGCGCTCTTCAGGCATCCTCACCGGCAACGGCCCCAACAATGCCCTCGAGGCGCTCTACGTCAGCCGCGACACCAAGGCTGAAGTAGGGGAAATTCTGATCACCTCAGGCCTGGACGGCAAGTTCCCCAAGGGAATACCCATTGCCACCATCACCTCCATCAGGCCCTCCAGCCACAATGAGTTTATGACCATTCTGGCAGAGCCTCTGGCGGACTTGGCGCACATAGAAGAAGTGCTCCTGCTGGAGCCCACAGGCGTGGCGCAGCCCCTCAACCTGGACACCAGGCCCGACTTTGTGGGGCCCCTGCTTCCCGACTTCATGACCAGAGGGACGGCTGCAGGCAGACAGAACCAGGCTCCCCAGCAGGGCGGCCAGACGGGGCAGCCCAGCCAGCCAGACCAGTCTGCCGACTAAAGCCAGCCAAGCAGGACACTATGAAACCATTTGCCAACACAGCCTGGTGGATAGCCTTCCTCATGCTCGGCATCATCCTGCAGGCCTATTTCCCAGGCCTGGACGCTTTGATCCTGGGCGTCCTGCTGCTCATAGAAGAGAAAAACTACCGCACGCTCGTCTGGTTTGTCCCGGCAATCATCTTCCTGCAGGACGGCATGGGCACGCAGGCCTTCGGATCCACACTGCTCTGCGTCACGCTCTGCTATCTGCTCTATACGCTGACCAGGCGCATAGCCAGGGCCTCGCGCTACGGCTTCTACTTCCTGCTCTCGCTCTGCATGGGCGGGGTGCGCCTTTTCCTGGACTGGCTTTTTGCAAGCTTGGAGGAGCTCCCCTACATCCCCGACCAGCTCTTGTATGAGGGATGCCTTGAGGCCGTGTATCTATTTTCAGGCTGGATTGTCCTGCGCAGGCTCCGCATACGCTGTCTGCCACAGGAGACTGAGGCATGAAGCAGAAAAAAAACGAACCTCAGCCCCTCGTCCCGCAGAAGAAGCCTGAGGAATACCAGCCGCCCAAACTGGGGCTCTTCATCCTGCAGGGACTGATCATCCTCTTTTTATCGGCCTTCACCCTGCGCTTCTACTATCTGCAGATCCTGCACGGGTCCGACTACGCAGTCCAGGCGCAGAACAACAGCTGGAGAGACAAATACCTTTCTGCGCCCAGGGGGCGCATACTGGACTTGAGGGGGCGCATACTCGCCGACAACATCACCTCCTTTGCCCTCAGCGTGGTGCCGGACGACGTGCACGACCTGGACGCCACCCTGGCCCAGATCAGCCTCTGGACAGGCATGCCGCTCAGCAAGGTCGAGGAGCGCTACAAGCAGGCCCGCATCAAGGTGAAGTCCTTTGAACCCCTGCTCCTGGTCTCAGACCTGCATTCCGAGCTTGTCGCCCGCATCGAGTCCGAGCTGTGCAACTGGCCTGGTCTGGAAATCGTCGTCCAGAACAAGCGCAGCTACCCAGAAAAGGAGCTCTTCGCCCACATCTTAGGCTACGTCTCCATCGCCAACGAAAAGGAGCTGGCCAAGGATGACGAACTGAGCCTTGGCGACGACATCGGCAAGGCCGGCCTGGAGCTCACCATGGACAAGAAGCTGCGCGGCGCCAAGGGCGTCAGCGGCATAGAGGTGGACTCCTCAGGCCATATGGTCAGCCGCGTCCCCAAAAAAGACCCGCAGATCGGGACGGACCTCACCCTCACTATAGACAGGGACATCCAGCAGGCCTGCTGGGACGCTTTGGGGTCCAAGGTCGGATCCATCGTGGTGATGGAGCCTGAGACAGGCAAGGTCCGGGCGCTGGTCACCGATCCTGCCTACGACAACAACCTCTTTTCCGGCGGCATTCTGCAAAAGGACTGGGACCTTTTGCGCAACTCGCCCAAAACGCCCCTGCAGAACCGAGCCATCCAGAGCACCTATCCCCCGGGCTCCGTCTGGAAGCTCATCATGGCCGGCTGCATTCTGGAAAACGGCATCTCGCCCCAGGCGACGGTCTTCTGCGGCGGATATGCCAAGCTGGGCAAGCAGATCTTCCGCTGCTGGAAGCACTCGGGGCACGGATCGCAGACGCTTGAGCAGGCCATCATCAACTCCTGCGACGTCTACTTCTACCTTATGGCGGAAAAGCTGGGCATCAGCAGGATATCTGCCTACATGCACGCCTGCGGCCTTGGCGCCCCAACAGGCATTGATCTCCCGGGCGAAAAGTCGGGCATTGCCCCGTCCAGGGAATGGAAGCTGAAGCGGTACAAGAAGGCGTGGACCAGGGGCGACACCTTCAACGCCTCCATCGGCCAGGGCTACACCCTGGCGACGCCGCTGCAGATCGCTGTCCAGGTGTCGGCCATATTAAACGGCGGCAAGGTCTTGAAGCCCCTCCTGCTTGAAAACGACACGCCTGTGGTCACCCACAGGGTTCCTGCCAGCCAGGCGACGCTGACCCAGATCATCAACGCCATGCGCAAGACGGCAGGCGGCGGCACAGCCCGCGTTGTGGGCAGACGCGATGCCGACATGGGCGGCAAGACGGGCACAGCCCAGGTCGTCAAGCTGGGCAAGACCAAGGCTGCCAACGACCTGCAGGCCTGGAAGCAGAAGGACCATGCCTGGATTGCCACCTGGGGGCACAAGGGCGACAAGACCTATGTCGTCGTCGTCATGGTCGAGCACGGCGGCGGCGGCTCCTCCGTCGCAGGTCCGGTGGCTGCCAAGGTCTACAACTTCCTTTTCTCCAACCCGCGCTACTACAAAAACGACGAGCCGCCCATGCCGATCCATGGTCCGCCGCTTCCTCCGGCCATGGCGCGCCAGCGCGAAATCCAGCAGTCGAGGCTGCCATGATCTGCCATGGATAAAACAAAACAACCGCTTCTCAGGCATCTCAACTGGATTCTGCTGGGCTGCACCCTGGCGCTCTTCCTGGTAGGGGAAATCAACCTCGTCTCTGCCAGCGGAGCCAGGCTTGAGGCCGGCATCATGCAGACCAGCTTCTACCAGCGCCAGCTCATCTGGGGGCTCATCGGCCTTGTCTGCATGACCTGCGTCATCTGCTTTGACTACAATAAGCTGGTGCGCGTCAGCTGGTATTTTTACGGCATAACGCTCATTCTGCTCATACTGGTGCCCATAGCAGGAACGACGGTCTATGGTGCAAAGCGCTGGCTGTCTCTCGGCTCTTTTAGCATACAGCCCTCGGAGATGGCCAAATTTGCCCTGCTGCTGGTGACCGCCAAAATCCTCAGCACCAGGACCGAGGCCCTGGGCTGGAAGGATTTTGGCATCATCCTGCTGGTGGCAGCTCCGCCCCTGCTTCTCATCCTCAAGCAGCCGGACTTGGGCTCCGCCCTCATGCTCATCTTCATCGTGGGCGGCATGGTTGTCTTCCACGGCCTCAAGGCCTCCATTGTGGGCGTCTCTGTGCTGGCACTGCCATGCATTGCCGCCTTCATGTGGTTTGTCGGCATGCACGACTACCAGCGCCAGCGCATCCTGACCTTTATTGCGCCGGAGGACGACCCGCTCGGAAGCGGCTACCATATCCTGCAGTCCATCATAGCCATAGGCTCCGGACAGCTCTGGGGCAAGGGCTTTGCCCAGGGCTCCCAGTCCCAGCTTCGCTTCCTGCCCGAACGCCACTCAGACTTTGCCCTGGCTGTCTTCGGGGAAGAATGGGGCTATGTGGGATGCGTTGTCCTAATCGGCCTCTTTGTCCTCTTCATGATGGCCATACTGACCACCATCATCCAGTCCAAGGACCGCTTTGGCTCCATGCTCTGCGTCGGCGTCTTCTTCTATTTCTTTGCAGAAATTTCCATCAACATGGGCATGGTCGTGGGCCTGATGCCGGTCGTGGGCATCCCGCTGCCGTTTATCAGCTACGGAGGGTCTGCCACCATCATCAACTTTACCCTCGTTGGCCTGGTCCTGGGCATCTCCATGCGCAGGAAAATCCTGCACAGGTAAGCAGCAGGGGCTTACTTGAAGGACCTGAAGGATGCCGGCGGACGCATCGCCAAATTCGACATGGGCACTGCTGCTCCCTGCACTGCGGAATGGGCTACGTCTGGGACATCACGGATGAGCATGAACTTGATGTCTGCGGCAAGTACATCTGGCCCAGGGTCCAGGGCACGGACGAGACGCTGACCGCGGGCGACAGGTTTGAGCTTGACGACATGGACTCCTCCCGTGTGCGCTTTGACGCCGGATACACCTACAAGGGCTCTGAGCGCTTCAATTCTTATGTCGGCGCAGCATGGGAGCCTGAATTTGCCGGCTCCTGCGAGTCCACTGCCTTTGACTGCAACGTGGCCGCCCCGAGCTTTGAGGGGGGACACCGGCATGGGCGAACTTGGGCTGACCATGACGCTTTCCAAGGACCTGACCCTTTCCGTCAATCTGGGCGTCCAGGGCTTTGCATTGCATTTCCGGCAGCTGCCTTGTCAAGTACGAGTCCTAGGCACTGACTCTGCTGCCCACTGCTTTAAACAGGGGATGCAGTTCCCATGGGATTCCAAGCCCCCTTCCCGGCTGCGATGCCGCGTGCCGGGAAGGGGGTCTTCTTTTGCAGCAGAATAAAAAAGCCGTTCATCACGGCAGCCCGCAGGATGCCAGGACCTTTTCACAAACGTTTGCGGCAGATACTTCAAATTCTTGTGACTATTATCACAACGCATCTCACCCGATCGTCCCTGACTGGCTTGCTCCCAAAAAATCAGAAATGTTATGCTCTGTCCAAACAAGTAACAGAATCACATCAGGAGGATTCTTGTTACAAGGAGGAGACATATGAGCACACCCTGCAAGGGATCCCCTTTCAAAATTTTACTGGTGGGTCTTATCGCGGGTGTCATACTGGTTGGCCTTTCAGCCTATGCCATGCGGATTACGGACTCCCGCCCGTTCTGCGGTTCCTGTCATGTCATGCAGGAAGCCGCGCTGACACACAAGCTGTCATCGCATGCGTCTTTAGCCTGCAATGAATGCCATGCGCCTCACAACCTGATGGCCAAGCTTCCATTCAAGGCAAAAGAAGGACTGCGCGACTTCGTAGCCAATATGCAAGGTCATGAAGCACCGCTTCTTCCCAGTATTACAACACGCGATGTCATTAACGAAAACTGCAAGTCCTGCCATGTCGATACCAACAAGGACGTGGCCAGCATGGACGCCAAGCCGTACTGCGTAGACTGCCACCGCAATCTGGCTCACATGCGCAGCAAGCCTGTCAGCACAAGGATGGTTGCCGATGAAAAGTAACATAGTAAACAGTACGCTAGCAGTCATGCTGTTGTTAGGCGCACCAGTTATCAGCGGCTGCGATGATGTAACCACAGAACTGAAGACTCCTGTCTACAACACCTCCATCGCCAAGGACGACACCAAAATGTCTTCCTTTGAGAAGGACTTCCCCCTTCAGTACAAGTCCTACATGAAGAACAACGAAAGCACTGTCATGACCGAGTACAAGGGATCTGTTCCCTTCCACAAGAATGACAATGTCAACGGTCTGCCCACCGGCTTCAAGTACGCCCAGCCGTACCTGAAGAACCTCTGGCTCGGCTACCCCTTCATGTACGAGTACAATGAAGCCCGCGGCCACACGCATGCCGTCGAGGACTTCGTCAACATCGACCGCATCAACCGCTACGCTGAAAAGGGCGGCCTGCCCTCCACCTGCTGGAACTGCAAGACTCCCAAGCTGATGAACTGGGTCGGCGAATACGGCGACTCCTTCTGGACCAAGGACGTCAACACCTTCCGTGCTCCTGAAAGCATCAACATGAAGGAAGAGTCCATCAGCTGCCCCACCTGCCATGATCCCAAGTCCATGGAGCTGCGCCCCTACTCCGAGCCCCTCAAGGACTGGCTCAAGCGCAGCGGCAAGGACTGGAACAAGCTGAGCCGCAACGAAAAGCGCACCCTGGTCTGCGCCCAGTGCCACGTGGAATACTACTTCACGCACAAGGACAACGGTCCTGCCGGCCGTCCTGTCTTCCCCTGGGACAACGGCATGGGACCCGAGGAAATCTACCAGTACTACAAGACTCACGGCGCCAAGGATGCCAACGGCAACCAGACTCCGTTCTTTGACTGGGTCCACGCTGCCTCCAAGATTCCTATGATCAAGATGCAGCATCCTGAGTACGAAACCTTCCAGGACGGTCCCCACGGCGCTGCCGGCGTCTCCTGCGCCGACTGCCACATGCCCTACATGCGCGAGGGCGGCAAGAAGTACTCCAGCCACTGGATGACCTCTCCCCTCAAGGATCCCGATCTCAAGGCATGCCGCCAGTGCCACGCCGACAAGACCGCAGACTTCCTGCGCAGCCGCGTCCACTACATCCAGGAAAAGTCCTTTGCCCAGCTGCTCAAGGCTCAGGAAGTTTCCGTGCGCGCCCATGAGGCTGTCCGCCTGGCCAAGGCCTATGCAGGCGAAAAGGCTGAAAACTACGACGCCCTCCTGGCCGAGGCCTGCGAGCTCGTCCGCAAGGGCCAGCTCTTCTGGGACTACGTGTCCGCCGAAAACAGCATCGGCTTCCACAACCCCACCAAGACCTTTGACACTCTGATGAAGTCCGCCGAATACAGCAGCAAGGCTGTCGAGCTCTGCGAGCAGGCCACCAAGTTCGGCATCTCCCCCGCTCTCGCCGGCGACATTCAGAAGATTGTCCCCCCCATTCTGGAACACAGCCGCAAACTGCAGCAGGATGCCAAGCATCTTGAGTCCAATCCGTGGCTGAAGCTCCTGCCTGTCCTGCCTCCGGCAGAAAAGGTGTGGGACGGACAGACCAAGGTTTCCGCCAAGTAAGACACCATCCTTTTAAGCATGTACTTGCCGGTCCCTCCCAGCCTCAAGGCTGAGGGGGGCCTTTTTCATGTCCTGTGAACCAGTGTTTTCCCAACTGCTTGATTGAAACTGATTGCCGGATATGATAGTCAGAATGCTACTATATCAGCCTGACCATGTTGTTCCGGCTGGTTTCCAACAGGGATTTTTCCAGGCCGTGACTGGGGCTTTTTCCCCCATGCAAAGCAGGGGGCGGCAATCGGCCTGAAGCCTTTCCAGTCATGCGTCATCCTGCATTTTGCACTGCATTTTTTTCTATGAGGTACTCTCCAATGGCTAAAGTTCGCGTAGGCATCAATGGTTTTGGTCGTATCGGCAGACAGGTTTTCCGTGCTCTCCATCAGAGCTATCGCGACCGCGTGGAAGTAGTCGCCCTCAATGATCTCTACGATGCGAAAACCAACTTCCAGCTCGCCGAGTACGACTCCTGCTACGGCCGTGCCAACCTCAACGCCGAGGTTGACGGCCAGGAAGTCAAGGTTGGCGACTGGAACATTCACTGCTTTGCCGAGCGTGATCCCAAGAATCTCGACTGGGGCAAGTACGGCGTTGACGTCGTTGTGGAAAGCACCGGCCTCTTCCGTGAAGGCCCCAAGGCCCATGTCCATCTGGACAACGGCGCCAAGAAGGTCATCATCTCCGCTCCTGCCAAGGGCGAGGATCTCACCCTGGTCATGGGCGTGAACAGCGACCAGTACGATCCCAAGAAGCACCACATCGTGTCCAATGCCTCCTGCACCACCAACTGCCTGGCTCCCCTCGCCCTGGTTCTGCACAAGAACTTCGGCATCAAGCTGGGCAACATGGTGACCGTGCACTCCTACACCAACGACCAGCGCATCCTGGACATGGCCCACAAGGATCCCCGCCGCGCCCGCGCCGCTGCCTGCAACATCATCCCCACCAGCACCGGCGCCGCCAAAGCCGTTGCCAAGGTCATTCCTGAACTGGAAGGCCGCTTCTCCGGCTACTCCCTGCGCGTGCCCACCCCCACCGTCTCCATCGTTGACTTCACCGCCATCGTGGAGAAAGCCACCACGGCCGAGGAAGTCAATGCCGCTCTGAAGGAAGCCGAAAAGACCTACCTCAAGGGCATCCTGGGCACCAACGAGCTTCCCCTCGTCTCCATGGACTTCAAGGGCGATCCCCGTTCCTCCATTGTTGAGCTTGAGTACACCGCCGTCCAGGAAGGCACCCTCATCAAGAGCGTGTCCTGGTATGACAACGAATGGGGCTACTCCAATCGCGTCTGCGATGTGTGCTGCATGATGGCTGACGCCGGCTTCTAATCAGGCATTCAATACGTAAAGATACTCCCTTTCAGCAGAGAGGCAGTCCATTGACCTGGGCTGCCTCTCTTTTTTTCCCGCCTCACAGGACTTTCAATGGCCATGCCGGCCAACTCGGCTCCATAGAAAACTGAAAATCTAAAAACTTTTCAAAAAAAGTTGTTGACACAACACAAAAGAAAGCATAGTTCTTACTCCGGAGACCACAACAAGGTCGGACAAACTTTTAAACTTAACTCACGGTAAATGGAGAACTTATCTATGAAATCCATGCTTTCTATCCCCGCAGCAGCCGAGGCTGCATCTTCCGCTTCCTCTGTCGATGATATCGCAAAAAATTCTGACAAGAATGTCAAAAGCCAGGCTAAAAGGAAGTTCTCTTCCGACTACTTCCTGGTCCTCAGCGAGGACATCAGCAGCGCCGACATAGAGCTGGAAGACGAGGTCTTTTCCGGCTTCGAGATGGTCGTCCTGCTCCTTGATGAAATTGAGGACTACATGCGCAACCGCCGCGGCACCATCAAGGGCGTGACAAAGCTCTTTGCAAGGCGCGGCATAGAGTTTTCCGAGCGCACAGTGAAGGACTACATCACCAAAGCCAGGAAGCTGAGAAAGGGAGACGCCGGCAACGCTGTCGAAAAGCTTCGGGAGAGCATTTTCGAGGCTGCAAGAAAGTCCGGGCGGAGCGTTGCGGGCAGGGCAGCCTGCCCGAACACAACGGGCCAAGGTACTGACCTGCCCGCACCCGAGACCAGCCAGCAGACTGGCGAAGCCCTTCTCCCTCCCAGCACGGCAAAGAACGCTTCCGAAGCACCCTCTGCCAAAGACGCCCCTGCGGAAGACAGCAGGGAAGCCCACACGGCAGCCCCAAGCGAGGCAGCCGGCACTCCGGCTGATGTCGAGGACTTCTGCCTGCCTGGTGCAGACTGGCTGGATGAAGCCGTCAGACAGGCTTTTGACGATGGAGGGGCTCTCCAGCCTGAGCAGGCCGCTGAAGGCGACAAGCAGGCAGCAGGCGCAGCATCAGCTGCAAAGGGCAAAGCAGGCAGAAAGCACAACAAGCGCCGCCCGCAACGCCGTTAAAACGCCGCCGGCATCTTTTGGGGCTTTTCATCTCCTCTTCCCCCAATAACGCCGGCCGGCAGGCAGGTGCCCGTTTCGCTGGATCTCGTGCACCTGCCTGGTGCGGCGCAAAAAAAAGGGGGCCTTCCTCCTGTTCCTCTGCCGGCGGCCTGCTGCAGCAAGCCCGCTGAGAGATGACAGGACGAAGGTCCCCTTAAACGTGTTTTTTGCAGGTATGCGCTTTCGCCCTATCTGATAAACATGGCATCCCCGTAGGAGAAGAAGCGGTAGCCCTCGGCAACAGCCGTCCTGTAGGCCTCCAAAATGCGCTCTCTGCCCATAAGGCAGGCGACAAGCATGATCAGTGTGGAGCAGGGCAGGTGGAAGTTCGTAATCAGCCCGTCTATCACATGCACGGACTTGCCGGGATACAGGAATATGCCTGTCTCCCCCTTGAAGGGAGCAAGCTTTCCGCAGGCAGCATAGGCGCCCTCAAGAGCCCTTGCCGAGGTCGTGCCCACGGCAATCACCGGACGCCCCTCCTTCTTGGCCCTGGCTATGGCCTCCACCGTTTCTGCCGGGACATCGACATACTCTTTGTGCATGTGGTGGTCGCGGATGTCGTCGCAGCGCACAGGGCTGAAGGTCCCGTAGCCGACATACAGGGTGACCTCCTGCCATTCAAAGCCCCGCTCGGCAAGCTCAGCCTTCAACTCCCTGGTAAAGTGCAGGCCGGCTGTCGGCGCAGCCACAGAGCCCGTCTTTTCCTCCTTGGCATAGACGGTCTGGTAGCGCTCCTTGTCGCTGCTTTCCGGCTGCCTGCGGATATAGGGCGGCAGGGGGATCTGCCCTGCCCCTTCAAAAACCTTCAACAGGTCGCCCTGCCAGCACAAGGTGACATTCCATCTGCCAAACTCTTGCTGCTCTTCCAGGCGCAGATTCAGGACGCCAAAGTCCAGCTGCTCTCCCGGCTTCAGCCGTCCGCCTGCCTTCAAGAGCCCCTCGGCCTCAGCGGTCTGCTCTCCGGAGGCTTTTCCCTCTGCCTTGGCCAGCAGCACGGGCAGGGGAGTCAGCAGCAGAAATTCGACCTTGCCGCCTGTTGAGCGCAGCCCCTTGAGCCTGGCTGGAAGAACACGGCTGTTGTTGGCGACAAGCAGGGCGCCCTTGGGCAGGATGTCCGGCAGCTCTTTGAACTGCCTGTGCTCAGGGTGCAGCTCGCCCTCGCGCTGCACCACCATAAGGCGGGAGGCTCCGCGCTCCTTGGGCGGCTCCTGGGCTATCTGCTCCGGCGGCAGCTCATAGTCGTAACTGGAAAGCAAAAAATCCGATTTCTCTGACATAACGTGTGACCTCAGCCAATACCTCAGCCGACCGGGACCAGGGCCTGGCGCGCCTGGAAGCCCCTTTGGGACAGCTTGCTTCAAACAAGCTAGTGAGATACTCTTTTTAGTTCGATATTGTCTAATTTCATGCTGAACGCAACGCGGGAGAAATACGCTATGCACAGACTGCTTGTCACGCTCCTTCTGCTGCTGACGGGGTTAGGCTCGGGCTGCACGGGCTATGTAAACCCCCTGACCGGAACAACCCTGAGCGGCGGCGTGCCCGCCACGCAGAGCCGCCTGCTTGGCGTGCGTCTTCCCAGCGGCATGGAATGCATTCCGGACCACTGCAAAATCACTGGCTCAGACGGGCTTGAAATCGTGCGCGGCGACGCCAGCCCCGCCCTCTGCGCCCAGGTCATCACCAACGGACTGAAGGATCAGGGCTGGACGCTGCGCCTGGGGACGGCTGCCGGCAAGCGTGCCAACTACGTCTTTGAAAACGCAGGCAGGACGGCTTCCATCACTATAGAGCCGCAGACAGGCACCACCATGACGCTGGTCACCATCTCCACCAGCTCCTCTGCACCTGGCGATGTGCCCCTGCCCACAGCCAGCCAGAGTTCAGGCTTCTTCAACTTCTCCAAGTCAGACAGCGGCAGCGCAGGCTACTCCGGCTCTTCCGGCACCTCTGCGCCGTCCGGCTTTGACGACTCCTCCTCTGCGCCTATTTCAACAGCACCCCTGTCCACCGCGCCCCAGCCGGCGTCATCCGGCGGCGGCATAGTCGGCAGGGACATCTAGCCGGCCATGGATGCGATCACCATTCTGCGCGGCCTCACCCGCCTGCACAACAAAAGGCTGCATTTAGGCGTAGCAGGCTCAGTCTCCTGCTACAAGTCCTGCGATCTGCTGCGGCACCTGCTGGCTCTCGGCATTCACGTCTCAGCCACGCTCACACCCGGCGCCAGGCACTTTGTCTCGCCTCTGCTGTTCTCCTCCCTTGGAGCTGCACCGGTCTACGGGGATATGTTCACAGGCGAGGAGCCCTTCGCCCATCTGGAGCCGGGGCAGACCTGCCAGGCGCTCCTTGTCTGCCCTGCCTCGGCATCCCTCCTTGCCCGCATGGCACAGGGCCTGGCATCAGACATGCTGGCAGCCCAGATCCTTGCCTTTTCAGGCCCCGTTGCCGTGGCACCTGCCATGAACTGCCGCATGTGGGACAATGCAGCGACAAAAGCCAATGTCGAGACGCTGAAGTCGCGCAATGTAGCAATCATTGAGCCGGGATCCGGCACCCTTGCCTGCGGGGCGCAGGGACAGGGGCGCCTTGCCGAGACTCCCGTCATCCTGGCGCAGGCCCTGCGCCTGCTTGCAGAACAGGACATGGCAGCAGAATCGGTGCTGGTGACGCTTGGACCCACCAGGGAGCCCTGGGACGGCGTGCGCTTCTGGTCCAATCCCTCTACAGGAACCATGGGCGCAGCCATAGCGCTCTGCGCCTGGCTGCGGGGCGCCTCAGTCGAGGTTGTGGCAGGACCAGGGACTGATGCCGGACTTCTGCCAGCCCTGCCAGGGATGACCGTACATAAAGTCACCCGTGCCCAAGAAATGTACGACGCTGCGGAATCCCTCTGGCCCAGGGCCACCATGGGCTTTTTCTCGGCAGCTGTCGCCGACTTCTCCCCAGTCCCCTACGGGGAGGCCAAATTCAAGAAGGACGGATGTACGGACGGCTTCAGCGTAAGCTTTACGCCCAACAAGGACATCCTGCGCAGTATGGCCGCCCGCCGCGCCAAGGGGCAGAAGCTGCTCGGCTTTGCCGCCGAAACGGCGCCTGACATGCAGGCTCTGATGGAGCTGGCAAAGCTCAAGAGGGCAAAAAAGGACATCGACGTCCTTGCCGCCAACAGGGTCAACAGCACCGAAACCGGCTTCGGCACGGCGACAAACGCCATGGCCGTCACGTCCAGGGACGGACGGGAAGAAATCTGGCCGCTCCAAAGCAAGGCCGACGTGGCCTGGGATTTATGCACATGGCTTTTGCACTGCTGACAGCACAGGCAAGACAGCTCCTGTCTGCAGGCCTGCATTACCTTCTCACCCCTGAGGAATGCCCCTATTCCCCAGCTGTCTACTCACCTGCCCGCAGGCAGGCAGCAGCACCCTCTGCAAGAAAGCCCTGTCAACAGCCGGCAGGACAGCGCCCAGGCGCCCCAGACCAGCATTCATGGCGGAAGAGGGAGTGGAGCAGCAAGGCTCCATCTGCCTCCTCCGAAGGCCAAGCTCCCTCGCGCACGATGCCGGCACCACAGGCTGCCAGGCAGCCGGCTCCAACCAGGACTGCAGACATCCCTGCGCCCAGGGCTGCCGTCCAATGGCCCGAGGAATGGCAAAAACTTTACGCCCGCACCAAACCGGGCCGCATAGTCTGGACCTACTACGGGCTGGGACATGACCTCTGCGGCAGGGCAAACCGCAGCAGGAGCCTCCTTTTGAGGCAACTTATTGCCTATCTCAAGTATCCCGCAGGCACCCACACCTTCTGGCCTGTCGGTCTGCCTGCCAGAGATGCGGATGAAGAGAGCCGCAGCCGCATAGAGGAAAAGCCCGAGCTTTTCTGGGCTGGCGTTGAGAAGCTCGGCGCACGCATCATCATTGTCATGGGCAGTCCGGCAGCCAAGCTGATAGGCGTGACAGATCTTACGCCATTCTGGCTTGGACCAGTACGAAACTGCACGGTTCTTGCCACCCCTGACATTGACTCCCTGCCTCTGCAGTCCGTCCAGACCTGGCTGCAGGGAACGCTTTCCTCCCTGCTCCATCCTCAGCAGCTCAGACGCCCTTAAAGCATCTCTATGTTTGCACTTCTTTTTATGTTCTTCGGCATCTTCCTAGGCTACCTCCTGCGGAAGACGACGCTTGCCCAGATTCCCTGCCGCCTTGTCATGCCCTGCATCTTCGCCCTGCTCTTCTGTATGGGCGTCCTTATCGGCAACAACAAGGAAATCATGAACAACCTGGGCTCGCTGGGGATTGAGGGACTCCTGATAGCTGTCGCCTCGCTTGTCGGCAGTTGCCTTGTCGTCACCATCATCTCCCGCATCTTCCTCAAGGGCTACAGCCCGGACCAGGGGCATGCTGAAGAACAGGCTGCAGGCCAGCCTGCAAAGGCTGATGAAGCCGGGTGCGCAAAGCAATGAAAACCAGCCTCATCATCCTGTTCTTCTTCCTGCTGGGGATCCTCGCTTCAGCCTCAGGTCTTCTTCCGCCGGACCTTGTGACAGACGACGTTACGGTGGTCATGCTCTACCTGCTCATGACCTGCGTCGGCTTTTCCCTTGGCTGCGATCCCCATCTCAAGAGGATCCTCACTTCCCTTAGGCCCAAGGTCCTGCTTATCCCCCTGGGCACAGCCATCGGCACCTTTCTTGGCTCAACAGTCATCGCCTTTGTCATCGCCCGCCCTGTCAGCCACTGCCTTGCCTGCGGCGCCGGCTTTGCCTACTACTCCCTCTCCACCATCCTCATCAACCAGCAGATAGGAACTGAGCTTGGGACTATAGGCCTTATCGCCAATGTGGCACGCGAGGCCTTCACGCTTCTGTTCGTGCCCATCGTTGCCAAATTTCTGCCGCCGCCGGCTGTCATCTGCATGGGAGGCGCTTCGACGACGGATACGACGCTGCCCATTATTGTCCGCTCCATCGGCAACCAATGGACCTTCGTCTCCATTATCCACGCCGTCGTCCTTGACCTCTCAGTCCCCTTCTGGGTCACCCTTTTCTGCTCTCTGTAGCTTTCCGCAGCTTGTTCCGGCTGGCTTCCGCATTCACCATCCAACCCCAAGGAGCACTTATGCCCTCCCGTTTCCGCTCTCAAAAAAAGGAACTTCAGGTCAGTCTTTTGCAGTCCCCCCTCTGGCGCAGCGAGCTGGACTCCATCGCCCAGGGCGACAGGGGCACAGCAAGCGTCCTCATGGGTTTTCTGACCTCCGATCCTGTTGCCAGGCTGCGCGCAGCAATCGCCCTTGGCAGAGTTGCAGCCGCCGTCTTCGACAAGGCGCCTGAGGAAGGACGTGACATTGTACGCCGCCTCAGCTGGCGGCTCTCAGAGGAGTCCGGCAACATCGGCTGGGGCGTGCCGGAGGCCATGGGGGAGATACTCTCCCACTCGCCCAGGATGGCCAAGGACTACCGCAAAATTTTCTTTTCCACGCTGCTGGACTTAGGTTTTGACGACAACTACGTGGACAACGACACCCTGCGCCGCTCCTGCTACTTTGCCATAGGGCGCTTCATCAGATCCTGTCCGGAATACGGAGAGGAGGTGCGCCCGCTGCTGCGCAGGGGGCTGGACGATGTGGATCTTCCCTGCCGCGGCTATGCAGCCTGGGCTCTTGGCATGCTTGCCCCTGACCTCAATGATGCGCCTGCCCTCAGGCGCCTGGCAGAGGCGGACATACAGGCTGTCTGCGAACTGACAGACGGCGACGAGCTCATTGCCTGCACCGTGTCCGAGCTTGCCTCCAACACCATGCACGGCATAAGGCTCATGGACCGCAAGGAGCAGCTGCCGGAAAAGACGGCTTAAGAAAAGCTCAAACTCCGCCTAAATAGCCGCATCAAGCAGCAGGTTGTCCCTGTGGATGACCTCCGGGTACTGGGCGTCGCCCAGTATGGCGGCAACCTCTATGCGCTTCAGCCCCTTGATGCGCTCTATGTCTGCGGACTTGTAGTTGGAGACGCCGACTCCAAGGCTGGCGTCCTTGTGGACGACGCGAATGAGGTCGCCCTTCTTAAAGGTGCCTGAGACCTCCACTATGCCGCCAGGCAGAAGGCTCTTGCCGTTCTTCAAAAGCGCCTCTGCAGCCCCGTCGTCTATGACGACCTTGCCGACGGGAGCCGACCTGTACGCCAGCCAGAACTTGCGGCTGGAGATGGCATGCTCTGCCGGCCTGACCCAGGTGCCGACATCCTCGCCGGCAAAGGCGCGCCGCAGAATGTCCGGCTCGCGCCCAGGCAGGATAAGGGTGGGAAGGCCCCTTTGGGAGACGCGGCGGGCAGACAAAAGCTTTGAGTACATGCCGCCGGTTCCGACCGTGGTCTTGCCGCCGCACATGGCATCAAGGTCCAGCTTGGCGACGTTCTCCACAACGGACAAAATTTCAGGAGCCTCTCCCTCCTTGGGCGGACGGGCAAAAACGCCCGGGGCGGAGGTGAGGTTGATCATGATGTCCGCGCCGACCAATGTCACCATCAGGCTGGCCAGCGCATCGTTGTCGCCGAACTTGAGGCCTTCTGTGGAGACCGTATCGTTTTCATTGACAATGGGCACAACGCCCCAGGCAAAAAGGTTGCTGAAGGTGTTCCTGGCATTCAGCAGGCGCTGGCGCACCCTGAAGTCATCCTGCGTCAGAAGGACCTGAGCGGTATTGAGGCCATGCTTTTGAAAGGCGTCATTCCAGGCCTGCATCAGCCGTCCCTGACCCACTGCAGCAGCACCCTGGCGGGCAGCCAGGTCCCGTGCCGGCGTGATGTTGGAGAGGGCAAGCACGCCGCGTCCGGCAGCAACGGCGCCTGAGCTCACCAAAAGCAGCCTGCGCGGCTCCTTTCCCTGCTCAAGCACAGCCTTCATCTGGGAGGCAAGGGAATCCAGGACCTCCGTGCTCAAGCCGTCCGGCCCTGTCAGCACGGCGCTGCCCATCTTGATGACAAGGCATTTGGCTTCTGCCAGGACTTTTGCCCGTTCTTCCTTCCAGTCAGACATGATTAGACTCCCCTAGACCACACAAGCCGATCAAATCCGTAGTTGAGACGCCTTACAAAAAGAGCGCACTACCGTTTAGTCTTCACGAACCCAGATGAACTCCGGCCCGTCCTCATCGTCCTCAGAAGCGGCTTCCGCATCGGGAGCGGGAGCTTCTTCCTCACGCAGCCTGATCAGAGGGGCGTGCCGCTCCATCTGCTCCAGCATGCGCCACAGCTCTTCCACAAGCTCAGGCAGGCCTTCGCCGGTCAGGGCAGACACAAAGAAAATCTTCTTTCCCTCGTCCTGCGCCCGCTTCTTGACAGCTTCCAGGCTCTCCTCGCTCAGCAGGTCTATCTTGTTGATGACACGGACCTGCGGATGCAGGGCAAGCTCCTCATCAAAGGAGGCAAGCTCCTGGTCAATGAGCTCAAAGCCCGCCCAGGGGTTGTCTGTAACCATGTCCTCGGCGCTCAGGATGTGGAGCAGGAAGCGGGTGCGCTCAACATGCTTCAAGAAGCGCATGCCAAGCCCCTGCCCCTGGCTTGCGCCCTCTATGAGGCCGGGGATGTCGGCGATGACAAGCCTCTTGCCGGGATCGTACTCATCAATGAGCACGCCCAAATTGGGCACAAGGGTGGTAAAGGGATACGGCGCTATCTTGGGCCTGGCAGCAGAAACCTTTGACAAAAACGTGGACTTGCCGGCGTTGGGCAGGCCGAGCAGGCCGACGTCCGCCAGAAGCTTCAGCTCAAGGCGCAGGTTCTTGGCCTCCCCAGGCTGGCCCGGCTGGGCAAATCTGGGCGCCCTGGTGGTCGAACTCTTGAAATGGAGATTGCCCTTTCCTCCCAGTCCGCCGCGGGCAATGACGACTTCCTGATCCTGCTCCGCCAAATCGGTCAGCAGCCTTTCGCCGTCCTCGTCTTCCAAAAAGACCAGAGTTCCGACGGGAAGGTGCAGGACCAGATCGTCGCCCTTCCTGCCGTACATCTGCCGTCCCATCCCGTGCTGGCCGTTCTGGGCAGCATAATGCCTTTTGAGGCGAAAGTCATACAGCGTCAGCAGGCGGGCATCGGCACGCAGGATGACGGAGCCGCCGTCACCGCCGTCGCCGCCGTCAGGGCCGCCCTTAGGAATAAATTTCTCCCGTCTGAAATGCACGCTCCCGTTGCCACCGTCGCCGGCCTGCACACTGATGCGCGCTTCATCAACAAAGCGCATAGTAAACCTCTGAGCTACTTTTTTAGATAACAAAAGGGAAGGAACCCAGGCAGGCCCCTTCCCTTTAGAAATTTGCTGAACGTGCTTTACTCGGCAGCAGCTACTTCAACATGCACGCGCGTAAGAATGCGACGTTTACGCTGATAGTGCTCGTAGCGAACTTTGCCGGGCTTTGTGGCAAACAGGGTGTAATCCCTTCCCATACCAACGTTTTCACCGGGGTAAATACGGGTGCCCACCTGGCGAACAAGGATATTGCCGGGGATAACGTTCTGTCCACCAAAAACCTTGATGCCACGACGCTGTCCGGCGCTATCACGACCGTTGCGAGATGAACCGCCTGCTTTCTTATGAGCCATGATAATCTCCCAAAGCAGAATAATATCTTACTGAAATAGTCTTATTCAGCGGCAGCAGCGCTGTTGATGCTCTTAATCTTCAGCAGCGTGTAGTCCTGACGATGCCCACGAAGCTTGCGGGAATCGTTACGGCGCCAACGCTTGAACACAAGCACCTTGGGGGCGCGAGCCTGCTCAACAACCTCGGCGGTCACGGAGGCGCCGCTAACGAGGGGAGCACCGATCTTGAGATCGCTGCCGCCGACCATAAGAACCTCGTTAAGGGTTACTTCCTTTCCGGCTTCAGCTGCGATCTTTTCCACACGGATCTGGGAGCCTTCTTCGATGCAGTACTGCTTGCCGCCGGTCTTGATGATTGCGTACATTAGATTGTGTACCTCCAAAAAGGGAATGCTTTTCTTGCCCGAGAATCAGAACATTGTCAAGGTAGGACAAAACACCATTTCCCGGGTGCCGTAGGGAGCAACTCCCTGAACCAGCGTTTTTAAGCGGATGAAAACTACTTGATAACGGGCTGATTGACAAGTATTTTTTTTCAATTCCTGCCAGGAAGATGCTTTCCGGCTCAGGCTCTGCCCAGCTGGAAGGCTGATTAACCACTCAGAATCACCAGAAAATTTGCCCCATAGAGGACGGACGGCCGCCAGTGAATTTAACACTTGACATAACAGCCTTGAGCAGCGACGGACGCGGCATCGCCCGCAGGCCGGGGGAAAAAGTTGTCTTCATACCCCAGGCGCTGCCTGGCGAGCAGGTGGAAGCCTGCATCACCCAGGAGAAGAAGAACTTCTGCGAAGCAAAGGTCCTGAAACGGCTAAAGCCGGCAGAAAACGCTGTCGAGCCCGCCTGCCCGCACCAGGGTGAATGCGGCGGCTGCCCGCTCATGCGCATGGACTATTCAGACCAGCTTTTCTGGAAGCAGCGCTTCGTCCAGGACGCACTAAGAAAGACAGGCGGCCTCTCTGACTTCCCTATTGCCCCGGTCATCGCCTCGCCTGCAGTCCTGGACTGCCGCAACAGGGTCGAGCTGGCCATAGGGAAGGACGACAGCGGTCTGCTTCGCCTGGGCATGCGGCGCAGGACAGCCCACACCATCGTCCCCACTCCGGAATGCGCCCTGATGGACGCTGAGGCAAGAGCAGTCCTAAAGGAAGTGGAAGCCGTCCTGCAGGATGCTGCGCTCTCCGTCTATGAGGGGCCGGCTGCGACGGACAGGAAAAGAACGCCGTCCAGGAAAGCGGACAGTTCACAAGGGTTCCTGCGCTTCTGCCAGATTCGTACAGGGTACGTCCCCGATGCCCTATCCCTTGCCTCTGCCTCGTCTCTTCCCGCTGAAAAAGCCGTCTGGGTCATCCTTCTAACCAGCAAAGGCACGGCAGAGGAAACCCTCCGCCTCAAATCCGCTGCAGAAAATCTTCTGAAAGCCTGCCCTGCCGTACATGCCGTTCTCCACGAAGAGCGGTACAGCAATGACCTCTTGACTCAGGGGGAGCGGAGAATCTTCACGCTGGGCAGGGAGGGCTGCACTGACCCAGCCCTTATGCTCATGCCCCTGGACGGCAGAGGATATATTATAGATGCCGCTGACTTCTTCCAGGTCAATACGGAAGCAGCCGGCCTGCTGGCACAGACTGCGGCAGCACAGATTCCCGGCTGCGGCAGCCTTCTTGACCTCTACTGCGGCTCAGGCGCCCCTGGGCTCAACATAGCCAGCAGGGAAGTCTGGGGCATTGAGTACTCAAAGTCAGCCATACGGCTTGCCAGGCAGAATGCCGACAGATTCTCCGTCGCAGGCCACTACGAAGCAGGCGACGCCTCAAAGGTCCTTGCCAGGTCGGCTTTCAGAAAGGCAGGAGCCTCTGTGGTACTCTGCGATCCGCCAAGGGCGGGCTTAAGCCAGGCAGTTATTGACTTCATCCTTGAAAAGAAGGCTGAAAAGCTTCTGTATGTCTCCTGCAATCCAGCGACCTTGGCCAGGGATGTTAAGCTTTTGGCGCCCTGCTATGCGCCAGCCAGCATCACACCCGTAGACTTGTTCCCCCAGACGCCCCACGTTGAGACGGTCTGCCTCCTGACGCGTAAAGCCAGCCTGATGAAGTAAGTCAAAAAAATAATGCCTATTTTACTGCACTTTGCCATCTTTCAAAGCTCACGCTTTTATTCATTGCACGCCTGACTAATGTCATATTGGTAGTCCTGTGTAATAAATAAACGCATCTCTGCAGCACGAATCTCATCGACGTGTTTTTGGAAGTCTGCCGCAGATGCAGAAAATTTTGCTCTTCCTTCTTCCAATTCCTTTTTTGCCTGAATAAAATCTAAACAAGCTGATTTTGCATATGTCTTAATCATAGATGCTGTTGCTTTTTCATGCTTGCAAAAGCTAATTGCATACATTGTTTCATCTTCATCAATTGGTGAAGAGTATGTTGTAACCCATCCCCATCCACATTTTTGGCATAACATACCACATGTGCTGCCTTCATGATATATCCTCATTTCAGCTCCACATTTTTCACATAGTATCTTTTCGTTCATTTTTTTCGCCCCTTTGAGAAAATTTTAAAAAGAGTCCACGATTGTTTATATCGGTAAGACTCGGATTCTTCTTACTGCGGCCTGCGACAAACCTGCCGGCTTATGGCAGCCAGCCTGCCGCAGTTATAGAAGTTCGGGGATTTCGTTTCCATTGTGTCCCGACAACATTGCCCTGACAACCTCCAACATGGGCAAAATTTGCCCATACTGCGCAAGGTCCGAAGTCTTTATGGACGCAGCATCGCTCACCCCGGGGCTGAACCTGTTCAACAGGGAACTGGCCGTCTGGCTGACTGTCGCAGAATAGACGGCGCAAGACTGCACGCCGTACCAAACCTAAGACAGCGGAAGGATCGACGTTCCGGCAGCCTGAAAAGCGGGGCAGATTGCCTGCCTGCCGCACTTGATTCGACAAAGTCCGCTTGTGCATATTGACGCAAGCCCTTTTTCAGGGTAGAGGTACCAGTTAAGTTTACTTTCCCCTATTAGGAAGCTACCTCTCAAGAGTTACCAAATGTCCTTTTTTGATTTCCTCAAAGTACAGAGACAGGGGCTCCAGAGTATGGCGTCGCTTGGCGTCATAGGCATGCACATGGTGAGCGGTCCCATTGTGGGCGTCACGATCGGGTACTTCCTCGATAAATGGCTTGAAACTGGACCCTGGCTGAAGTTTGTCTTCCTCTTTATTGGCATCTGCGCCGGCTTTCTCAACGTCTACGTGGACACCAAGATTGCCATGCAGCAAATGGAGAAGGACAGACTGCTGAGCAACCCTGCAAACAGCCCTGACAGCACTCCTGAAAGCAGCCCCGCCGGCACTACCGCCAGCGCAGATTCTGCTGACAAGGACCCTGCCCCACAGCAGCCCGACAGGAGTGACAATGGCTAAATTCAGCATACAGGGCGGTTTTGATGACTTTTTTCGGCGCAGAGGCATTACCGATCCGCTCATCGTAAGCATCCTGCGCAATCAGGTCCTTGTCCTTCTCATTATGTTCCTCGTCGGCTCTGCCTTCGTAGAAGAGACGCTTTGGGGCATATGGATGTGTGCCGGATACACGGTTATGACGTATATCCTGTACAGCTGGGCACGATTTTTCTCTCTTTCATCTTTGCAAAATTATGGTATTGCCTTTCTACGGGCAGTGCTTTTCCGTTTTTTACTGCGTATTGCCATCCTGGCGGTAGCTTTGTACTTCTGCCTCACTCAATGGCAAGCAAACCCAATGGCTTTGTTGTCGGGAGTTGTGGCAGGTTCGTTAATACCGATCCTAACCTGGGTCTGGGAAAAGAACGGCAGTAAAAAATAGATTTTTGGCTTAATCCACATTACGAGGGAGGCTACTGATGGCTGGCTTGGCGCATCCGGTACTTATCTCAACTCTGTGCAATATGGACACGATTGAGATTGGTGGGAAAACCATTGAGTTCCAGCACGTTTTCTATACGTGGCTGGTTATGGGAATACTATTTGTTCTTGCGTTGCTTTGCAGAAGACGCCTGACCATGGTTCCCGGAGCATTGCAGAATTTCTGGGAAGCAATAGTAGAGACGCTGGAAAACTTCATCGTTTCTTCCATGGGCGAAAAGTACGGGTCCAAGTTTGTTCCGTTCCTGTGCGGCCTGTTCATTTACATTCTCTTCTCCAACCTGACCGGTCTTCTGCCGCTGTTCAACGCTCCTACAGCTAACCTGAACACAACCGTCAGCATGGCACTGTTTGTCTTCGTGCTCTACCATGTCGTGGGCATCATGAAATGGCGCCATATGTACATCAAGCAGTTCCTGGGCGTTTCCAAGTGGCTGATACCCCTGATGTTCCCCCTGGAAATCGTGTCCCACTGCTCACGTCCGCTTTCTCTTTCTCTCCGTCTTTTCGGCAACATCCGCGGTGAAGAAATCGTTCTTATCCTCTTCTTCATCATGGCTCCTGTTCTGGCAACAGTGCCGATTTACTGCCTGTTCCTCCTGGCTAAGTTCATGCAGGCCCTGGTCTTCTTCCTGCTGACCATGTTCTACCTGCAGAGCGCTATCGCCGGCGTCGAACACTAAACTATCCACTACTATCGCGGGGAATGGTCGACCTCTTTTCGACCCCACCATATAACTGCAAGGAGAATTTTCCATGCGCAAAATGATTATTTTTGCTCTGACCCTCGTTGGCATGCTCTGCATGGCTTCCATGGCCTTCGCTGCTGATGCCGCTGTCCTCGACGCTGCCGCTCTCGGCAATGTCTGCCTCGCTGCCGGTCTCGGCATCGGCTTCGCAGCCTGCGGCTGCGGCGTTGGTATGGGTCTCGGCCTCCGCGGCGCCTGCGACGGCGTTGCCCGCAATCCTGAAGTCAGCGGCAAAATCACTGGTACCATGATTCTGGCCTTCGCATTCATCGAATCTCTGGCCATTTACGCCCTGGTTATCAGCTTCATCCTGCTGTACGCCAACCCCTACGTTGCCTAGTAACCAGTTGCCAAAATGATGAGCTAACGACTGATCATTTTTAAGCAGAAAATCTATGGTGGAACAGAGCAATCTGTTCCACCTTTTTTTATGCCTGGAAGGCGGCATGAAAGAGGCTCCCCTGCCTTGCCTTCATGCCATCTTCTCCCTCTCAGCAGCCAGCCCGGCAGTTCACACGACAGGCAGCACGATGCGGCAGACGTAAGCCTGCCCGATACACATGCATGTGAAAAAGCCCCCCGTCTTGTATCATCTAATCAGCATATGTAAATAACCATATATTACGGCCGTTCCAACAACGTGCTTAAATCATTGTTCTTTTTGGCACCAGCCTGCCAGAGCAGCACATTTTTATTTGTGAAAGTCTTGTATATTCTCCCATCTTAGTCTATAAGCTTAAGATAATTATTTCACAAATTCATTTGCATCGGTCTTACGCTGGTATGAACTATGGAAAATCTACTTAAAAGCTCACGCATCCCGCGGGCAACTATCCGAAGGCTGGCAACATACATCCAGGTTTTGGAGAACCTGGCACGCGACGGGACGGAAATCATTTCCTCTACACCGCTTGCTGAAGCATGCGGCGTGAACGGCTCGCAGATCCGCAAGGACCTGGCCTACTTCGGCGAGTTCGGCATACGCGGCGTAGGCTACAACGTAACCTCCCTCATCGCCGCCATCACCTCGGCCCTTGACGTCAACCGTGAATGGCGCATGGCGCTCATAGGCGTCGGCAACCTGGGCAAGGCCCTTCTCAACCACTCCGACTTCAAAGAGCGCGGCTTCAACATCGTCAGCATCTTCGACTGCGACCCCTTCAAGATCGGCGAGATGGTCCATGGTCTTGAGGTCCACTGCACAAAGGACATGCCTGCCCTGGTCGCAGAAAACAACATTGAGATCGGCATCATCACGACGCCGCCCGAGCGTGCCCAGCGTGCTGCAACCCACCTTGTCAATGCCGGCATCACCTCGCTGCTGAACTTTGCCTCAGCCCGCGTCAAGGTGCCTGAACACGTCAACGTAGAGTACGTTGACTTCTTCCATCATCTGTACGCACTGGCCTTCAACCAGAACAGGTTCTTTGGAAAAATCTAACCACGGTGCGCCAACAGCAAATCACGGGCGCTGCCCACAAATTGAAAGAGCTGCACAGTCTTTTAAGACCGTGCAGCTCTTCTTTTTATTCTATCTTGCGTGCGCCTGGTTCAACAGCAGGAAGAGGCGCGACATCATGGCTTCTATCACCCTGCCCGGCGACACGTTCGCCCGAATCTTGGCTCGGGCATCGTCCAGCCAGATGCTCAGGTTTGCCAGTATATGGGGACTAATGCTTCCCAGCAGGCCGTCCAAGTGCTGCTCTGACTTCTTCTGCGTCAGGCAGCGCAGCAAAGACATCTGCATGATGTCCAGCAGCATGAAAGCCTGCGCCGCATCAAAGGACTTAAGCGCCGTCTTGCTGAACAGCCCTCTTCCGGTCTGAAGGAAGGTCACGGCTGCTGCCGCCAGGTCCCTGCGGGCTTCGTCATCCGGCTCAGCCTCAGGATCCGGCCACGGCAGGGTCAGGCAGTGCGACCTGGAAACCAGGGTCGGCAGTATCTGCCCCCGCTGCGGAGCCAGTATCACGAACAGGTTGAAGGGCGACGGCTCTTCCAGAACCTTGAGCAGTGCATTGGCTGCCTCATTCATGCTGCTGCGCGCCGCATCAATGCCGATCAGGATGACGATTCTGAAGCCGTTGCCATCGGGTGCATCCTTAAGCCTGCCTCTTAGAATACGTGCATTACCAACAGTAAGTGCTCTAATAGGCTCTGGCTCATCCTCATCCTTTCTGCCGGGGATACGGGCGTCAAAGGCCAGCACGTCGCGGTTTTCCTGCGCTGCAATCTGCCTGCAGGTGTCGCAGGAAAGGCAGGGCCCGTCTGCGGTCACATGCTCGCAGCTGCACAGGCAGGCCCACCACCTTGCCATTTCCAGACGCTGATCCTCGCTGCCTCCTTCCATAAGCAGCACCTGCGGAGGCGCCGCCTTCAGCATCTTCAGTTTATCCTTCAGAGCCTCAAAGGCAGGACTTTCTATGTCTGGAAACAAGGACTCCATAACAGGTCAGGCCAGGTGCGGCGGACTAGACGATAATGGTCTGGTCGCGGTCGGGGCCGACTGACACGTAGGTGATGCGGACGCCGGTCAGAGTCTCGATGCGCTGGATGTACTTCTGGACGTTGTAGGGCAGAGCCTCAAAATGCCTGCAGCTGGAGATGTCCTCGGTGAAGCCGGGCAGCTCTTCATAGATGGGAGTCACGTCCGCAAGGGCGTTCTCAGCCTGCGGAGGATACTCGATGCGCTCGCCCTTGTACTTGTAGTCCACGCAGATCTTAAGGACCGGCAGGTTGCGCAGGACGTCAATCTTGGTCAGGGCAAACTGGGTCAGGCCGCACAGGCGGGCGGACTCGCGCAGGACCACGGCGTCAAGCCAGCCGCAGCGGCGGGGACGTCCGGTGGTTGCGCCAAATTCATGTCCCTGCTGGCGCAGGAAGGCGCCGGTTTCGTCGTCCAGCTCCGTGGGGAAGGGGCCGGCGCCGACACGGGTGGTGTACGCCTTGGCGATGCCGACGATTTCCTGCAGGGTCTTGGGACCGACGCCTGCGCCGATGGCGGCGTTGCCGGAAACCGTGTTGGAGGAGGTGACGAAGGGATAGGTGCCGTGGTCAAGGTCCAGATGCACGCCCTGGGCGCCTTCCCACAGGACGTTCTTGCCAATCAGGGAAGCTTCCAGGATGGCGCCGGAAACGTCGGTGAGGTACGGCGTGATGCGGTCGGCAACTGCCAGGATCTGGTCGGCGACAGCCTTGGGATCCAGGGGCTCTGCCTTGTACATGTCCTTGAGCAGGAAGTTCTTTTCTTCCAGGGCACGGCTCACCTTGGCGCGGACGAGGTCAGGATTCAGCAGGTCAGAGGCGCGCAGACCGACGCGGGCTGCCTTGTCCTCATAGCAGGGGCCGATGCCGCGGCCTGTGGTGCCGATCTTGCCGCCGGCCTTGTAGGCTTCCCTGGCTTTGTCCAGAGCCACATGGTAGGGCATGATGAGATGCGTTTTATTGCTGATGCCCAGGCGTCTGGGGCTGGTGTCAACACCATTGGCGGAGAGGCTGTCCACCTCTTCCAGGAAAACAAAGGGGTCCAGGACAACGCCGTTGCCTATGAGACAGAGTTTGCCGGGATGCAGGATGCCGGAAGGAATGGTGTGCAGAATGGTCTGCTTGCCATTGACCTCGATCGTATGTCCTGCGTTGTTGCCGCCTTGGAAGCGGACCACAACATCACTGTTGGCACTGAGCATGTCGACGATCTTGCCCTTGCCTTCATCACCCCACTGGGCGCCAATGATAACCGTGTTTGCCATAATTTAAATACCCTTATAGTTCGCAACTGGCCATGTGTGCCGCCTCTCTGGCACAACGCAGGGCTTGTGCGCCCTATTGCCAATCCCGTACTCCGGCAATGACCAGAATCGCAGCACCTGACAAATACCCGTCCGGCAACCCGTCCAGGAGAACCATCTTCAAGACGTAGGTGAAGACGATGCATGTCCTTAAGGCACTGCTGCCCTCAGCACCAGACAGAAGCCGAAGCTGCTGCCAGGCACAAGCACCAGGAGAAGCCTGCGGCATACAACTCTCTGCCAGCCGGCTTTCCCTCATGCGCAGAACTGCGCTGCCATGGGATGCATAAATACTACACTGCGCCAAAAAGCAGCGCTCGTGAAAAGAAGCACGTATGTTCTTCCCATATGCACACGTCTTTGCAAAATACGTCTATTTTTTGGGACTGACAAGCAGGAAACAAGCCTCCTGTCCCTTTTAGGCAGCTTTCACGTGAAAGAAACCGCAGGAAATCGCCTGCCGGCATCCGACAAGCCCAACGTCAGGAAAAAATTGAAACCCCGCTATGGATATGATAATTCTACCAGCTGATTATTGCTCACCTTGCACATGAGTCCTGGAGGCTGCGCACCTGCTGCGAACTCCAAGACTTGGGACCTATGGAGAGGGACATATGTCAGATCTTAAAAATATGTACAAAGAGATTGTCAAGGAAACCTATCCTGAGACACTGACTATCACCATTGGCGACCAGACGCTCGTCTACCAGAAGCGCCAGTGGGAAATAGGTGGCGAGAAAAAAGGCCTGCGCTACGGGGAGAACCCCGACCAGCCTGCCGCTCTCTATCAGCTGGCCAAGGGCAGCCTGAATCTTGGCGGAATCAAATGGCGCAGCCCGGAAGACAGCATTGTCTCCTCCCTCAGCGAGAAGCAGATGCTCCAGGCCGGCAAGCATCCCGGCAAGACCAATCTAACGGACGTGGACAATGCGGCGAACATCCTCCAGTACCTGACTGACAAGGCTGCCGCCCTTATCATCAAGCACAACAACCCCTGCGGCGCTGCCTGGTCCGACATCTCCGTTGCCGACGCCCTGAACAAGGCTTTCTGGTGCGACCGCATCGCAGCCTTCGGCGGCGCAGTCGTCGTCAACAGGCCGTTCACCAAGGAAGCTGCCGAGCTGGTGGCAGCCAACTACTTTGAAGTCGTTGCCGCCCCCTCCTTTGAAGAGGGCACCCTTGAGATCATCAAGTCCCGCAAGAACCTGCGCATCATGGAGCTTCCCGCCCTGGGCGATCTGAAGTCCATGACTGCCTCTGCCTTCCTGGACATCAAGAGCCTGGCAGACGGCGGCCTGGTGGTGCAGAAGTCCTTCCAGAACCGCATCCTGAGCAATGCCGACTTCCTGCCCGCCCAGGGAACAGACAAAGCAGGCACAGTCTACACAGCACGCTGCCCCAACAAGGCGGAAATGGACGACCTGCGCTTTGCCTGGGCTGTTGAAGCCGGCGTCACCTCCAATTCCGTCATCTTTGCCCGCAACGGCGCCACCACAGCCATCGGCACCGGCGAGCAGGACCGCGTAGGCTGCGTGGAGCTGGCCATATACAAGGCCTACCACAAGCACGAGGACGTGATTGCCTTCAAGGAGCTGGGCCTGACCCTGTATGAGCTGGAAGAAAAGGCAAAGACCGATCCTGCCATGGCTGAAAAGCTGAAGGAAATCGTTGCCAGGACCAAGGAAGAGCACGGCGGCCTCACCGGATCCGTCCTTATCTCCGACGGCTTCTTCCCCTTCAGGGACGGCGTGGACGTTGCCATGGCACAGGGCGTTACCGCCATAGGCCATCCCGGCGGATCCCTGCGTGACTGGGAAGTCATCAAGGCTGTCAACGAGCACTCCCCGCAGGTGGCAATGGTCTTCACCGGCCAGCGCTCCTTCAAGCATTAGTCGCAAACATCAACCTTTGGCAGTACCCATGTCCGAATACACGCCACAGCCCAATGACGATGCCATAAACGGCAGCGAGTGCGTCCTCCAAGGCGTCATGTCCTGCACTCTGCCGCGTCTTGTCATCTCCTCCACCTCGGGCGGCGGCGGCAAAACGATGCTCAGCCTTGGTCTGGCACGGCATCTGCGCAACGCAGGACATGCGGTACTGCCTATAAAAAAGGGCCCGGACTATATAGACGCAGCCTGGCTTGCTGCCGCAGCCGGCCGCCCTGCTTCCAACCTGGACCCTTACGTGCTGGATGCCGCAGGCCTCAGGGCGCAGCTTGCGAATGCCAGGCAGTCCCTTATTGCAGACAGCGAGCAGCCGCACGCCTTTGCCGTTATAGAAGGCAACCGGGGGCTCTTCGACGGAATGGACGTCTCTGGGTCCTGCTCCACTGCAACCCTGGCACGCGACTTGTCAGCGCCGATTCTGCTCACCCTCAACGTGACCAAAATGACCCGCACGGTGGCAGCCCTTCTGCAGGGGCTGGCCGGCTTTGAAAAGGGGCTGCATTTTGCAGGGGTCATACTGAACCGCACAGGCTCGGCACGGCATGCAGACTACATCCGCCGCTCCATAGAAGAGTACACAGACTTTGAAGTGCTGGGAGAGCTGCCAAGGCAGCAAAAAAACCTCCTCCCCGAACGCCACATGGGCATTGCCTCGCTTAAAGGCGACAGCCTGTCCGAGTCGGCAGAGGAAACCCTTGATAGCCTTGCCGGCTTTGTCAGCGCCAACGTTGACGTCGACAAGATCGTCTCCAAGGCTTCCCTTGCTCCGGATCTTGAAGCCGGACCCTTCTGGCGCACCCCTGTTGCTGCGCCCAAGGAGAGGCCAGCCATAGGGTACGTCCGGGATGCCTGCCTGTGGTTCTACTACCGTGAGAACCTGGAGGCGCTGGAAAGAGCCGGCGCAAGACTTGTCCGCCTCTCCCTCTTTGATGCAGAGCCCTGGTCCTTCAGCGGATCAGACGCCCTGGACGCCGTCTACTTTGGCGGCGGCTTCCCCGAAGACTACCTCGACCAGCTTTCAGCAAGCCCCAGGCTCAAGGAACTGGCCCTGATGGCAGAACAGGGGCTGCCCGTCTATGCCGAATGCGGCGGGCTGATGGTCCTTGCAAGGAGCATCAGCAAGGACGGCAGGAAATGGCCTATGGCCAATGTCCTGCCCGTAGACATCGTGGTTGACAAAAGGCCCAAGGGGCTTGGCTATGTGCAGGGCGAAGTCCTGCACGACACCCCCTTCTATCCCAAGGGCTTTGCCCTGCAGGGGCATGAGTTCCACTACTCCCTGGCCGATGCAGGCACCATGAAGCCTGAGGACGCAGCCCTCAAGCTCACCCGCGGCACAGGCCTCAACAACGGGCTGGACGCCGTCGTCAGCAATGCCGTCTGGGGCTCCTACACCCACATCTTCGCTCCGGCTGTGCCCTCATGGGCAGCCAGGTTCTGCGAGCTGGCTGCCCAATGGCACAATGCGCACAGCCCAAAGCAGAATTGAGCAAACAGGCAGACGCCATAAACCCAAAGGCAAAAGAAAGCCCCGCATTCCGGCAGGACCGAAAACACGGGGCAGCATTTGCGTGCGGCAGCAAACCACGAACTTCACTGCCTGCACAAAAGAGTCTTTTTTTACTTCTTCCAGAGCGAACTGTACTTCGCACTGAGGCCGTCTGTCTTTTCGACCAGCTTGGCGACAAGCCCATCGACCTCATCTGCTGTGACCGTGCCCACCTGCCTGTCCAGCAGCATGTGGAGGTAGCCGTTGGCCTGGCTGAAGGCCCAGGTGACGGAATAGGCGCTGCCTACAGAAGGACGGGAAGGAAATTCCGACACGGTGGAGATGAGCACCATCATCTTGGGCTCATCGTTGTTGTTCAGCTTGAACAAGCTGGACTTGTTGAATGCCTCTTTCAGCCCTGTTCCAAGCTTGGCGCCTATGCTGTCGGTGCCGTCGGCCTGCACAGCCACGGAAGTCGTGCGCACATCAACTTTTGCCGGATTATTGGGCACAGCGGCAGACTTGTCTTCCGCTGCCCAGGCTGGCGCCGAGCAGGCAAGAACCAGGCATATAGTCAGAATGCGGGCAAAAACAGTAGTCATATGCTTCTCCATCAAACGACTGTTTGAATCATCATACAATACGGGTTGCGTGAAACAGAATGCAGTGAATCAATGGTGGAAAACTACCATATCCAGCTGCTGGTTTCAATTTCCGACTTGCGCAAGTATTGGGTAATGGCTCTCTTTTTTTTCCAAGCTCCTGCTTTGCAAGGCATTTCCCGGTCTGTCCGATGCCCCTTGCTCTGCTGGCCGTCTGCCGGAAGCCTATGGTCCGTTTAAGATAGACGAGTCAGACAAAAGAAGTTACACATGCGGGTGGAGGTAACATCTATGCGCACCCCGCTTATCAAAGCAATTCTCAACTCCGAGGCTCCCAGCCCGGAGGTCTCAGTCTGCGGCTGGATCCGTACACGCCGCGACGGGAAAGGCGTAACCTTCCTTGAACTCAACGACGGTTCCTGCCTGACCAATCTGCAATGTGTCATCGACGCCGGAACAGACGCCGCCGCCAGCCTTGGCGACAACAGCACAGGCTCTGCCGTGCGCGTCACAGGCAAACTTGTGCCTTCTCCCGGCAAGGGGCAGCGCTGGGAAATCCAGGCTCAGGCAGTCCAGGTCTTCGGCGGAGCCGACCCTGAATCCTATCCGCTGCAAAAGAAGCGCCATTCCGACGAATTTCTGCGCACCATCGCGCATCTCCGCCCGCGCACCAACAAATACTCGGCAGCCTTCCGCATCCGCTCTGAGGCAGCCACAGCCATCCACAACTTCTTCCATAAGGAAGGCTTCTACCAGGTGCACACGCCTGTCCTCACCGGCTCAGACTGCGAGGGCGCAGGCGAGATGTTCAGGGTGACCACCCTGCCTCCAGGCGAAAAAGACCTGTCCCGAGACTTCTTCAACCGCTCCTGCCAGCTGACCGTCTCAGGGCAGCTTGAGGCAGAGGCCCTGGCCATGGGCCTGGGGCGCGTTTATTCCTTTGGCACAACCTTCAGGGCAGAGAACTCCAATACTCCCCGCCATGCAGCCGAATTTGTCATGGTTGAGCCTGAAATGGCGTTTGCCGACCTGTCCGACCTGCAGGACCTTGCCGAGAACCTTGTCCACAGCGTCACCAGCTACGTCCTTGAGCACTGCGAAGAGGACATCGCCCTTTTCGACCGCTTTGTCGAAAAAGGGCTTTTGGAGAGGCTCCAGGTCATAGCGCATGAGCCCTTTGCCCGCGTCACCTACAAGGACGCTGTCCGCATCCTTGAGACCAGCGGCAAAGAGTTCGTCTTCCCTGCCTCCTATGGCGTCGACCTGCAGACCGAGCACGAACGCTTCCTTGCCGAGGAATACTTTGGCAAGGCAACCATAGTCACAGACTACCCGCGCGAGATTAAAGCGTTCTACATGCGCCTCAACGACGACGATGAGACCGTGGCTGCCATGGACGTCCTCGTACCCCGCATCGGCGAGCTCATCGGCGGCTCCCAGCGTGAAGAGCGTCTGGACCTCCTCAAGCACCGCATCATGGAGCTGGGGCAGCAGCTGTCGGACTACGACTGGTATCTGGACCTGCGCCGCTTCGGCACCAACCCGCACAGCGGTTTTGGACTGGGCTTTGAAAGGCTCATCATGCTGCTCACCGGCATCAGCAACATCCGCGACGTCATCCCCTTCCCGCGCACGCCAGGGAACCTGTCCTTCTAAAGAAACGACGCACACAACGACTAAATAGACCTTCCCGATTTCTCAGGAAGGTCTTTTTGTTTCTACCAAGGGAGGAGGTAAGACTGCAAAAAAAAACGATTTCGGGGGCTTTGCTATCCTTTGGGGGTGTTCAGGATGCGCCAGACAGTCATATGGCTGATGTCGTCGACGATGCCGCGCTCGACTGCCTTGCCTGCCAGAAGACGCAACGTCCACTTCTTGTGCCCGACAGGGGGATTGCTGGTCGCAAGGTTCCGCAGCGCCTCTTCAATGCTGCAGCCAAACTTGGAAGGACGTGCCTGCCTGACCCGATGATTAAGCCCCAGGGCGGCATCCATGCCGATAGTTAAAAACTTTTCCTTGATGTGGGCCAGGGTCCTGTCGCTGACGCCGATGGTCTCTGACACCTTTGATATGGTCCAGCGGTACTCAGCGAACTCCCCCTTGTCCAGCAGCAGCAGTGCACGCGCATAGCGGCCGGCCTTGTTGTTGGCGCCTGCGGCGACCATCTTCTTCAGCTGGGAGACTTCGTTCTTCTTTAAGGTAACACGGTACTGCTTGCCCATGTTGTGCTCCTTGGCTTGCTTCTCCGCGCCCCCAAACGGCAGGCGCTCTAAAATAGAAATAGAAATTGAAAATGAATTTCGGACAATCTAGCCTAAAACATTTTCTCTGACAAGACCTTCCCTGACGTAAAATTTGATCCCCTGCCGGTCCGCATGCACTCAAACGATGAGCATCCGACAACAGCCCCAACAGCAAAGCCTAAACGAAATGCTGCGCTCTTCCACAAACGATTCAAAAGACGTTTAGAGCAATTCTTCAAGCGACCATGCCACGGCATATGTAAAGACAGCCTCGGTTTCACAGAACCTGACCACGACGGCATTTCACCCTCTCTTACTCGTTTACACTGTCTGCCTCTCACATTGTTTCACGTGAAACATACGATTGCCTCCAATGACAGCAGAATCCGTGTACAGCAGAGGATGCCCGCCCAGAGGACTGCCGCTGCCGCAATCCACATTATTTTTCACATCCCCTGCAGGGATGACTCTTTTCTTCCACCGGCTTTTGGCTGTCTGTCAGACGCAGTGTTTCACGCGAATCATGCGGCTGGTCCCAACTGCAGCAGACTATAATACCGCCCGCTTTCCCAGCACAGCAGCAGGCTCCATGCACAGCAGGAGAACATCTTCTCTTCTGCCCTGGAAGCTGAAGCCTGGAGCATTGCGGACTCTTCACTGCCTTTCATGCCCTGTTTGTCAGGTACAGTGTTTCACGTGAAACATTGCCCATCCTGCAATGAAGGAGCGTCCAACGCTGCCCTCTTTATAACCTAAATCAGCCCTGAACCTCTGCGGACACGGTACGTTCAGCCTCCTTCATAACTGCATCATATTCAGCCAGACATGAAGAGACCTCTTCAATCATCTCACGTGTCTTTCTGGCGGACACTCCGATTCTAAGGGCTTCTGCCAGCAAATCATCGTCCGTGATGTTGACGCCCTTGCCGTTCACCATTGCCGTCTGCCCGCCATTGATGCCGCCCGACTTTGTCAGGTCATACGCCGGAGCCAGTTTCCATTTGTTGCTTTCATCCAGCATGAAGCTGAAATTTTTGCTGTGGTCGTCCTTGTTGCCTGCTTTGACGTTGAAAATCATCAGCCGAACCATTTGCTCAACGTCCTGGTAGTTCTTCGTAAGAACCTGCGTCAGTTTCAGCAAAGCGGCATAGTCCAGACTTTGCAGCCCGTTATCGGCATGGAGCAGCCCGCAGGCTGAATGGATATGAACTTTACCCTTCCCTGTCCTGTCAAACCTCTTAACCCCAAAATGGCCGCAGCCCAGTTTTGACGGGAACAAATGGGTCTCGGGCATGACAATGCCGGCCTTCCTGGCAAGCACCGAGCAGACGTATTCCTGCAAGCCGCTCTCTCTTCTGTCCGTCCTGTTTGAAAGCTTGATACGCCACGGCGAGAAGCCGTCTGGTGCGGCCTGTTTCCCGTGAACAATCTTTCTTTTGTCGTCAGAAACCAATGCGGCAATCTTGGGCTGGGCGCCGCCGGCTGCACCGCTCAGCTTGGCCAGTTCATCCAGCATCCTGCATGGCTGCCCCTCCAGCAGGGCATCTGCATCGCACGCCAAGTCGTCTAAATGTACGGAGAGCTGACCGTCTTCCGAACAGCCTGCCTCTGCGGGCTCATACTCCAGCGCTCCAAAGGAATTTGAACCAACCAGGGAAAGCCTGCTCAGAGGGCTGAGTTCGCCATAGGCAATCCCAGACTTTTGCAGCTTCCTGTCCAGCAGCAGACGCCCCCAGACACCGGGCAGACTGTCGTAAAACACACCAAAGAGGCCGTTAAACAGCAGAGGTCCTTCAACTACCCCAGGCTTCAAGGGCAGGTGAAACGGAGACAGTTCTGTTTCACGT
>CAZWGJ010000003.1:0-45952 GCA_964633375.1 uncultured Desulfovibrio sp.
CAGGGGCTTCTATGGCAGGATGCAGGGATAAGGAAAGAAATCAGACGGCCCGATGAAGGCGCTCTCCCAAAATCTTCTGGACGTCATCCTGGAGGGAGGCAAAGAGTTCCTTGTCCAGCTTCACGTCGCCCATGGTCATGGGCTTGTCAAGGAACTCATACTTCTGGGTGCCAAGGCGGTGGTAGGCAAGCATTTCGTACTCCACATGCGTGTTGTATGAGCCTGCCAGCTCCTCAACAAAATGGGCTATATTCTCCACCGCCTCCTTGTTGTCGTTGAAGCCGGGGATGACAGGCGTGCGCACCAAAATGGGCATGTCGGGATAGGTTTTGCACAAAGCCTTCAGGTTGTCCTGGATGAGCTTGTTGGGACGGCCGGTGAACTCCTTGTGGATGTCCGAGTCCATGTGCTTGATGTCAAAGAGCACGTAGTTCAGATAGCGCCCTGCTTCCAGGATGACGTCCTGGTCGCAGAAGCCGCAGGTCTCAACAGCTGTGCGCACATAGCGCGCCCTGGCCTCCCTAAGAAGAGCCAGCGCAAATTCAGCCTGCACAAAGGGCTCGCCGCCGGACAAGGTCATGCCGCCGCCTGAGCGGGCGTAGAAGGGTGAGTCCTGCTGCACGGTCTTCAAAACGTCGTCCACAGTCCTCATTGCCCCGTAGACAATCAGCCCCTGGGCAGGGCAGGCCTTGGCGCAGGGAAGCTCCCGGCAGTCCGTGCACTTTTCCCTGTGCACGGCAATCTTGGTGCCGTCCCTGTAAAGTGCGTCGTTTGGACAGGCATCCAGGCAGTAGCTGCACTTGTCCGTTCCTATGCAGCGGTTGTTGTTGACAGCCAGCTGCGGAAATTTTTCCTGCGATTCCGGATTGCTGCACCATCTGCAGCGAAGGTGGCATCCCTTGAGGAAGGCGATGGTCCTGATTCCGGGCCCGTCATGGACGGAATACTTCTGGATGTTGAAAACCATGCCGGCCGTCTTTTTGTCTTCCATTCTGCCCATGGCGTATCTCCCTTAAGTTCAAAAGGCAGGAAGAAGGGCCTGCTCTCTTCTTTTATCAAGGAGGGAACAGGCCCTTTTTTGTCCTGGCAGCGCACCTTCAAGGTGCGCTGCCTTGCGCTTTTGCTGTTCCCTACCCCTTAGAGGCTCTCATGCAGGGTGCGGGCGATGAGGTCGTTCTGCAGGTCGGGAGAAAGGTCGACGAAGTAGGCGCTGTAGCCTGCGATGCGCACGATGAGGCTGCGGTACTTGTCGGGATCCTTCTGGGCCTTGATCAGTGTGTCGGCATTGATGACGTTGAACTGCACATGCCACAGCTTCAGGTCCACAAAGGTGCGGATGAACTGCACCAGCTTTTCGGTGCCGGCCTCGCCCTCAACGCACTTGGGCGTGAACTTGATGTTCAGCATGCGGGCGGCACGGTCGTGCATGCCGTAGTTCTTGGTGTTGTAGTTGGAAAGAAGGACTGCGGTCGGTCCGTTGACGTCGGCGCCATGGGAGGCGGAGGAGCCGTCGGACAGCGGGAACCAGTCCACGCGGCCGTTGGGGGTTGCGCTCACAACCTTGCCGAAGGGCACATGGGAGGTGAAGGGCACGTAGCGCACGTCGTTGTGCATGCCAAGGTCCTTCATGCTGTACTTGTTGCCGTACTCAACGCTCAGGCGGTCGATGGCGCGGCCAATTTCGTCGGCATACGGATCGTTGTTGCCGTAGCAGGGGCAGGACTTCAAGAGGGCCTTCAAGGGCTCGTAGCCTTCAAAGTTGGCGTCCAGAGCCTTGATGAGCTCGTCCATGGTCACCTTCTTGTCCTCGAACACCAGCTTCTTCACGGCGCACAGGGAGTCAACAACGGTGCCAAGGCCCATGTACTCGAAGTAGCCGAAGTTGATGCCCTCGGGGATCTGCTCCTGATGCAGGTCGATGCAGTGCTTCATGCACAGATCGTGCATGGCGGAGCCCATGGGCTGGGCAAAGTGCTGGGCGCGCAGCTTGTTGATGATGTACTGCTGGATGAAGGCAGTGCGCATGAACAGGGTGTGCTGCTTGACGTAGGCGTTCCAGAACTCCTCCCAGGTCTTGAAGTCCCTGGGATCGCCGGTTTCCACGCCGAGCACCTGGTCGCCGTACTTCTTCATGCGGCCGTTGCGCAGCACCATTTCCACGGCTGCGGCAAAGTTCACATAGGCGCCGCCGGAGGTGTAGGTGTCGCGGTTGGGCATGCGGGCTTCGGTGCAGCCGGAGACTGCGTAGTCGTAAGCCTCTTCAAAGGTGGCGCCCTTGGAGACGTAGAGGGGAACCACTTCCTCGTCGTTGATGAGCTTGGGGAAGCCGGAGCCGAACTTGATGGTCTCGGCCACGTCCATCAGATATTCCTCTGGGCTTGAGCTGTGCACACGGGCTGCGAGATCCGGATAGTGCAGGGGGAATTCACGCTTGGAACGGAGAATGAGATGGGTCAGCTCGTTGGTGGCGTCACGTCCGTCAGGAGTCTGGCCGCCGACGGTCACGGCTTCCCAGTGGGCATAGCCTTCGTTGAAGGCGCCGCCGGTGGGAGAGATGTACATGTCGATGAACTCGGCCATGCCCACCCACATGCACTCCAGGATTTCCATTGCCTTTTCTTCGGTAATGGCGCCGGACTCGATGTCGGCCTTGAAGTAGGGGTAGAAGTACTGGTCCATGCGGCCGTTGGAAATGGTCGTGCCGGTCTTCTGCTCCAGCCTGGAGAACATCTGCGTGAACCACTGGCTCTGGCAGGCTTCCCAGAAGTCGCGGGCGGGCTCGCCGGGAACGCGGTCGGCATTGGCAGCCATGCGGAGAAGCTCTGCCTTGCGGACGGGATCGGCCGTCTTCTCAGCCTCAAGGCGGGCGGCGTCAGCATAGCGGTGCGCCCACAGCACGATGGCGTCGCAGACGATGACCACGGCGTCCAGGAAGGGCTTCTTCTCGCACATGTCCTTGCAGGACAGAGGATCCAGGGCAGCCAGCTTTTCCTGGGCCTCAGCCTTGATGCTGTTGAAGCCGCGCTTCAGGATCTTTTCGTAGTCGTGCACCCACTGGATGGAGGAGCGGAAGGAAGCGGTTTCGTTGACGATGTAGCGGGAGATGAGGCCCTTGGGATCGTCATAGGTCAGCTTGTGCACTTCAGGCGGCAGGGCGGCATTGAGGGCCTCATGGAAGGTCTTGCCCTTCCAGTAGGGGGCGACCTCGTTGACCACGCGCTCGGCGTCCTCAGGGGTGATGGAGGCAGGGGACGTCTTGCGGGTCGGCAGGTCCTTCACGGCGATGTCGAGGAAGTCGCCGTCCAGCTCGGGGTAGAGGATGCCGTAGCGGCCCTTGACGCCGCCGGCCCTGCCCAGGACCAGCTGGTCTTCGTCCACGGTCACGGTGATGTTCTTGGCAATGTTCATGAGCGCCTTGGCCCAGCGCAGGACCAGCGGCTCGCCCTCTGTCTGCTCCATGGACTTGGTGAAGTACAGGGCGCGCTCAATGTCGATTCTGGGCTTCTTGCCGTCGAAGCGCTCCAGCATGCGGAACACGCGTTCATGGGTCTTGCGGAAGGCGTCTTCCTTGCCGTCTATCTTGTCCTGGATGCGCTTCTCCTGGGGAGAACGCAGGCAGCATTCAGTGATGGGAGCAGTCATAGCTTATCCTCCAAGCTGATCGGGAGTGGAAAGGGCATGAAGCAATCTTGTTGGTCAAGATTTCACAAATGAAAGCAAAAAACATACGGAAGCGTGAAAACCTTGCGGCATCGCTTGATATTGTCTCTAGCATGTATCGTGCCAACACAACTTTTCTCCCGATGCAGCCTGCTATCTTTTGGGGATTATGTGCCTTTTTTGAACAAGCTCTTTTGCGCCCGCAGACTTATGCTGCAAATCTGCAACAAGGTTTGAACGTCGTTCCGGCAATGCTGCCTTCTGCTAGTGGCAAGACTGCAACATGCTGTCCCTGACAGGCAGAGCGGGACGGCAGCCGCAGAGCCTCTAATCAGCCTCAGAGGCTGTTCTAAGCACGCTTCCCGTGCCGCAGCCAGCCCGCAGTGCGCTGCCAGGGCCGGCAAAAAACAGTGCATATCTGCAACACGGCAGTCCTAAATTGTGAAAAAAGCCCCATTCACCATGCCCGGCACAAGCCGGACGGGTGGACGGGGCTTTAGATTTTCTGCTTTGCGCAAGGCTTAAAGACGGCCTGATGCCGTCGCCTTGCCGGTTAGAGGGAGAGGCCCAGGATGCGGGCAGCGTTCTTGTAGAGGACCTTGGCCAGCGTTTCCTCGCTTAATCCCATCTCCATGTAGTTCTTGATGGCATCGACCTGCTCAATGAAGGGATGCGCGCTGGCAAAGATGATCTTGTCAGCCAGAATGCCCTTGGTCAGGGATTCCAGGTAGTGCCCTGCCATGGGAGCCAGCTCGTACTCGGAGAGGTCCATGTAGACGTTGGGGTTGCGCTGGCAGGTGAAGATGGCTTCCTCGACAAAGGGGTAGCCGCCATGGCTCATGATGATGACCAGCTCGGGGAAGTCGCGGGCGACTTTGTCGATGTCGCGGGGATCGGTGTACTCAATCAGGGCGCCCTGCACTGCCGGCGGCGGGGCTGTGGTCACGAACACAGGCACGTTCAGCTCGCAGCATTTGGCGTAGATGGGATAGTAGCGCGCCTCGGAGGGCTTGATGTGGGCAAGGTAGGGGTCGGTGGCTATGCCGCGCATGCCGTACTCTTTGACCACCTTCTCGACCTCGCGCACGCTGTCCATGCCGCGGTGGGGGTCGATGCCCCAGAAGCCGTAGAAGAAGTCAGGGTAGGCCTGGCAGAACTCCAGGACGCTGCTGTTGTTGGCAGGAGAGCCGTAGGTGGTGCGGCAGTCGCGCCCGGTGATGACGCAGCCGCACACATCCCTTTTCTTCAGATCGGCCACAATGTCAGGCAGAGTCTGGGCAACACGCTTGTCAAAGCCGCTGGCTTCGCAGGAAGCCTTGAACATGGCTGAGTTGGCAATGCCGTCCAGGATCTCCTTCGTGTTGGGACGAAAACGAAAATCGAAAATTTTCATAGGAATATCCTTGTGTTACATGCAGCAGGATGCTGCTGGCTAAAGCCGCCCCGACTTGGATGAAGCAGGCTTCACTCCCGGCAGGGAAAGGTACCTTGCCAGGACAGCCGTAAGGCAGGTCGCTTTCTCTGTATGCAGAAATCGTTCCGAAATTTGCAAACTGGCTGAAATGGGCACTTTTCTGCGGCTATTTGTGAATGATTTCTATTAGCAAGAATAAATGTTGCAAATTTGCATTACTCCTTCCCGCTTCTGTCTCAAATTTACAACATTCCGCACTGTGAGACTCCCTGGCAGCCTCCTTTTGGCGACAAAAATGCGCTTTGCCGGCTGCTTCCCCAAAAAGCCTGGCGCACTTGTGAAAAAATACGCTTTTCCGCCGCTGTCAGCCCGCCTCTGCCCCAGAAATCAGCCTCTTTGGCGGAGGGGACGAAAAAAAGTGTGCAGGGGCAGCAGGCAAAGGCCGGCTCAAGGCAACACGTTCTGCAACCATGCGGCATTCCCTGTATTTTAAAAAAAAAGACGCTGTGCTGCCGCCCTCCCTGGGCTCTGCTTCCAAGGCTCTCCCTCACCCGCAGACGATGGACGGCACACAAAATGGTCTATTTTTTGCAAGTCTTTCTGACAGAGAGGCTTGCCTCAAGACAGTCTGGAACATCTTCTTGTGCCTTTTGGTACTTGTCCGGCTCATCCTGTATGAAGTTAAGGGTTCCCCTGCCGGACGGGCAGCACGGAAGGAGTGCGGCTGTTTTGGGCTGCATTCCGGAAGGGATGCTGAAGGCTTCTCCCAAGTGCATGCAGGGTCAGGACTTGGCCGGGGAGGAAGGCTCCCCCTGCCATTGGTTCCAATGCCTGCATGTTGCAGACCGGCAACATGCAGCTCCCCTGCACCAGCGCCTGAACGGCTTTCTCAAAAGTGCAACTACGACGGCTTTTTCCCCCCGCGGGGCAAAAAGCCCGTTTCCCCCCAAACTCTCGGGCTGCCAAACCAGTCCATCCCCTTTTTCCGAGGTATTGTCATGAAGAAACTGTTCCTCTGCGCTGCCATCATCGCGGCATTCGGCTTCCTGTGCAGTGCAAGCCTGTCCCAGGCAGCCCGTCCCATGACCCTGCGTCTGGGCCATCCCATGGCTCCGGGCAACAACGTGACCCTGGGCTATGAAAAGTTTGCCGAGCTGGTGGCCGAAAAAAGCAAAGGCACCATGAAGATCGCCATCTTCGGCAACTGCCAGATCGGTTCCGACCGTGTGACAACCGAAGCCGCCCAGGCAGGCACCCTGGACCTCTCCTCCAGCTCCACCCCCAACCTGGCCAGCTTCCATCCTCATTTCATGGCTCTGGACCTTCCCTACGTGACCAGCCCCAAGTACCAGCAGAACCTCTACAAGGCCCTGGACAGCGGCGAGCTCGGCAAATACTACCACAAGCTCTGCAACTCCATCGGCCTTGAGCTGCTCATGACCAGCGAATACGGCTACCGCAGCTTCTGCACCGCCAACAAGCCCATCAACAAGGTTGCCGACTTCAAGGGCCTCAAGGTCCGCACCACAGACTCCCCTGTGGAAGTTGCCGTTGCCAAGGCTTTCGGCATGAACCCCGCCCCCATCGCCTGGGGTGAAACCTACACCGCCCTGCAGCAGGGCACCGTTGACGGCGAAGGCAACACCTACGGCCTGCTCGACGCAGCCAAGCACTCCGAAGTGCTCAAGAACGTCACCAACAGCCAGCACAACTACTCCATGCACTTCCTGCTGATGAACAAGGCCAAGTTCGACAGCCTGAAGCCCGAGCAGCAGAAGATCCTCCGCGAAGCCGCCGCCGAAGCCCTTGCCTGGCAGCGCAGCATCTCTCCCAAGCTGGAAGCAGACGCCCTGAAGAACTTCAAGGCCCACGGTGCTGCCGAGCACGTCTTCAGCGATGCCGAATTTGCTGAGATGTACAAGCTGACCCAGCCTGTGCGTGATGAATTCGGCAAGCAGATTCCTGCCGAGCTCACCAAGATGATCGCCGACACCCAGAAGTAACTTTTTCCACAGACCTTAAGAACAACGGGAGGAAGGAACACAGGGTGCTGCTTCCTCCCGTTCAGCACTCATTCCAACAAACCTTTAACCAGCGCACGGGGCTACCATGAGCACTTCCATTCAGACAAAAGAACACATCCCTGTAGAAAAGCAGTCCATCCTGGGCTGGCTGGACGACAACTTTGAAAAAATCTTCCTTGTCGTCGGGCTTATCGCCATCATCTGCTTCATCACCCTGCAGACCGTCTACCGCTACATAGTCAGTTCTGTCCTGGAAACAGCAGGTGCCATGGTCTGGACGGAAGAGGTCTCACGCTACATCTTCATCTGGATCACCTACCTAGCCCTCTGCGTTGCCATCAAAAAGCGCTCATCCATCCGCATAGACATCATCTATGACAAGCTCCCCAAGCGCTGGCAGGACATAAGCTGGATCGTCGTCCATGGCTGCTTCCTGCTCCTCACCCTTGTCATAGCCGTCACCGGCTGGTCCCAGATTGAGCGCCTCATCCAGTTCCCCCAGTACACGACGGCGACGCGCATTCCCTTCCTCATCCCTTATCTGGTCCTTCCCATAGGCTTCGGCCTCATGAGCCTGCGCCTTCTGCAGGACCTCTACAAGCAGAGCAAAATCTGCGGCGCAAGGGACACGCTCATAGGCGTCTGCGTCTTCCTTCTGCTGGGGATTCCCATGTACCCGGTCATGGCAGCCCTGTACTTCCCTGACCTGCCCGTCCTCTACGACTACATCGCCCCGCTGCCTGCCCTCTTCGGCTACTTCATTCTCTTCTGCGTCCTTGGCGTGCCCATTGCCATAGGCCTTGGCCTCTCCACGCTTGCCACCATCATCTGCGCAGACACGCTGCCCATGCAGTACCTGTCCCAGGTCGCCTTCACGGCCCTGGACAACTTCCCCATCATGGCCATCCCCTTCTTCATCGCAGCCGGCGTCTTCATGGGCGCAGGCGGCCTTTCAACCAGGCTGCTCTCCCTGGCAGATGAAATGATAGGCGGCCTCTACGGCGGCATGGCCTTAACAACCGTCGTCACCTGCATGTTCTTTGGCGCCATCTCCGGATCCGGTCCCGCCACAGTGGCGGCCATCGGCTCCCTGACCATTCCGGCCATGCTGGAAAGGGGCTACAACAAGGCCTTTGCCTGCGCCATCGTCGCCTCGGCAGGCGCCTTGGGCGTCATGATTCCGCCCAGCAACCCCTTCGTCGTCTACGGCATCTCAGCCCAGGTCTCCATCGGCGACCTCTTTGTCAGCGGCATCATCCCGGGCATTCTCTGCGGCATCGTCCTCATGGGCTACTCCTACTGGATTTCCAGGAAGAACAACTGGAAGGGCGAGGAAAAGGTGCGCAGCAGCGCCACAGTCACGAAGGCTTTCTGGGACGCCAAGTGGGCGCTCATGGTGCCGGTCATCGTGCTCGGCGGCATCTACGGCGGCTTTATGACTCCGACCGAGGCTGCTGCCGTGGCAGCCTTCTACGGCATCATCGTCGGCGTCTTCATCTATCGTGAAATCAACTTCCGCAAGCTCTGCGAATGCTGCGTGGAGTCGGCGGAAACCTCAGCCACCATCATCGTGCTGATGGCCATGGCAACCATTTTCGGCAACATCATGACCATTGAGGATGTGCCCGGCACCATAGCCCGCGCCATCTTGAGCTTCACCCACAGCAAGATCTTCATCCTGCTCATCATCAACATCCTGCTGCTCATCGTGGGCGTCTTCATGGAAGCCCTGGCAGCCATCGTCATCCTGACCCCCATCCTGCTCCCCATCGTGACAGGCGTCGGCGTCTCGCCCCTGCACTTTGGCGTCATCATGGTCGTCAACCTGGCAATAGGCTTCCTGACACCCCCTGTTGGTGTTAACCTCTTTGTCGCCAGCGGCATCTCCAATACCAAGATTACCTCCATCGCCAGGGCGGCCCTGCCTATGATCGGCCTGATGATTCTGGTGCTCCTGCTCATCACCTATGTCCCGGCAGTGCCCCTCTGCATCGTCGGCGGCTACTAGAAATTCATAACCTCCTCACCCTGCTGGCTTTTATGCCTGCAGGTTTCTCCTCCAGGCAGGCTGCGGCAGTGCGCGGCCTGCCTTTTTTGAACCCGGTCCTCTTCCACACGGACACTCTTCGAGGCAGCCCATGTTTACCGATCCTTCCCTCTGGCTTTTTGCCCTGGCCTGGTTTTTAGGCGGCTTTGTCAACAGCGTGGGCGGCATGGGCGCTGCCATGGTGGCCCTGCCCATCTATGCCGGCTGCATGAACAGCCAGACCCTGGTGCCTGCCACCTGCTTCTGCGTGGCCATCATCTCGGCTGCCATGAGCTTTGCCTACTGGCGCTGGACAAGATGGGCATCCCTCAAGTCGCTCTGCCTTGGCGCCGTCCCAGGATCCCTGATCGGGCTTTTCATCCTGCTCATCATCCCCTCGCCGCTGCTGCAGCTTGCAGCAGGCATCGTCATGGTCCTGTTCGTCTTGTGGAAGGGGAAGTCGGCTCCCGTTGAGCAGGCGGCAGAAAGCGCTTATGGAGGCGCCTGTGCCGGCTTCTTCTCAGGCCTTCTCAACACCTCCATCGGCTTTGGCAACCCGCCTGTAGCCATCTATTCCCTGCATGCCGGCTGGGGGCATCTGGACACGCTTGCCTCCATGAACGTCTTCACCCTTCTGGCAAGCCTTTTCACCATCATCTGCCACGCTGCCGCCGGCCTCTATTCCTATGACGTCCTCATCCACATCGCAGCCGGCACGCCGGCAACGATCTTAGGCATGCTGGCGGGGCTCCCCATAGCAAGGCGCATCCATCAGGAGGCCTTCAGGCGCATCCTTTTGGCCATCATCTTCCTTGCCGGCTGCATCTGCCTCTGGCGCGGGTTCTTCACCTTCATCTATCCCCAGCCGTTCTGAGTTTTTTCAAAGACAAAACGAGAGCCCCCTGATCCGCTTTAAAAAGGAACCAGGGGGCTTTTTTTCTTTCAGAATTTCAAAGGCTTCCTACAGCCAGGCAACACCCCAGACCAGGGCGCCGCCGGTAATGAGGTAGCAGAGGCGCACAAGGTAGCCGTACTTGTCCAAAGGCAGCCAGTCGCCGTCCCCGCAGGAGGCAACAAGAGCCTGCGCCTTCCACCACAAGGGCACGCAGACAAGGCAGGAAAACACCGGCCAGCCTGCCAGGCCGCAGAGGAAGAGGTTGGCGCAGCAAAGCCAGACAACAGGCCACCACAGGCGGAACAAAAACAGGGCATGATCCTTGCCAAGGATGTTGGCCAGCGTCTTCTTGCCGGCCCTGGCGTCCGTCTCAATTTCCGGCAGGCTCTGGTAGTACAAAATGCCTGCCACCATCAAAACGACGGGAAAGGCGACGCCAAGGGAGCGGATGTCAAAGCTCTGCGCCAGGATGGTGGCTGAGGCAGAGACGATGATGAAGCCCATGTTGATGCCGACCATGATCTCGCCAAGGCCCCTGTGCCCATAGCGTATGGGAGGCGCCACATAGAAGACGGCTGAGGCCACGGCAAAGATTGTCAGCGCCAGAATCACCGGACGCAGGGGTGCGGGCAGCGTGTACACAAGCCCTATGCCTATGGCCAGGGTTGCGGCAATCAGCAGCAGGATGGCGACGAACAGTTCGCGGCAGGAGATGCTGCCGCTCTGGATGACGCCGGTTCCGCCGATGCTGTCCTCCTGGCTGTCAACGCCAAGGACATAGTCAAAAAGCTCGTTGGCCACATTGGCTATAGTCAGCCCCAGCCCGCAGCCAAGCAGCAGGAAAATCAGGCGGCACACCAGAGAACCGTCCAGCACGGCCTGCTGCCGCATGACAAAGGCCAGGCCAACCAGGACAGGTATGGCTGCGGTGATGAAAAACGGCGGTCTGGCACAGCGCCACCAGGCTGCCAGCAAAGTGCGGGCGCTGCGCTTGGGCGCCCCTTCAGGACGCCCTGCCAGCATTTTCTTGATGATTTCCCCTGCAGACATTCCTCAAACCTCCTATGCAGCATAAAGGCTGCAGCTACCCTGCAGCAGCCTCAGGAAAGGGCTTGCTCCAGTCAAAGGGTATGGACAGCCCCTCGGGGCTGTCCAGGGCGGCCTTGACGCCTTCCTTTGGGTCATGCGGCTTGTCCGCCGCATTGCAGATAATGGCAGGCGCATCTCCTAAGGCAGTAAAGCCGTACCAGACGCCGCAGGGAATGCGCAGCAACGCATAGAGCCCGGCCCTTCCCAGGCGGAAGGTCTGCTGCTCCCCAAAGGTCGGGGAGTCCTTTCTTGCGTCGTAGAGGGCAATGCCCAGAAGGCCGCAGGGCACGGCAAAGAACTGCGTCTGCTCCGTATGCCTCTTCCAGGCCTTGACGTGCCCTGGCAGGACCTCGGAGAAATAGATTTCCCCTACGCCAAGCACAGGTGCGCCGTCTTTTTGGGCAAGACCCGGGACAAGCGGCATGTCTGGGCGCAGCATGTGCATGACGGCGCCGCCCGGCGTGTCAATGACACGCAAGGGCAGGTACGCAACACCCGCAATGCGGGTCGATACGGTTTCCGTCTCCATGATCTTACCTGTCTTCGTCCAGGCTCCAGACCTGACTGCGCATCTGGGCTGCGTTGGTGTAGGCGGCAATCTGGCCCAGGGTGAAGTCGAGCATGGACTCCTCCCTGCCGCCGCCCTTGTAGTAGCGCTGATACCATTCGGCCGTGTAGCGGATGGTTTCGTCAAAGGTCAGCGTCGCCTTCCAGTTCAGGTAGGCAAGCGCCTTGTCGCAGCAGAGCTTGAGGAGCGTGCATTCCTTGCGCTCAAGCCCCTTCGTGAGATCCATCTCGCTGCAAAATCCCGGCCAGTGCTGGGCCAGGGCCTGCACAAGGTCGCTCACAGGATTGTTCACGTCGGCAGCAGGACCGAAGTTGTAGGCCTCGCCGGCAAGATTGAAGGGACGGCTGGTGTCGCCCTCATAGAGCAGGGCTGCCAGCCACAGGTAGCCGGACAGAGGCTCAAGCACCAGCTGCCAGGGACGGGTGGCATGGGGGCTTCTGATGACCACCGGCCGGTCTTCCGACCAGGCGCGGGCGCAGTCGGGGACAATGCGGTCCAGAGCCCAGTCGCCGCCGCCTATGACGTTGCCTGCGCGCACCGTGGCGGCTGCAGGACCGTTCTTGGCAAAGAAGCTGCGGAAATAGGAATGGGCCACGATTTCAGCACAGCCCTTGGAGGCTGAGTAGGGGTCAAAGCCGCCCAGGTGGTCGTTTTCCCTGTAGCCCCAGACATGCTCGTCGTTGCGGTAGCACTTGTCAGAGGTGATGAGGACCAGGGACTTCACGGACGGAGTCAGGCGCACGGCCTCGCAGACGTTCATGGTGCCCATGACGTTGGACTCAAAGGTCTCGACAGGCTTGTCGTAGGAAAGCCTGACCAGGGCCTGGGCTGCCAGGTGGAAGACGATGTCGGGCTTGGCCTCCTGCATGGAGGCGACAAGCTTGTCGCGGTCCCTGACGTCGCCCCTGATGTCGTGGATGTGGTCTGCCAGCCCCATGGCCTCAAAGTGCGAGGGATTGGTGGGGATGGAGAAGGAGTAGCCTGTCACCTCGGCGCCCATGCTCAAAAGCCAGGCGCAGAGCCAGCTGCCCTTGAAGCCGGTGTGGCCGGTGACAAAAACTTTCTTGCCCTTATAGACGTTGTGGAACATGTGCTATTTCTCCCCCGTCCAGAAGGCCTTGCCGGAATTCCAGAGGTCGTTGAGGAGCATGTTGTCGCGCAGGGTGTCCATGCACTGCCACTTGCCGGGATGGGGATACATGGAAAGCTGTCCTTCGGCAGCCAGGCGCTGCAGGGGCTCTTTTTCCAGGTCGCAGGACTCGTCCTCGCTGAGGTAGTCCAGAAATTCGCGCTTGAAGACGAAGAAGCCGCAGTTGATGTACTCGTTTAGGACGGGCTTCTCTTCCCAGGACAAAATCTTGCCTGCCTCGTCCGTGCGCACGGCGCCAAAGCGGCTTGGCATGCGCACGCCGGTGAAGGTGCCGATGCAGCCTGACTCCTTGTGGAAGCGCACCAAAGCGTCCAGGTCGATGTCGGAGACGCCGTCGCCGTAGGTCACCATAAAGCGGTCCGTGTCGATATAGCGGGCTACGCGCTTGATTCTGGCGCCCTTCAAAGTCTCCTCGCCGGTGTCGCACATGGTGACGCGCCAGTCTTCAATGTCGCTCTTGTCCGTCGTGATGGCGCCCGTCTTCAAGTCAACGGTAAAGTCGCTGTGCCTGCGGTGATAATCGGCAAAATACTGTTTGATGACGTCGCCCTTGTAGCCCAGAGGCAGGATGAAGTCATTGTAGCCAAAACGGCTGTAGATATGCATGATGTGCCACAAAATGGGCTTACCGCCTATTTCCACCATAGGCTTGGGCTTGACCGCCGTTTCCTCGCGCAGTCTTGTTCCCTTGCCGCCACACATAATGAGTACTTTCATGTAGTCCGCCGCTGCGGGCGCCTCCCTGAAGTCCGGATACGCTTGATAGGTCCTTAAAGCCCTTACTTTAAGGACCTTATAAGGATGGCGGCAGAATAGCCGAGTCAACAAGGCAATTCAAGAGTGCAGCCTTGGGCTCCACGTCCGCAAACCATACCTAAAAAGGCGGCATGAAAGCTCTTCCTGCAGCGCTTCCGATGCAGCTCCCGACGCACTGCCCGACATTGTCCGGACAGCCAAAAGAAAGGTCCTTCCCTCAAAGCCTTGCGCAGCCCCGGCGATGCGCCATCCTTCGCTCAAGGCTATGCCAGATCTTTTCTTGACCAGCTGTCCTTCCCTGTCTACCATGGAAGAACTTGTCAGCAGTCATCAGCGTCATGCTGCATCCTGCTGCAGGCTGCGCAGGAAGCCTCTTTTCCCGCCTCTTTTGGCGGGCAAAAAAGCAGGCAGAACCTGCCTGCATAAGGCTTCGGCATCTGCTTCACTTGCAATTCTTTTCTTATCGACCACAGGAAGGCCTGTCCTGCCGGTTTTTTTGCGGACCTGTGAAGCAGCTTTTGTTTTTTTAGGCAGGGGGACTGCCAGGACGTCGTCCTCTGCCGCCTGCTGGGCGGCAGGGTGTGCCAATGACAGTCGCAAAAGGAACACTATGGCACCTGAATCACTAAAAGAAGAAGAGTCTGAGAGCAAGGGCACCATTATGGTGCTGACAGAGGGCCCGCTGGTTCCCAAGCCCGGGAGCCGCAAGCTCGTCAGCGCCTGGTCCATTTCCCTGGTCGGAGCCATCTGCACGCTCATCGTCCTGTGCACCATGTGGCCTGAGCCGTACCTTGATGTCATCACCTTCCTGCCTGACGGCATCTTCGTCACCTTTGAGGTGACGCTGCTGGCCATCTGCTGCGCCGTCCCCCTGGGGCTCCTCACAGGCCTTGGACGCATCTCCCGCAATCCCGTCATCAACCTGGCGTCCTCAACCTATGTGGAAATCATCCGCGGCATACCGCTGCTGGTGCAGATCTTCTACATCTACTACGCCCTCTCCAAGTTCCTGCAGGTCTCAAGCCTCTGCAGCGCAGTGGTCGCCATCAGCTTCTGCTACGGCGCCTACATGGGCGAAGTCTTCAGGGCGGGCATTACGGCTGTTCCCAAAGGCCAGACAGAGGCTGCCAGATCCCTGGGCTTCAACCGCTTCCAGACCATGTTCTATGTGATTCTGCCTCAGGCATGGCGCACCATCCTGCCTCCTGTGGGCAATGAATGCATTGCCATGCTGAAGGACACCTCGCTGGTCTCAGTCATGGCCATGCCCGATCTCATGCAGAGAGGCAGAAGCTTCGCTTCCAAGACCTATCTGTACTTTGAGACCTACACCATCGTTGCTCTCGTCTATCTCATCATCACGCTGCTTCTTTCCAAGTGTGTTGCCATGATGGAAGCCAGGTTGAACTACTATGACAGAAAAAAGTAATCCGGCAGAGACCGTCAGCGTCGACGTCAATGCCAGCGCCAGTGCCGGCACTGCAGAAAACGGCGCCATTATTGAAATCAGCCACGCCTGGAAGTTCTTTGACTCCCTGGTCGCCCTGCAGGACGTCAACCTGAACATCCGCCCCAAGGAGCGCGTCGTCATCATCGGTCCCTCCGGCTCCGGCAAGTCCACGCTCCTGCGCTCCATCAACAGGCTGGAAAAGATCGACAAGGGCAGCATCAAGATCTCCGGCAAGGACATCGCCCACTGCAGCGAGCACGACCTCAACCTGATGCGCCGCAACGTAGGCATGGTCTTCCAGCAGTTCAACCTGTTCCCGCACAAGACCGTCATCGACAACCTCACCATGGCTCCCAGAACCCTGCTCAAAATGAGCAAGTCCGACGCCGAGGCCAGGGCGCTGCAGCTGCTCAAAAAGGTCGGCATCTCCGACAAGGCCGGCGTCTACCCCAGCATGCTCTCAGGCGGCCAGCAGCAGCGCGTCGCCATAGCGCGCGCCCTTGCCATGCAGCCCAGCATCATGCTCTTTGACGAGCCGACCTCGGCCCTTGATCCGGAAATGGTCGGCGAAGTGCTCGACGTTATGGTGAACCTTGCCGAGGAAGGCATGACCATGTGCTGCGTCACCCATGAAATGGGCTTTGCCAAAATGGTGGCAGACCGCGTCATCTTCATGGACCACGGGCAGATTCTGGAGCAGGGAGCACCCGACAGGCTGTTCTCATCCCCCAAGCATCCAAGATTAAAGCAGTTCCTGGAACAAATTCTCTAAAGCTCCCTTTAGAGAGAGTACTATGGCTGACAATGCCCATTTTGCCGCACAGCTGCCAGAGGGTCCTCTGGCAGCTGCTGTTTCCGGCGGCGTCGATTCCCTCTGCGCCCTTTTGCTCTGCCTTGAGACAGGGCGCCCTGTCCTTGCCCTGCACGCAAGGCTCTTTGCGCCTGCGGATGAAAAGGCCGAGGCTGAGGCCAGGCAGACTGAACAGAGGCTGCGGAAGCTTTGCGAAAAGCTTGGCTGCTCCTTCCACGTCATGGAACTGGAGGAGCGCTTTAAGCAGGACGTCGTCCTCCCCTTTACCGCGGCCTATGCCAATGGGCTCACACCCAATCCCTGCTCGCTCTGCAACCGGCGCATCAAGTTCGGAGCCTTCTGGGACTATGCCAAGAGCCTCGGCGCCAAGGCCATCGTTACCGGACACTACGCCAGCCTCTCCCATGACCACCCCTATAAGGGCGATGCACCCATGCTCTGCGCAGCAAGAGACAAGAGCAAGGACCAGTCGTACTTCATAAGCCTCGTTCCGCGCAGCACCTTTGCCCACGCGGCCTTCCCCCTGGCGAATCTGGAAAAAAGCCGTGTTCGGGAGATTGTGGCCTCCCACGGGCTCCAGGTCCCGGCCCCAAAGGAAAGCCAGGAAATCTGCTTTGTGCCCCAGACAAAGACGCTGGACTACCGCTCCTTCCTTGAAGAGAGCTGGCGCAAAGAAGGAAAGGAAATCCCCGGTGCCGGAGACATCATTGAAGTGGACTCAGGAAAGGTGCTGGGAAGGCATCAGGGGCTCTGGCAGTACACTGAGGGGCAGCGGCAGGGGCTGCGCATAAGCTGGCATGCGCCGCTCTACGTCATAGGCAAGAGGCTTGCTGACAACGCCCTGCTGGTCGGAACAAGAGAGCATGCAGTCAGAAGCTCTGCCGCGCTCATCAACCCCAATTTCATGGTAGAACCGGACGAGCTGCCGGAATCGGTCCTGGTCCGTCTGCGCTACCGCCAAAAGCCCGTCCAGGCAAAGGTGCGCCTTGAAGACGGCAGGCTTTGCATCCAGTGCCTGGAACCGGTCTTCCTGTCAGCCCCGGGGCAGACGGGCGTCGTGCTGGACGATGAGCTGCGCATCCTGGCAGCCGGCGAAATAGCCGCAAAAAACGCCTGACAGGGCACAGGCTCCATCAGGCGTCTCAACAAAAATTTTCAGAAACGTCCAGCGCTTCTGCCTGGACGTTTTTTTTGCCGCTTACTTTGACTGGCTGGCGCTCAAGACAGTCACTGACTTGATGACCACGGGCGTCACCGGCACATCCTTGTAGAAGGGATGCTTGTTGCTCGTCTCCACAGCCTCAATCTTGTCCACGACTTCCTTGCCCTGGATCACGCGGCCAAAGACGCAGTAGCCTACGCCGTCCTGGCTGCGGTCAGGATCGAGGAAGCGGTTGTTCTTGGTGTTGATGAAGAACTGGCTGGTGGCGGAGTTGGGGTCTGAGGTGCGGGCCATGGCAATGGTGTACTGGTTGTTGCGCGTGGTCTGCGAGGCCTCGTTCTTGATGGGGGCATGGGTCGACTTCTGCGTCAGGTCAGCGGTAAAGCCGCCGCCCTGGATCATGAAGCCTTTGATGACGCGGTGGAAAATGGTGCCGTCGTAAAATCCCGCCTTGGCATACTCCAGGAAGTTTGCCACGGTCATGGGAGCCTTGCGCTCGTCAAGGCGCAGGACGATCTTGCCCATGCTGGTGTCCATCTGCACGATGGTGTCCTCGGCCTTTGCCTCGCTTAAGGAGAAGACAGAGCCAAGGCAGAATATTGCGACAAGAGCTGTCAGGAAAAATCTTTTTGTCATACCTTAATCAGGCTGCACCAAGGGCAGCCCCTCCTAAAAACTTGCTGCGCACTGCTTTTGCATGCATCCGGCACTGTTGTTTTGGCAAAAACTGCAGCCCCAGGCGTTTCCAGGCAGTGTTGTCCGGCCGTGCGGCAGCCGGAACAAGTACTGGCGGCAGAATAGCAACTTTCAAGAGGAGAGACAAATCAGGCGCAGGGGCAAAAAGGACATCCTGCCGTCAAGGTCTGCAAAAAATTTTCTGCTGCAATTCCACAGCCTTGACAGGGAATGCCCCTTGCCTAAACGAAAAGGCTTCCTATATATTTTCCTGACGCTGCATCCGCCATGCGGCGCCATAAAGCACCGCAGCCCGCCGTCATGCTGTTGAGATCAGAGTGCAGCAGCACCAATGCGCCGCTGCTGCAGCAGAGCGGATGCGCCCCTATACACCAGCCAATATGCTCGCAACCCATAAAGAACCCAGGCACTGGCACACCAGGCACTTACGGGAGAAAACAAATGTCCTTTAACTTTGGTACACAAACAAGAACCTACGGCAGGACCACCAGCGTCGCTGCCGAATTCATGCGCCATGTCTACACATGGATGACAGTCGGCCTGCTTGTGACCGCCTTTGTGGCGGCAGGCGTAGCCGGCTCCCCCAGCATGCAGATGGCCATCTTCGGCAACGTGGCTGTGCCCATCGTCCTGATCGTCGCCCAGTTCGGCATCGTCATCGCCCTGTCCGCAGCCGTCCACAAAATGTCCGCCTTCATGGCCACTGCCATGTTTGTGCTGTACTCCGTCCTCACGGGCCTGACGCTGTCCTCCATCTTCATCGTCTACCCCATCGGCTCCATCGCCAATGCCTTCTTCACCTGCGCAGGCATGTTCCTTGCCATGTCCGTCTACGGCACGGTCACCAAGAAGGATCTGAGCGGCATGGGCTCCTTCCTCTTCATGGGGCTTATCGGCATCATCATCGCCTCCATCGTCAACCTCTTCATCGGCAGCACCTTCATGGACTTTGTGATCAGCGTCTGCGGCGTCATCATCTTCACAGGCCTCACAGCCTACGACACCCAGAAGCTGCGTGAGTTCGGCAGCGCCGCCCCCCTGGAAGACGGCACGGCCGTCCGCAGAGGCGCCATCCTTGGTGCCCTGGAGCTCTACCTTGACTTCATCAACCTCTTCCTCATGCTGCTGCGCCTCTTTGGCGCCAACCGCGACTAACAGCAGGCAGCATGTCTTCCGATAGGCGGCACTGCCTTCTATTGGAAGCAGAGGGCTTTTTTTGATACAGAGGGATGTCCTTCACATGACGGACATCCCTCTTTTCATGTCCCTTTTTTCCAAGCAAAAGACTTCCGCTTTGTAGGACGTCAAGGACACCAGCCAGTTGAGCGACTTCTTTTCCAACAATTCCGACGATGCTGCGCCTGCAGAACCTGCAGGCAGCAGGCCAAATCTGCTTGATCCGGCCCAGAGCCTGCTTGACCTTTTAAGCCGGCACGGACGCCTGGAGAAAAAAGAAATCTTCAGGCTGCTTGACTGCGAAGAGCCTGGGGAAAAGGATGTGGTCTCAAGCACCCTGGCCTCCCTCAGGCAGAAGAACAAAATCGCCCTTTCAAACAAGCACTACCAGCTGAACACTATTGAGAAGAGCACCATCCTGCGTGTTCTTGAAAGGCAGCCTCTTTCAACAGACGATCTCTATGCTGCTCTGGAAGAATACGGCACGCCGGACTATGTCCAGATAAAGAAGATGCTCTCCGACCTGAAAAAAGAGGGCAGCATCCAGTTTGACAAGAGGAAGTGGTCCCTGACCCCGGACATTGAAGCAAAGACCGTGCTCTCACTTATTGAGCAGAAAGAAGGCGGGGCGACTTTTGAATACTTGAGCAAAAAGCTGGCGCACGCAGATTCTGCCAAAAAGAAGAAGCTCGCCCGCGTCCTGAACAAGCTTGAGAAGGCAAACTGCCTGCGCTTCCACCACGACCGCTACTTCTGCGTGCCGGGCCTCAGCGCCAGGGGCATTACCGACTATCTTGAGGAAATGGAGGGGGCCTTCATCGAAGACCTCTACGCCTACTTTGACAAGGACTTTGAAGACCGCTCCGAACTGGACGAGATGCTGCAGAAGCTTGCGGCAGACGGAGACGTCATCCTGGACAGGGGCTTGTACCGCTCTGCCAGGCCGATGGTGCTGGAAGGCGTCTATGCCCCTGCCATGGGCGAGGCCAAGGTCAAATTTGAGGGAGACAAGGCTCCCTGCCCTGCCATGAGCATACGCCGCAGCCCCTTCCTGCTGCTGCCTGGGGACAAAATCCAGGTCCAGCCGCTTGAGCGCGTGTACCCCGGCTACATCCCCCGCTGCGATGTGGTCGGCGTTGTCCAGGAGACCAAAAAGCGCATCACCATGCAGCTGGAAAAGGCTCCCAAGGGACCTGGCTTAATCGGCGTCGCCGAGGACAGCGGGCGCTTTGACACCCATCTGGGCGACACAAGCACAGTCTTCCGCGTCGAGTGCAACGACATCGGCGCCGACATCATGGACGTGGTTGAGGCCAAGCCCGTCTCGCGCCGCGACGGCCTGGTCTATGTGGAGGTCGTCAAATGCCTCAACGCCCTGTCCAGCATTTCAGGGCAGGAAGAGCTTGTCAAAATCAACCGCCAGGTCCCGCAGAAATTTCCCGACCAGGTGCTGCGCGAGGCGCAGCGCTTCCCCCTGGAGCTCTCAGAACAGGACAAGGAAAACCGCACAGACCTGACCGCCTGCCCCTTTGTCACCATGGACGGCGCGGACGCCAAAGACTTTGACGACGCCGTCTTTGTGGAAAAGACGGCAAAAGGGGCTTTTCGCCTGCACGTCGCCATAGCCGACGTCAGCCACTACGTCCGGGCCGGCTCCCCGCTGGACAGGGAGGCGCTCCTGCGCGGCAACTCCTGGTACTTTCCGACCTCGGTCGAGCCCATGCTCCCCCATGAGCTCTGCGACCATCTCTGCTCCCTTGTGCCTGGGGAGGAAAGGCTGGCAGTCCATGTCGCCATGGACTTCTCCACAACAGGCACCATCAGGAAAAGCGCCTTCGACCTTGCCGTCATCCGCTCCCATGCCCGCCTCACCTACGACCAGGCAAAAAAGCTTGTCCTGGACCAGGATGCTGAGGAGCTGGACGCCTTCTCTCAAAGCAATGCAAATGCCGAGGCCGTCCTTGGCATGCTGCAGGACGCCCTTGAGCTCTACCATCTCCTGGCAAAGAAGAGGGAGAAGCGCGGGGCACTGAGCTTTGACCTCCCAGAGCCAGAGGCAGAATTTGACGAGGCAGGGCATGTCACAGGATTCTGCAATGCCGAGCGCCACGACATGCACAGGCTGATAGAAGAGTTCATGATAGCCGCCAATGAGGCCGTTGCCGTCTTCCTTGGCAGGAGCGGCTATCCTGTCGTCTACCGCGTGCATCCGGCGCCAAGCCTCGACAAGCTGACCCTCTTCAAGAACATGCTTGTCGCCTGCGGCTTCCTGCCCAAGAAGAACAACTTCACCGCCAAGATGCTTCCTGAGCTTCTGCAGTCCTTCAAGGGCAGGCGCGGGGAAGCCATCTTCAACAGATTGTGCGTGCGCAGCATGGCGCAGGCAAGGTACTCCCCTGAAAACATAGGACACTACGGCCTTGCCTCCAGCGCCTACTGCCACTTCACCTCGCCCATACGCCGCTATGCCGACCTTCTGGTGCACAGGGCGCTCAAACTGGCCCTTGGCTGCGGCACGGATCCTGTGCCTGCCGGCAAGGCGCTCACCAGAGTCTGCGACATCATCAACAACCAGGAGCGCGCAGCCCAGGAATGCGAGCGGGAAATGGCCAAGCGCATTGCCTGCCTCTGGATGCTGAGGCAGCCAAAGGACAGGGACTGGGAAGCCACGGTCTCCTCCGTCCAGCCCTACGGCGCCTTTGTCGAGCTGGATGAGGCGCCGGTTGAGGGACTGGTCCACGTCTCAACTCTCGGGCACGGCATCTGGTTTGACTACGATCCCGCCCGCGAGTGCCTGAAAAGCCCCATCTCCCGAAGCTCCTACCACCTGGGCACCAAGATGACCGTCAATCTGGTCTCCGTTGATCCTGTCTCCTTGTACATAGACTTCAAGGAAAAGCAGGCCGAGGCCTATGAAGGAGCCCCGCGCAGGCACCAGGGGCAGCCTGGAGGCAGGCGGCCCTCAGGAAGGGGAAGCGGCAGGGGGAGAGGCAGGGAAAAGGCCTCCTACCCCGGCAAACGCAAAAGAAGGCATTAAGCGCACAAGGAAGCTGCCTAAAAAAAAGCGATGCAGGATACGGCATCCTTGGCACCACCCACCCGCTGTACAAGAGAATATTTATGGGCATACTGGCAAAATCACAGTCTCTGGGCATAGCAGCGCTCCTGCTGGCTGTCAGCACCATCCTCTCCCGCTGCATGGGGCTGATCCGCGAGAAAATCATCTCCTGGCAGTTCGGGGCAGGCTCTGAAGCCGACGTCTACTTTGCGTCCTTTGTGGTGCCGGACATCATCAACTACCTGCTTGCAGGCGGCTTTATGGGCATTGTGCTCATTCCGCTGCTCTCCAAGGCCTTTGCCAAGGACGAGGCAGACGGCTGGAAGTTCTTCTCTGCCGTCCTCACCTGGATGGCGCTGGCAGCCTTCTGTCTCACCAGCCTGGCCCTCTTTTTTGCAGCCGACCTGTCCCGCCTGGCAGCGCCGGGCTTAAGCGGCGCCCTCAACCTGCGCCTGCAGTTTTTCATGCACCTGACGCTTCCGACCCAGTTCTTCTTCCTGACCGGCTCCTGCGTCATGTCCATCCTCTTCCTGCGCAGGCAGTTTGTCATTCCGGCCCTGGCGCCGCTCATCTACAACGGCTGCATCATCCTCTTCGGCGTCACCCTCCCCATGCTGGGGCTGGTCCAGGGCATGACCGGCTACTGCGTCGGCGTCCTTGTCGGGGCTGCCACGGGCACCCTGCTGCTGCCCCTGATTGTGGTGCGCAGCGGTGGTCTGCACTACAAGCCGGTGCTCTATCATCCGCTCTTCAAGAAATTTCTCCTGCTGGCCCTGCCCCTCATGCTGGGGCAGACCATAACCGCCCTGGACGAACAGTTTCTGCGCATCTTCGGCTCCCTGACGGGCGAGGGCTCAGTCGCCCTTTTAAGCTACGCCAAGCGCCTGGCCCAGGTGCCTGTCGCCCTCATAGGACAGGTTGCGGCCTTAGCTTCCTACCCCTTCCTGGTCTCCCTGCTCACCAAGGGCGACACCGAAGGCTTCACCAAGGTGCTTACCAAGGCTTTGCGCACAGGCACAGGCCTCATCATTCCCTTAGCGCTGTGGATGGCAGTCCTGGCGCCCTCCGCCTTCAGCCTGCTCTTCTTTGGCGGGCGCATGGGAGGCGGCGAGGTGCTGCGCGCCGTGCCGCTTCTGCAGCTGCTGCTTGTCGCAGCCCCCTTCTGGGTCATCCTGGAAATTCTGACCCGCGGCTTCTACGCCATGATGGACACAGTAACGCCGGCGCTCTCAGGCACGATTGTCACCCTGGCCTTTCTGCCTGTCTACTACTTTTTGGCCGTCCCCCACGGACCGGCTGCCATTGCGCTCTGCTCCTTTGCCGGACTTTTGGTCTTTACCATCGTCTTAAGCATCATCTGGATGCGCAGGCAGGGGGCTGCCATCTTCAGGGGGCTTGTCTCCATAAGCTTCACCTCCTTTTTCTGCGCTCTGCCTGGCGTAGCCCTTGGCTATTACGCAGACGCCTGGATACGGGACCTTATGCAGGACGTCTCCCCCATCTTAAGCTCCCTTGCCGGGCTCTCCTGCGCCGGACTGATCTTCCTTGTGACCTTCGTGCCGCTGGCAGTCCATTTCTGCCCCGACCTTTTCGAGCGCATCCAGGAGCGCTTGAGACGACGCTTCCAGAAGAAGACAAAAAAGGCGGAGCCTGACACCCCGCCGCAAAAAACAGAATCCAAGCAGGCTTAGCGCCTGCGCGTCCTGAAAAGGAAGGAGCCCACGACCAGAAGGATGGTCAAAAGCAGGGCTATATACAAAGCCTTGTCCAGTCCGTAGGCATGCGCCACCGTGCCGATGATGGGCGGACAGGTCAGAAGTCCTGCGTAGCCCAGCACGGAAACAACGGCGCTTGCCTCATCGGGCGTGACATGGGGGCATTTGCCGGCAAAGCTGAAGCACAAGGGCACCATGGGCGCCATGCCAAGCCCCATGCAGCAGTAGCCTGCCAGGCAGAGCGGCGCATAGGGCGAGTTCAGCACGATGCACATGCCGGAAACGGCCAGGATGCCCCCGCAGAAAGCCAGGGAAAAGTCCGAGAAGTGGGTGCGCAGCATGTCGGCAAAGAGGCGGCAGGTCAGCGTTGAAATGGAGAAGCAGGCGTAGACCAGGGCTGCCATCTGCTCGCTTGAGCCCTTGATGGAGAACAGATAGAGGGAGCCCCACTCTCCTACCGTCCCCTCGCCTGAATAGCAGCAGGCGGCAATCAGTCCTGCGGCAATGACGACCAGCGGCGGCAGGGCAAAGCCCTTCCTGCCCTTCTTCTCTTCCGCCTCCTCGCGGTTCCTGATGACCTGGTCCTTGGCAAGCCTGGGCACAGCCCAGGGCCTAGGCAGCATGTAGACGGCCATCACGATGGAAAAATTGACGAGGGGAGGCAGCCCCAGAGCGGCAAAAAGGGCGCTGGACAAGGCGCCGATCAGCCCGCCCAGGCTGTAGCTTGCATGCATCAGGGCAAGGCAGGGGGCTGCAAAGCGCTTTTCCAGCTGTATGGCCTGCGCATTCATGGCCACGTCCACCAGGCCGGTCAGAAAGCCCATGGAAACGGCTGCCAGCCCAAGGCCCAGAGGAGAGGTCATGCACCCGCACAAGGGCAGCGTAAACATGAGCACAAAGGACGCCCAGCGTATGACCTTGCGGCTGGTGAAGCGGCGGATGAAGGAGGCGCAGCTTGTCAGCCCCACCAGGGCTGCAAAGCCGAAAGCCAGCAGAACAAAACCTATTTCCGCTTCATTTGCCTGCACCTGCTCCTTGAGGGCAGGCATGCGCGATGTAAAAAGACCATACATCAGGCCTGGTCCTACAAAAAAGTAGGCGCAAACAGATTTAGCACGTACAAATCTTGTCCACTTCATAGAATATGTCCTTTAGTACGGTCTGCCAAATGACAGGCCTCATTTTTGACTGTACTGCCTCTAAATCATTAAACAAAAGACGTCAACAACTTTTTATATTACTAAATTTATACTTCTTTTCCAGGGACTTAAACTGCATTCTGCCGGCCCTGCCAAAGGAGTCTTGTCCAACTGCCTGGCCAGGAAACGCAAAAATCCCCGTGTCCGCACCTTGGAGAACAAGGTGCGGGCACAGGGACATTGTTTTCTTTTTTGCCAGGACAGCTGCCGCAAAAGGACAGCTTCCCTGCCTACTTTCTGCCGGATCCTGCCAGCTGCCTGAAGCGGCGCAGGCTCAAGTGCGTCAGGGCAATGGCCAGTGCATCCGAGGTGTCAAGCGCCCAGTCGGCGCTCTTTATGCCAAGACGGCAGCGGACCATGAAGGCGACCTGCTCCTTGTCGGCGCTGCCGGTGCCGACAAGCGTCTTTTTCACCAGCGTCGGCTCATAGTCCTGGACGCTCAGTCCCCTTGCTGCGCAGGCAGCCACGGCGACGCCGCGCGCCTGCCCAAGCTTGAAGGCAGTCTGGGCGTTCTTGGCCATAAAGACCTGCTCTATGGCCGCCTCCTGCGGGGCAGTCCTGCCCAGCACGCCCACAAGCTCATGGTAGATCACAGCCAGGCGCTGGCTGAAGTCAAGCCCAGGATTCAGCGTGGTCTGGATAAGGCCGCAGTCCACAAGCTCATAGCCGGCGGACACGGCGCGGACCACGCCCCAGCCTGTGCGGACAGAACCAGGATCAATGCCGATGACGGCAACAGGCTCCATCTGCGAAAGCCTATTCAGCCATGTCCTCGGGGAAGTCGGCGTTGCTGTAGACGTTCTGCACGTCGTCGTTGTCATCCAGGGCGTCCATCAGGCGGAGCACCTTTTCAGCCACGGTCTGATCCACGGCGACGAGGTTCTGGGGCACCATGGCAAGCTCGGCAGACAACATGGCCACACCCTGGTTTTCCAGGGCGTCGCGCACGGTCGTGAAGTCTTCCATGCTGGTCTGGATGGTCCACACGTCTTCATCGTCGATGACGTCGTCTGCACCAGCCTCAAGGGCCAGCTCCATCATCTTCTCTTCGTCGTAGGCGGCGCGGTCGATGGTGATGACGCCCTTGCGGTCGAACATCCAGCCCACGCTGCCGTTTTCACCCAAGGAGCCGCCGTGCTTGGTGAAGAGGTGGCGCACTTCGGCAACGATGCGGTTCTTGTTGTCGGTGGCGACCTCGATCATGATGGCGATGCCGCCGGGGCCGTAGCCCTCGTAGAAGCATTCGGTCAGGTCACCGCCGGCGTCTTCGCCTGTACCCTTGCGGATGGCTGCTTCGATTCTATCCTTGGGCAGGTTGACGGCCTTGGCTGCGGCAATAGCAGCACGCAGGCGGGAGTTGCCGGCAGGATCACCGCCGCCCTTGGCAGCTATGATGATTTCCTTGGCGGCCTTGGTGAACACCTTGCCGCGCTTTTCGTCCTGACGCCCCTTGCGGTGCTGGATATTTGCCCATTTAGAATGACCAGACATAAAATACCTCTCAATACGTGTATCAGGAACTCTTACGCTTGCGCACGTAAATCAAGTCCCACAAAAAATGTTTCCTTGCTTTCGGCACGGGAACTCTTTGGCTTAAATGTTTTGACAGTCGTGAAGGCCTTGCGCATGGGAGCCAGAAGCTCCTGGATGTCAGGGCCCATGAAAATCTTGACGATGAAGGAGCCGCCCTTCTTCAGCCTGAGCTGCGCCAGCTGGAAGGCCTCCTGGCACAGCTCCAGCGAACGGCACTGGTCGGTGAACTTGTTGCCGGTCGTGCTGGGCGCCATATCGCTCATGACAACGTCAAAGGGGCCTATTTCATCCAGCTTCGCCTCGAACTCGGGCGACCTGTCAAAGACGTCTTCCAGCATGAACGAGACATGGGCTGGAAACTCCGTCCTGGCAGGCTGGATGTCGCATCCCAGGACCAGTCCGGTTGGACCGACCTTCTCGCCGGCCCCAAGGGACCAGGAGCCTGGGGCAGCGCCAAGGTCCAGGACGCGCATGCCGCGCCTGAAGATGTGAAAGCGGGCATCAATCTCCTTCAGCTTGTAGACGCTGCGGGCAGGATAGTTCTCCTGCTTTGCCTTCAAAAAGTAGTGATCCCTGTATTCTTTCACAAAAAAACTCGCAAAACCCGATGACGGCTCCCATACAGGATCCGATAAAGAATCCGATGAAGCTGGCCGGCAAAGAGACTGACAAAGGTGCTGGCAGGAGCGAGGGCTGCAAGGCTTTATGCCTTCTGCCGCAAAGAAGGCTCTTTCAAGCCTTCCATCCGCCCTTCCAGCTCATGGAAGGTGAAACGGTACGAATACACTTTTTTCCCTTTCTAGCCAAGAGCGGAAAAAGCCGGAAACTGCGCTGCCAAGGACATCGTTTCCTGCCACTCTCAGGCTGTCAGTCCGCCATGCAAGCCGCTTATAAGCCTGTCGCCTTCCCTGCTTTCCAAGCATCCTGCTAGTAAATGGGCCGGCAAACTTTTTATCAGGGGATTGACGCGGCAAAACTTCCCGTCTAGGATAGGACGTCCTTTGAGTGGGGAAGTGGCTCAGTTGGGAGAGCATCGCATTCGCATTGCGGGGGTCGGGAGTTCAAATCTCCTCTTCTCCACCACTATTTCGACACGAAGAGAGGGTGCTCATACTAGCTGTGAGCACCCTCGTTGTTTTCTAAGGCAGGACCTGCGCTGTGCAGGATCCTGCCTTTCCTTTTTTCTTGAAGTCTGGCTTAAAGCCTATCTGGGAGGCATGGGGCCGCGCAGAGGCTTCATGTCGTAGCGGTAAATCTCATGGATTTCCTGCTTGTAGCCGGGGTACAGGCCCTTGTTCATGCCGAGCACAATCTGGGCGCCGCGGTTGAAGTGCACCAGAAGGTCGCCGCTGGTGGGATCCACGCACAGGCCTTCAATCTCGCCCTGCTTCAGCACCTCGTCAAAAGCCTTTTCCATGTACACGGTGGCCTTTGAGTCGGAGGTGATGTCGATGCGGTAGAGGTGGTCGGGCTCATTGAGGTCGGCTGTGCCGTCGTCGGCAGTCATGAACAGGGAGCCGTTGTAGTAGAAGACGCCCTGGACCCACTGGGGCACGGGCTGCAGGTGGATCTTGCGCAGGTACATGCCGTTGAGGTCGTACTCATAGAGGTAGCGGCCGCTTTCCTCGCCGACCCAGGAGCACATCCATACGGACTTCTTCACAGGGTCAACGGTGATGCCGGAAACTTCTTCCTGTCCGGATTTGGGCTCAAACTTGAAGGTGCGCTTGTACTTCAGGGTTTCTGCATCGTGCACGGCAATCTGGATGTCCTTGCCCACGCCGTCCATGAAGTTTTCAGCGCCGATGTAGAGCTCGCCGTTGTAGACGTCGATGTCACCGATGTGGTTGGAGGGAATGGCGTAGCCCTTGAAGGGGTCCTTGTTCTCGGCAACCAGTTCTCCTTTCATGTTGTACTTGTAGAGAGCCTTGCTGCAGCTGACATAGATGAACTTGCCGTCGCATGCCACGCCCTGGCGGCCGGCAACGGGGAAGACATTTTTCAGCTTGTACATGTACTTGGCACCAGGCATGGGCTCAGCCTGGGCAACCGGCACCTGGAAGGAAAAGGCACAAAGCAGCGCCAGAACCAGGGACAACTTCAGGAACGATAGTTTTTTCATCTCTGCCTCCTGTTGATATGCCTGCAGGCACGCTGTCTGCAGATCGTTCCTTTCCTTATAGGACCTGCGATCAAATGTGGCAATGAAATTTTTCGTTACAGCTGGAAGTCAACTACGTGAAGGCAGGACGGCATGGCAGGCATCCACCCCAGCCTTCTGCGTGGAGAAAGCACTCCGGTCCCACCTCTGGCACCTCGCTATGTACTGCCTACTGTCATTACATGGCTGCATGCAAAGGCATCAGGACCTGCAGGACTGTACCTGCAAAAAAGCTACAGATAACAATGATTTAACTTGGCTTTTGCAGGGGCTTTTGCGCTGTAGTGTCAAATTTTCAAAAAGCCTGGGCCTGCCCATCAGCCCGCCAACCTGAGCAGACATCCGCCCAGCCTGCTGCATAGGGAAAGCACTCCGGTTCCTCATTTGGCACCTCTCTATGTACTGCCTGATGTCATTACATGACTGCCGGCAAAGGCATCAGGACCTGCAGGACTGTACCTGCAAGAAAGCTATAGATTACAGATACTTAACGTGGATTTTGAAGGGGCTTTTGGGCTGTAATGTCAAATTTTCAAAAAGCCTTGGTCTGCTCTTCATCCCGCCAGCCTGAGCAGACATCCGCCCATCCTGCTGCCTGGGAAAAGCGCTCCAGCTCCTCCATCGTCACCTCTATGGCGCTGTTGCTGCTGCCGCAGGCAGGAAAGACGGTCTCATAGCGCTTCAGGGAGACATCCAGCCAAATCTGCACGCCTTCCTTGACGCCAAAGGGGCAGACGCCGCCGACGGCGTGCCCGACCAATTCCTCAGCCTCCTCAGGATGGAGCATCTTGGCCTTGGTCTGAAAGAAGGCCCTGAAGCGCTTGTTGTCCACCCTGGCGTCGCCGGCACAGATGCAGAGGACGATGCGATCCGGCAGCCTGTAGGCCAGGCTCTTGGCTATGCGCCCGGCCTCGACGCCAAGCGCCTCGGCAGCCAGCGCCACGGTGGCAGACGAGACGGGAAACTCCCTGATGCGCGACTCAGCCCCGAAGGCTGCCAGGGCGCGGCGTACTCTCTCAATGGACATTGCGGACTTCCCCCTTTGCAAAAGAAGGGCGCCCATGCCTCCACTTCCAATGAGCGAAGGCAGGAACGCCCTGCAAAAATCTCAGAAAACGACTGCAGTCCTTCCTACAGGATTCTGCGCACCTTCTTGGCGCTGTCCAGGTCCTCTCCCTTAAGGAGGGAGACGGCATCCAGCAGCCTGATATGGAAGGTGCCTGCACCATCATTCTCAGCAAGCATGGCAGCCGCCTTTTCGCCGGCAACGCCCATGGCGACGACGGAAGCCAGGGCTGCCTCAAGCCGGTCTGCCCTGCCGGCAGCGCCGGCATAGACGCCAAGCACGGCTGCGCTCATGCAGCCTGCTCCGGAAATGCGTCCCATCCAGGGGCTGCCGTTGCTGACGGCATAGGCTCTTTCCTCGTCCGCCACGATGTCAATGGGACCGGTGATGATGACAACCGCCTTCTGCTTCTTCGCCAGGGCCTGCGCCATGGCGGCATGCGCCTTCAGGTTGTCCTCGTCGGTCATGTCCGAAGCCTGGGCGTCCACGCCCTGGGCAGCGCCGACGCCTTCAGCCAGATAGCGTATCTCGGAGATGTTGCCCTTGATGAAGCCGGGCTCAATGTCTCGCAGGATCTGCGCAAGCGTATTGTTCCTGATGTCGGAGATGCCGGCGCCCACAGGATCCAGGACCACCACGTGCCCAAGCGCCTTGGCTGCAGCTCCTGCAGCCATCATGCTCAGGGCTGTGCGCTGGCACACTGTGCCGATGTTGAGGACAAGGGAGGTGCAGATTTTTGTCACCTGCCCTGCCTCCTCAGGCGCATCAGCCATGATGGGGGATCCGCCTGCAGCCAGGGTGATGTTGGCGCAGTCATTGATGATGACGGAGTTGGTAATGAAGTGCACCAGGGGGTGGCGTTCCTGCACAGCCTGCCAGTACGGGGCAAGGAGGGGGATTTCAGTCCCTGCCTCCTTCTTCTTCAGGGCATTGCTGATGATGTCCAGTATGCTCTTCTCCACTTCCTCAATGCACAAGGAGGACGTGTCGATGCAGATGGCGTCCTCGGCAGGGCGCAGGGGGGCGACCGGACGGTTTCTGTCGCGGTCGTCGCGCTCGCGGATCTGCTTTTCAAGCTCGCTTAAGGAGGCCGTCTTGCCCATGCCCTTCAGCTGCCCCTGGCGGCGCAGGGCGCGCACCTTGGGAGAGGCGTCAAGGAAGAACTTGAAGCGGGCGGTGGGAAAGACCACCGTGCCCATGTCGCGCCCCTCGACCACTATGGCCCTGGCGCTGCCTATTGCCCTCTGCGCCTCTTTAAGAGCCTGGCGGACGACGGGATTGGTGGCCACATGGGAGGCCATGGTGCCAACTTCCTCGGTTCTGATCTCGTCGCCCACGGGTGCGCCGCAGCAGAGCAGCTGGGAGGAAGCGCCGCTTCCCTGCAGAGAAAAGGTGACTTCCTTAATCTTGGAGAGGATCTCCTCTTCAGGAAGATCCTTGGCGCCCTCGCCAAGGCGCAGGGCAAGTGAGCGGAACATGGCGCCAGTGTCCAGATAGGCTATATGCAGGTCTTCTGCGATGCGCTTTGCCAGGGTGGTCTTTCCCACGCCGGCAGGTCCGTCCAGCGTCACAATGCCAATCTTGCTGTCCATTTAGGCCTCCAGTATGCCTTTCGCTTCCTGCAGGAAGACGGCGTTCTCCTCCGCATTGCCCACGCTGATGCGTATGTACTGCGGCAGGTTGTAGCTTTTTAAAAGACGGACAATGACGCCCTTTTCAAGCAGCTTCTGATACAGTTCCTGTGCAGGGCAATGGCTTGGCGGCATGAAGAGCAGGAAGTTTGCCTTGGACGGGTGCACCCTGCAGCCCATCTTGGCAAGCCCCTCACTCAGCACCTTGCGCCCCTCGCGCACAGTCTTCATGGTGAGCTCCCTGAAGTCCTTGTCTTCCAGCGCAGCCAGCACGGCTTCCTCTGCCAGGATGTTCACGGAGAAGGGCAGCCTGGCGCGCCAGTAGCAGCCGGCCAGGTCCTCAGGCAGCAGCCCCACGCCTATGCGCAGGCCGGCAAGGCCGTAGCTCTTGGAAAAGGTCCTGATGACGCAGGCGTTGGCAGGCAGGTCGCCGCGGGCAAAAAGGGACCAGTCGGCCTCTGTCTCGCCCTCTTCGGCGGCAAAGTCTATGTAGGCTTCGTCAATGACCAGCAGGCAGTCCTTGGGCAGCCTCTCAGCCAGGGCTTTTACGGCATCGGGCTTCGGGCAGTAGCCTGAAGGATTGTCGGGCGTCGTCACAAAGACCAGGCGGGTGTTCTCGTCCACGTGGGAGAGGAGCTTGTCAAAGTCAAAGCTGAAGTCGGCGCTGACAGGCTCGCGGCGTATCTCCACGCCCTGGATCAGGGACTGGATGGGATAGAGGGAAAAGCAGGGCTCAAAGCAGACTACGTTGTCCCTGCCAGGAGTCGCCAGCATGCGGATCAGCATGTCGATGATCTCATCCGACCCGTTGCCGACTGTTATGCGCTCCGGTGCAATATGCCAGTGGCTGGCAAGAGCCCTCACCAGACGGGGATTGCCGCCTGCAGGATAGCGGAAGACGGTGTCCGCAGCACGGCGGACGGCCTGCACAACCAGCGGAGAGGCGCCGAGCGGATTCTCGTTGCTCGCCATTTTGATGACGCGCTCTATGCCGTATTCCTCCCGTATCTCGTCAATGGACCGACCGGGAACATACGGCTCCAGGGACAGGATCTCGGGACGCACAACACCTTCAAACATGACAACTCCCTGACGCAAAAAAAAGACGGCTGACGAGGAACCGACTATCCGATCCCGCCGTCAGCCGACAAAAATTGAGCTAGACTGGCTATCCCTTCTCTATATACCGCTGCAGATCTTCCGGGCGGAGAGAAAGAACAGGAACTGTGGACTTCTGGACAACCTTTTCGGCGACTGAGCCGAACAGGATGCGGTCGAGGCCGGTGCGGCCGTGCGTGCACATGACTATGAGATCGCAATGATCCGTCACGGACACGTCGAGGATGACCTCTGAGGCATACCCGACCACGATGCGGCCCTGAGCGTTGACACCCTCAAAGTTCTCCGCAACGAACTTGTCCATCATCTCCTGTGCTGCTGACGATATCTCCTCAACGAAGTGCCCAATGGTCTTGGGCTGCACATGGAAGCCGGCGTATTGGCGCAGGGTTGGAGCCACGTACAAAACCAGGATGTCTGCGCCCATGTTCAGGGCGAGCTTTCTGGTGTAGTTCGCTATCGGGGTACAATCTTCAGCCAGATTAACACAACACAAGATCTTGGAGATGTTCATAGTTTTCTCCCATAGAGATAGTCGGTTCAGGTACGATTCTGACTGACAAAAAGGGAACGTCCTCAAAAGCCTCTGCCCTGCCGGCAGCCGGGAGCTATTGCGTTTGGTCCTGCGAATCTCTCCCAGCCGGTGCACGACATTCAAGCCGCTGCGGGGTTCACCCTTTCGTTGTCTTCAGTCAGTTCCTTACTAGCTTCCACTGTGTCGCTATCTCAGGATCCAACTTGCTTTTCGATCCGGCAGAGAAAACTGGCGTGGTCCTGCGCAGCCTCCCCTGTCAGCCTGCCCTGCATGCACCGGACGGCACATACGTAAAGCCAGGCTTTGGATCGCCTCCAAGCGGTTTCCACACTACCGCATGTAAAAAATTTCGTCAAACAATTTTCACTTTTTTGCAGAACAAAAAAGTGCCGGATGCCGTGCCTGCCGTCGTCCGGAAAATCGGCAGGCCCGCCGGCTAGTCCCTTGTCCAGCCGGACTTCAGCAGTCCGTCAAAGTAGGCGATGGTCTTGGCAAGGCCTTCGTCCAGCTTCACCTTGGGCTCCCAGCCGAGCTTTTCCCTGGCCACGGAGATGTCGGGGCAGCGCAGCTTGGGATCGTCGCCGGGCAGAGGCTCATAGACGATCTTGGAGGAGCTGCCGGTCATGGCGACGACCTTCTCTGCCAGCTCCTTGATGGTGAACTCGCCGGGGTTGCCCATGTTCATGGGGCCGATGAACTCGTTCTCTGTGGCCATGAAGCGGATCATGCACTCGATCAAGTCGTCGACGTAGCAGAAAGAGCGGGTCTGGGAGCCGTCGCCGTAGATGGTGATGGGCTCGCCAAGCAGGGCCTGGATGATGAAGTTGGACACGACGCGCCCGTCATGGGGATGCATCTTGGGGCCGTAGGTGTTGAAGATGCGCCCTATCTTGATGGGAAGCTTGTGCTGGCGCCAGTAGGAGAAGAAGAGGGCCTCTGCACAGCGCTTGCCTTCGTCATAGCAGGAGCGGATGCCGTTGGGGTTGACGTGCCCCCAGTAGCTTTCCACCTGGGGATGCACCTCGGGGTCGCCGTAGACCTCGCTGGTGGAGGCCTGGTAGATTTTGGCCCCGGTGCGCTTGGCAAGCCCCAGCATGTTCAAAGCACCCTGCACGCAGGTCTTCAGGGTGTGGACGGGATCGTGCTGGTAGTGGATGGGGGAGGCGGGGCAGGCCAGGTTGTAGATTTCCTGCACCTCAACAAAGAGGGGCTGCGTGACATCGTGGCGGATGAGCTCAAACCTGGGGTTGTCCATGAGCTCCTCGACGTTGGACTTGGAGCTCGAGAAAAAGTTGTCTGCGCACAAAACTTCGTGCCCTGCATCGAGCAGGCGTTTGCAGAGATGGGAGCCCAAGAAGCCGGAGCCGCCTGTAACAAGAATGGTCTTGCGCTGTTTGTTGAGTTGCATATCGTTTCTCTCTTTGTCCCCTGCAAAACCAGGGACAGAAAAGGTTCTGATCTATAAAGGAAAAGGACTTGCCTGGGCGGCAAACTACCAAAGAAGACAGCCTCTATCAAGGCGGAAGGAAGAGCCTGCGGCAGGCGCAAAGCATGACGCGGGCGTACAGCAGACGAAAAAACACTTGACAGACTGTCTGAACTCAAGCAAATTTCTCCCCTTGTCTACCCTTCCCTGAGGAGCGTGATCCTTAGGAAGGTCTTGGGAGCCGGACTATGTCCAAAAAGCATGTTGAACGCATTGATCCTGAAAATGTTGCTTTAGCGCCTGCGGGCATTGACTCGCATGCCCATTTGGACGGTCCCGAATTTGATGCAGACAGGGAGGAAGTGCTTGCCAGAGCTAAAAGATGCGGCCTGGCGCGCATTGCCAACGTCTTCCTCAACCCCTTCACCTTCCCAGAGGACGCCAGGGTCTTCGACAAGCATCCGGAGGTCTTCTTCCTGCTTGGCGTGCACCCCGACGACGTCGCTGACTTTTCCGACAAGACGCTTGACTGCCTGCGCAGGCATGTGACGGAAAACAAGCGCATCCGCGCCATAGGGGAGATAGGCCTGGACTTCTCGCGCACGGATCCCGACGGAGCAGCCCCCTCCCTGCAGGCAGCGCCCTTTATCGCGCAGCTGCGCCTTGCCAAGGAACTGGACATGCCCGTTGCCATCCACTGCCGCAGCGCCGAGGAAATGACGCTGGATATCCTTGAAAAAGAAGGTTTTTCGGGGTATCCTCTCGTTTGGCATTGTTTTGGTGCGGATACTGCCCTGGCTGAACGTCTCGTTGCCAATGACTGGTATGTCTCCATACCAGGAACCATAACGTTCAAGAACAACCCCCAGGCCCGTGCTGCTCTGCCCCTCATTGCGGACAACCGCCTCATGATGGAGACGGACTGTCCCTACCTTTCTCCGGTGCCCTGGCGCGGAACGCGCTGCGAGCCCGCCTACACAGTCTTTACCATCCGCACCATGGCCGAGTGCCGCGGCGTGGAGCCGGAGGCCTTGTGGAGGCAGTGCGGAGAAAATGCCAGGACGTTCTACAGGCTGGATGAAGCGTTTTAGCCCTTCCCCTTAATCTGCCTGCCGAACAGTCCCCTAAAGCGCCGTTTTCTGCCTGGCAGAAGACGGCAGTCAATTTGCAACAATTCGGGCTCTCTTCCCGAAAACTTTCCGGCGCTAGACGCCATGTACAGGAGCACACCCATAATGGATATCATCCGCAAAATCGAGAGCGAAAATATGCGCCCTGACCTGCCGGCTTTCCGTTCCGGCGACACCGTCAAGGTCCACCTGCGCATCATTGAAGGCGAAAAGCAGCGCATTCAGGTCTTCCAGGGCAGCGTTATCCGCATTCACCGCGGAACCACCGGCGCCACCTTTACCGTGCGCAAGATTTCCGAAGGCATCGGCGTTGAGCGCATCTTCCCCCTCAACTCCCCCTTCATTGACCACATCGACGTGGTAACCCGCGGTCTGGTCCGCCGCAGCCGCCTGTACTACCTGCGTGGTCTCAAGGGCAAGGCTGCCCGCATCAAGCCCCGTGGCAACTTCTAATTCTTCCCGGGCACATTTTCTTTCTTCAAGGACAAGTCAGCTTCATTGAGGCTGGCTTGTCCTTTGTTTTGGAACCAGGTTTTCGGGAGCAGAACATGCCCAGGAAAAAAGCAGGCCGGGACGAGCCTCTGGCGATGACCCTGCCCACGCTTGCCGCGCCTAAGCCGTCGATTCCCTCAGGGGCGCATGTCATAGGCATAGACGAAGTCGGCAGAGGCTGCCTGGCAGGACCTGTTGCCGCCTGCGCCGTCGTCCTGCCTGACGGCTTTGCCCTGGAGGGGCTGGACGACTCAAAGAAGCTCACGCCGGAAAAGAGGGAGGAGCTCTTCCCTCTTCTGCAGTCCTCGGTGCTCGCCTGGGGCCTGGGCGTCGCCAGCCCCAGAAGGATAGATGAAATCAACATCCTGCAGGCGACGTTTGAGGCGATGGCCAAGGCGCTCGCAAACGTTTTTCAGCACTTTTCCAGGGCAAATCTTCCCGACACAGTCCTTGTGGACGGCAACAAGAACATACCGGACGAGGTCCTCTCAGACAGGCTTGCGCCTTTCTTAAAAAGCGTCGTGCCAGGCGCTGCCATATCTCAACAGCCGGCGCACGCCCAGCTTTTCAGGCAGCGCTGCCTCATCAAGGGGGACAGCTTAAGCCCTGCCATCTCGGCTGCCTCGGTTTTGGCAAAGGTCTGGCGCGACAGGCTGATGGACCGCCTTGCCAGACGCTGGCCAGGCTACGGCTTTGAAAAGCACAAGGGCTACGGCACAGCCGACCATTATGCCGCCCTGGCAGAGCTTGGCCCCTGCCCGGCGCACAGGCTGAGCTTCAGGGGCGTCGCCAAGGACAAGCCTGCGGGTGAGGAAGCCTGCCAGCTGCTGGATTCTGCTGCCAGCAGGGCATGAAGCAGTTCATAAAGCAAGCCATTAGCAGCTTATGGGGGAAACGATGCCGGATACGACGTTTGAGACAGCACAAGACAGCCTGCCAGAAGAGGAGAACCTCCAGGACGTAAGCGTCCAGGAGCCTGGCAGCTCCGCCCTGGCCAGGGACTTTCCCGATGACAAGGGGCGTCTTTTTATTGTCGCAACCCCTATAGGGAACAGGGACGACTTCTCGCCCCGCGCCAGGCGCATCATAGAAGGCTGCGACCTTGTCCTGGCTGAGGACACCCGCCGCCTCTTTGCGCTCACAAGGGAGCTTGGCCTGCGCGTCAAAAAGGCTGTCAGCTTTCACGACCACAACGAGCGCGAAAAGGAAGGCGAAGTTCTGGCGCTCCTCAAAAAAGGCGCCTCTGTCGCCCTGGTGTCCGATGCCGGCACGCCCCTTGTGGCGGACCCGGGCTTCCGTCTTGTCTGCGCCTGCAGGCAGTGCGGCATAGCAGTGCACCCCATCCCGGGACCTTCTGCGCCGGTCACAGCCTTGAGCGCCGCCGGCATACCGCCGCTCCCCTACACCTTCCTGGGCTTTCTTCCCAGGGATACGGGCGGAAGGACGCGTCTTTTCTCATCTTTTGCCGCAGTGCCCACAACGCTCATCTTCTTTGAGCGCAAGGACCGCCTGGCACACGTCTTGAAGGAGGCCCTGCCCATACTTGGCCCCAGGCAGGGCGTCGTCTGCCGGGAGCTCACCAAAATCCACGAGGAGTTCCTGCCCTTCCGCCTGGAGAAAGCCGACGATCTGCCCGATACGCTGCTGGGCGAGGTGACCGTGCTCCTAGGCCCCCCTGAGGTCGTTGAAAAGACTTCAGAGGAAGCGGTCCTGGCTTTGGCAAAAGAGCAGGGCGCAGGGAAAAAGCCAAGGGAACTCTCCCGTCTTCTGCAGGCGCAGGTGGCAGGCTGGAGCACCAAGGAAATCTATGCGCTGCTGACAAACGCCCATTCTTGAAATCGTTCTTTAAGCCGCTTTCTGCGGCTGCTCTTAGAGTCTGATCTGCGTCAGGCCTCGGACAAGTTCCACGACCCGGTCGCTGAAGAAGAACCAGGAAAGGACGAGCATGGTCGCAAGAAAGGCGTACTCGCCTATGCCGCCCGTCTTGCAGAGCTTGAGGGAGATGCGGTTCTTCCGGCTGAAGGGGCGCAGCGGCACTCCCTGCACGGTCAGCATGTCCAGCACGACGTGGCTCAAGCCCCCGACAAAGAGCCCAATCAGCAGAGGCCTCGCCAGGACTGTCATCTGCGGCGGCAGAAAGCAGAGGGTGGCAAAGAAGCCTGCCAGCCAGAGACCAGGCCAGTGCGTAAAGCCCCTGTGCACCCTGTTGAAGCCGGTCTGCCTGTCTTTGAAGCAGCCGGCCAGCTTCTGGTCCATGATGTCGGGCAGAATGCCGCCAAACCAGGCGGCAGCAAGCCCTGCACAAGGAAGATTGAGCCACAGTCCTGCGGCAAGAGCCCCGACCTGATGTGTCACCCAGCGCATATGTCCCCCACTTACAAAAAGCACAGTGCCAATTCCTGTGACAAGTTTAGGTAAGGAACTTTGGACTGTCCTGAAGGCTCGGCTGGTCTGACCCGCTCCCTTGTCTATTCTTCTCACAAGCGCAGAGCATTAGTCATTTTTTCAGGACAATGCAAATGCCCTGCAGCAGGAGCTGCTGCAAGGCCGCGGCTTTGCCTGTGATCAGGCCTTGCTGGCCGCCCTTGCCAGGCGCAGGAAGCGTGCCGCCGCCACACTGGAAGCCACAGCTTCCTTGCCCTGCCTGGTTGTGTGCAGCGATCCTGCCACATCAAGGGGCACGCTTGCCGAAGCCCTGCGTATTTCAGCTTCCAGCGCATCCCTGAGCTTTGAGAAGGACTCTTCAACTTCAGGGTAGCTGTTGTCGGCTCGCCAGGGCAGAGTCAGGGTGTGCAGCATGGGGTATCCCCTATGGGACGGAGTCTCAAGGGTGTAGAAGGAGGCAGGCTTGTAGTTTTTGGAGCGCTCCATGACGCCCGGGTAGCAGTATTTCTGCGTGTCCTCCTCAGGCTTTGGGATGGATGAGGTCACCGTCACCTGGGGCAGGGCCAGCGCCTTCTCATGCTCCTCAAGCTGCGCCCTGTAGCTTAAAACCGGACGAAGATTGCCTCTTTCCTTGTGAATGGACCATTCTATCTGCATGGGGTCTCCCTCCATCGTACATGCTGTTGTCCTGCACTACACTTTCAAGGACACGACCTCGCCAAAAGGCGGCTTGTCCGACCCGCTTCCTGTACTGAGCCACAAGACTGGATAGTCAGGCGCCGCCGGAAAGCGGGTGCATTCAAGGTCGGTGAACCAGAGCAGGCAGGCCGGATCAAGCCCTTCTTTTGCCACAGCCTCAGGGACGGGGCGGAAGTCTGTTCCTCCGCCGCCAGCAGGGACGATTTCTTGATCGAAGCCAAAGCGGGACACATGCTCTATCTTCTGCACCCTGGTGTCATGAAAGAGTATGGTCAGCTCCGTCTCATAGGACTCAAGCAGCCTTTTCAGCTCGCCCATGAACAGGGCAAGTGTGGCTGTGTCCACGGAGCCAGAGCTGTCTACGGCCACAACGACGTTTTTCAGGCGCTGCTCCCAGCGCGAGGGCATATAGATGTCCTGGGAGAGGTAGCGGCGGTTTGGCGCAGACCAGGTGTAGTCATTGTCCGCACACGAAGAGAGAAAGCGCTGCAGGACATCGCGCCAGTCAACGCTATAGCCTGCGGCATGCTGCTCTACCTGCCGCAGCACGCCCAAGGGTATTGAGCCCATGTTTTTGGCGCGGTTCAAAGCCCTGGTGAGCGTCATTTCTGCTTCAAGCTCAGCCTTTTGACGAAGGTCCTCTGCGCCTTCCCCATCTGCATCGGCAGCATAGTCGCGCACCTCGCCGTCAAAGGCTGCTGTCTTCCCGTCCGTTTTGCTGCCTGGGCTGTGTCTGCCCTTGACGGGCTTGACGCCCCGCCCTTCCTGGCGGCTGCGCTCCCCATCATCGCCCAGTCCTGCAGATCCTGCGCCGTCATTTGGGGAGCGCACGCCCAAACTTGCCGCATTCCTCCCTGCCAGGTTGTCCTGCTTGATGCTGCTCTCAGATCCTTGGCTGTCCCGGCCCTGGCGCTTTGCGCCCTCGGCTGAGGATTCTTCCAGGCGCTGCAGGAGGATGTCGTAGATGTCGTCGGCAGACCTGCCGACATAGTCGGTGTTGTAGAGGAAGCCGTCCGGCAGCTGGAAACCCGCCTCAATGAGGATGCCGTTGACTGCCAGGTCGCAGGCCCTGTTCCAAAGCGCCTTCTCCCGCTGCCTTCTGCGCAGGTGGTGCCCAAAGACTAAGTGCAGCACCTCGTGGGCCTGGGCGCCCGCAAGCTTGTCTTCTTTTGTGCAGGTGACAAAGAGCGGATTGAAGGCAAGCGTCCTGCCGTCTGTCCACATGTCGCGGCACTCTGCATCAGCCTTCAGGACAAGGCGCAGCGCCAGATCCCCAAAGAAGGGATGGTCTGTCACAAGCCTTGCCCGCACCCTGCGCATAATGCCCAGCGCCTGCTCTGCAAGGCCTTTGGCAGGAGATGCCTGGGATGCTGCATGGACTGATGCATCTGCATTCATCACATAAAATTCCTTCAAGAAAAGGCTTAAGAGCAAAGGACTGCGGAAGGCGATCTTCCTACAGCAGGACCTCGGCATTGGCTTCTGCCCAGCGCCCAAAGGCGGCAGAGGTTGCCAGGGAAGGCTCCTTGCAGACAGCGTCCCTCATGAGCAGCACGCCAAATTCTGCAGGAAGGCGCATGGCATAGGCGGCAAGCGCGTCGATGTTCTTTTCGTCGGCGCAAGACCCCAGCGCCTCGCACAAGGCATACCTGGCTGCAGGCTCGGATGGTATCTTGGCAGCCAAGGGCTCAGCCAGGATCTGGGCGACGTCAGGCAGGTCCTGCCACACCTTGAGATAGCCCATGAACTCGGCGCTGCAGACGTGACCCACCGTGCCCTTGATGATTTCGTACATCACGTCCTCGGCAGGATTTGCGTCCATGATGTGCGAGACAAACTCCCAGGAGCGGGGCGTAGGAAAGGCCCTGTCTGCGGAGGCAGGATCAAAGTTGTGCAGGAAGCGCGGGCGGAAGCGGATGAAGGCACGCACTTCCTGGCGTATGCCGTGCTTCTTTGCCCAGTCCAGCCAGTCGTCCAGCTGCACGTCAAAGTCCAGATGCACCATGCGGTTGGCCAGGGCTGTGGGCATGCGGTGCGTCACCGACCTGTCCTTGTCCCTGTTGCCGGCAGCCACAATGCACCAGCCCTCAGGCAGGTGGTATTCGCCTATGGCCCTGTCCAAAATGAGCTGGTAGCAGGCTGCCTGGACCAGGGGCGGGGCGGAATTGAGCTCGTCAAGGAAGAGTATGCCCTTGGTCTCCTCATTTTCATGGGGAAGAAAGGCAGGCGGACACCAAGCAGCCACGCCGTCGGTCGTGATGCGCGGAAGCCCCCGCAAATCCACAGGGTCCAGCAGGACGGCGCGTATGTCCTGCAGGACATAGCCCTTCTCCTTGGCTACCTGTGCCACAACCTGGCTTTTGCCCACGCCGGGCGCACCCCAGAGAAATACCGGCTGCCTGATGGACAGCAGCGTGTGCAGTGCCGAAATGATTTGCTTTGGACCCATGCCTTCCTCCATGAAGACTCTTCCAGTTTTCCTGCCCAGAGCCGTCCTGGGCAGGAAATGGTGCCCTGCATAGTGTCGAAAAAGAATATGAAAGTCAATATCAATTCCAAGGGTCTGCCCTTGTCCCCTCTTCCCTATCCGTCTTTGACGGAATGAAGAGAGTATGATGTTATCCAGCCGGCTTAACGGACCATCACCGACCAAGAGGCAGCAATGAGCAGCGATTCACCAATCCTCAATGCAAACGACCACCCCAGTACGAATGTACTCTGCCATGCAGGAACGGCGTACAGCAAAACGCCTGATCCTTCGCAGGTCCTCTACGACTTCCTCTCGCCCCTAAACGGCCTCTGCCGGGAAGAAGCACTCTTCTACCGCCTAAAAGGAACGGATGGAGCCGCATCTGCCAGCAAAGACTGCTTCCTCCGCCTTCCAGCAGGGGGTGCCGCAGACCTTGTGACCTACTTCAACGCCTTCAGCGCCTGCAAATGGAATAAGTACACCAACGTCGATGAGCTTGCTGTCTTCCTCGATCTTGAGGGATCTGCCCTTGTCCAGCTTGTGCAGGTGACAAAGGAGGGCGAGAGCATCCTTGCCTCCTGGAAGCTTGAGGCTGAGCAGAGGACTGTGCTGCAGTGCCCTGTCATAAGCTGCCCAGATGACGGCATCATCGGCGTGCGCCTTTTTGCTGAAACTGACTGCACCTTCTTCGGCGGAGGCTATGCAGCAGAGGCTCCCCAGACCCAGGCCATCCGCCTTGGCATAGGGATTACGACATTCAAACGCGAAAAAGCCGCTGCAGCCTCTGTCGCACGCCTTAGAAAAGCGATTGCAGAACATCCCCTGTACAATGATGCCATCGACATCACCGTCGTGGACAACGGGCAGACGCTTTCTCCAGGCGACGTGCCGGGCGCCGCGCTGATTCCCAATGCCAACTTAGGCGGCTCAGGCGGCTTTATGCGCAGCCTCATCCACTACCAGGACGATGGAAGCTGCACGCACTGCCTCTTTATGGACGACGACGCCAGCTGCGAGCCTGGCTGCCTCTTCCGCAGCCTGTCCTTTTTGCGGCATGCAAAGGATGATGCGCTGGCAGTCGCAGGGGCCATGATGCTGGACACGGAGCCTGCCATCCAGTGGGAAAACGGCGCCTTCTTTGACATGAACTGCCAGAAAGTGCACAGCGGCTATGACATGCGCGATGTGTGCACCCTTGCCATGAACGAAGAAGAGGATGCTGGACAGCACCGGCTCTACGGCGGCTGGTGGTTTTTCCTGTTCCCCTTAAAGAAGGCGGATATGACCGTCTTCCCCTATTTTGTGCGCGGGGATGACATTGAATTCTCCTGCCTGAATCCCTTCCAGGTCGTCACCCTGAACGGAGTACGTTCCCTGCAGGGAGATTTCCGGCTTAAAGAGTGCCCTCTCGTCCACTACCTTGAGTACCGCTCCCACATCCTGCTGAACATGGTTCTGCCAGGCATACAGCACAGGCTTGGCAAAATCATCAAATTCATCTTCAAAAGAGCAGTCCGCTTCAACTTGAGCTGCCACTATGATTCAGCCCATGCACTGATACAGACGCTGAAAAATACGGCCAAAGGACCTGATTTCTGGGTCAGCGACGCCGATACAGCAAAGATACGAGGATACATCAAGGAAACGTATCAAAATGAAGTCCTCAAGCCTGCTGCTGATAAAAATATTGTACTTCCTGACAGCTCAAAGGAAGAGCTCTCTTTCTTTGACAAGATAAAGAGTCTTGCTACCTTAAACGGCCACCTGCTGCCAAATGCTCTCATTGACAAAGAGCCCTGCTGCATAAGCAAAGACAATGAATATTCAATCATTAATACTTATGCAAAGCAGACTGTCTTTGTCTATGACAAGACAAACAATGTTGGCTATACGCTCCGCCGCGACTGCAGGAGGTTCTTTGCCAACATCCTTTCACTTGTCTTTTACACCATTGTCTTTGCAGTAAAATACCCGCTTCTGAAGCACCAGTACCTGGCATTCTACAAGAAGCTGAAAAAGGGAGTCTTCTGGCGCTCGCTGTATGCAGGGCTTCAGGACAAGGAGAACCAGCCGGCACTATAAGGATCAGACAGAAGGAAGTCAGTTCAAAAGCAGGCGGCCGGTCCACCCATCTGAACCGGCCGCAAATTCAAAGTTTTCGATATCTTGCGCCTGTAGTCTTATATAGAACTAACGGCTTTTCTTCTTGGAATATGGCGCTTTTGCAGCCTTCTGCGCTGTCCCGCCAGACCGATGCGCCCTGCTGGGAGAGGAAGAACCTTTGCGCTCAGAAAAGCCGTTCCTGCGGCTCCCCTTCTCAAAGCGCCTGCCGTCTTTTGCATCGTGCTGGTCATCTGCAAAGAACTCTGTAGCGGCAGTGCCTTTGCTGTCCACAGCAAGTATCGCAGCCCCGCTGCGCTTGTCCCTGGGAGCAGCCTCAATGTCGGCTGCCGTCTGGCTGACAGCAAGCTCCGTCCCGCTGGCAAACTTTTCGGCATCCTCCAGCAGCACCAGACCTTGTCCTGAGCAGGCATAGCGGCAGCGTCCCGCACGCCCCGGGACAAAAAACGGCTGCGAGATGATGCGCAGCGTCGTTTTCTGCTGCTCCGGCTTGTCAGCGGCATCGTCGGGATTCACGCCCCTTCTGCCGGCAGAGACTTCCAGAAGCGAGAGGGACAAGGTCTCCTTGGCAAGTCCTGTCGGCTCAGCCAGAGCCTTGAGCCAGCCTGGGGCGCCATGGCTGGTGAAGGTGAAGTGGCACCAGGAGCGTCCGGCCAGCTTGGAGACACGCCCCTGTGCGCCCTTCTCTTCGGCGCTGTCGGCAAACTCATCCTGCTCGTCGGCAAACTCCGTATCCAGGAAAAGGAGATCGTCCTCCATGTCCTGCCCCATGTCGTCGCCGCGATAGAGCGGGCAGACGGAACTGTGCGGGCAGGGGCCTTCTATGTTGAGGCCTTCCTCCCTGGCCAGTGCGCGCAGCCCCATGAGGGTCTGCCCGCCAAGACGCGTCCCAGGCTCGATAAAGAGCGCCCTCGCCTCCTTGGGGCCTCGGCGCAGCAGGCCTGAAACAAGCCCTATGATGTCGCTTAGGCGGGACTCTTCAAATTCGCTCTCATCGTCCTCTGTGCGCACCTTCTTCTGCGGCTGCAACTCATTGAGCACGTTGGCTGCGGTCACAAGCCAGGGCGCAACGCCCTTTTGCAGCAGCTGCCCCGCCCTGCGTATTCCCTGCTCCAATGGCGCCTGAATGTGCACCACCTTCCAGGGTCTTGTGCCGGCCTGGCTGGCAAGGCTCTCCAGGATTGCCCTGCCTATCTGCAAAGGATGCCCGGCACAGTCCACGGCGGCAACAACGATTCTTTTGCTGCGAAGTTCGGGGCAGGCAAGCCACAAGGCAACCGGCACAGTCAGGGGACCTGAGCCCAAGTCAAGCAGCAGGAAGCGCTTCTCTTCAGCACCAGCCTCAGCACCGCCCCTGGAGGCATCCGCAGCATCTTCCGCAGTGCTGGCATCCGGCGGCATGACAAGGCGCATCCCGCCGAACAGCCTGGAGAGCCTGTAGATGTTCCAGGGCAGGAAGTAGTGCACATACGCCCCTGTCAGGGCAGGAGATGCCCAGTAGGGATGGCGCATTTCCGCCCTGTCCACCGTCAGCAGGCGCGACAGCTGGACAATGTTGTAGGGCAGGTCCTGCCTGTGCGTCTTTTTCAGCGGAAAGGCGGCATTGAGCGCATTCTTGAGCAGGATGCTGATGTCCTGCCCCGTCTTCTTCCCTATCATGGGAAAAAGGGCGTGCACGGCAAGAATGGAGCCCTTGGGAAGGTCCCTGGAAGAAGCAGGAGCGTCCGGAGAATAGAGGGCGTCCCGATCAGCATCACGATGCGATGCCCGATGAGCGCTGCGATGCTCGTCCCGATGAGGACCTCTATAAGAGTCCCTCTCCTTATGCCAGGACGTCTTCCTGCCGACAGGCTCCCTGTTCTGCCTGGCTCTGTCCTTGTCCTTTCCGTAGCCGGTGCGCCTGGCACCTGCAGCATCAAAGCGTTCCTTCATTGCCTTCTCCCTCTCCCTGCAAATAACCTGCCATGGCGGCTTCTCACGACCAGCGGCTCAGCCAGACAGCGGCAGTGCCGCTGCAGACCGTGCTTAAGTGTCGCAAAGAACCCGCCGCTGTCAAGCCTGCTGCGGCTGCCAGCCAAAATGCATGGCAGAGATGTACTGCTCATGAAAGGACTCATCCTGTGCCGGCTCAAGCAGCACGGCATCCCGGCACAGCCTTGCCAGCTCCTCACGGGCATGGACGTTGCAGGCAAGAAGGCAGGCGCCCTTCAAGGAGGTGTTGCCTGCACCCTGCACCTTGGCTCCCATCCCCCTGGGCACAAAGCCTGTGCGCTCCAGCGTCCCCGGCAGGACGTGACTGCCGATGGCTCCCGCTATGTTCAGCGAGGCAAGCGAG
>CAZWGJ010000004.1:0-13409 GCA_964633375.1 uncultured Desulfovibrio sp.
TCCCATGCCAGGGAGCACAACGAAGCCATGATGGAGCTTGGCGCCCTTGTCTGCGGGAAAAGCCCCTGCTGCCCTGAGTGCCCCCTGAAACCATGGTGCCTGGCGCTGAGGCGGGGCACCGTAAAGGAACGCCCCGTCCTCCCTGAAAGGCAGCAGCGCATCCCCCTGAACCTTGCCTGCGGAATTGTGCCCCTGCTGGATGCGGGGCAGTGCAGAATCCTTGTGCAGCGCCGCCCGGCAAAGGATGTCTGGGGAAATCTCTGGACCTTCCCCTATACGCAGTTTGACGAAAGCACGGCCCCTGCAGCAGCCATTGCGGCGCACCTTGCGCAGGAAGCAGGCATTGAGGCCGCAGTCCTCTCCGCACTTTCCGCCGTCAAGACAAGCTATACAAAATACCGCGTCGCCATCGCAGGCTTTGTCCTCAAGCCGGCTGCCATCTTCACGATGGAATCCGGGGCTCCCGCCCTTACCCATCCTTTAGAGATGGGCGGCGGCGCCTTTGCCTGGGCTGCCTGCAGAGAGCTCAACGCCCTTCCCATGCCGGCCCCCTTCCGCAGGCTGGCCCGGCTCATCCTGCAAAAAAACGGCGTCCTGAACGATGTCCTGAACGACGCCGTCAAAGCCGGCAGCTGAAGAGGGCAAAACATCGCCCATCCGATCTTTTTGCCGTGCAGCCCGCCGCAAAACAGAACTCGGCAAAACATGCAATATTGACATCCGTTCACTATCTTTAGTATGTGTCCTGCGTGGCTTGGCAGAAAACAAGACAAGGGCTGGTCTCTTCAGCCTGTCTTTTTCAGCCTGCCGCACATCCATTTGAGAACCGTTGGTGTTCACAGAAGGGTGCCCTCTGAGGCCCCTTTTTTTTGGTCCATAGACCAGGGAGCAAACATGTCCAACGACAAACTGCGCGAGACGCTGCTTCAGCTTGCAGCCCCTGCAGTCAAGGCCCAGGGGCTTGAAATCTGGGGCCTCGAACTCCTGGACGGCAGCCAGATGGTCGTCCGCCTCTATGTCGAGGCGCCCCGCCAGGAAAAGAACGCCGCCGATGAGGGGGACGATGCAGAGCAGTCCGTCCGCAGCCTGTCGGCCACAGTCGAGCAGTGCGAGGCCATATCACGGCAGTTCTCCCTGGCGCTGGATGCCGAGGACGCCATCGACAGGGCGTACACCCTGGAAGTCTCCACGCCGGGCTTCAACAGAATCTTCTTTTCGCCGGAGCAGATGAAGGACTACATCGGGGACATGGTTGAAGCCCGCCTGCCCTCCCCCTGGTCCCCGGGCGAAGGGCTGCCTGCCAGGCGCACCTGGAAGGGACGCCTGGCCAGCGTGGACGATGCGTCCTGCACCATCGCCCCGGCCACGGTCGATGCCGACGGCATTGTCAGCAATGAAGCGCTTCCTGCCGCCGTCATTCCCTTCAGCAGGACCCGCCGGGTAAACCGCATCCACGTTTTTGTCCGCCCCCAGAAGCCGGGCAAGAAGCGCAAATAGCTTAACTGGAAACATCCGCCCGCAGTCCAAAAGCCGTCCGGCAGACCATGCCAAAAACGGCAAAAAAGCACAGCGGGCCAGACAGCACATATATCAATCCAATAGGAGGCGGCGCGCCTCCTCCGCTGCAAGGCGGCGGATCCTGCGCCGAGAGTTCATGAATCCTGCAGAACTTAAAAAAGCCATCGATCAGATCTGCGCCGAAGAAGGGCTTGATCCCAAGATGCTTGCCGAAACCATCGAGGAAGCAGTCAAGACGTCCGTCCTGCGGCGCTACAGCGAAGACATCGACGTCGAGGTGACCTACAACACGGAAACCGGCGACATCGAGGTCTACCAGTTCAAGACCGTCGTCGAGGACGGCGATTTGAGCAACGAAGACAAGGAAATCGAGTACACTGAAGCCTGCAAGCACGACCCCTCAGTCCAGATTGAGGACGACATGGGCTTCTGCATCAAAATCGACGACCTTGGCCGCATAGCCGCCCAGTCCGCCAAGCAGGTCATCATCCAGCGCCTGCGCGACGCCAAGCAGGCCATCATCTACGACGACTACAAGGAGCGCATAGGCGAAATCGCCTCCGGCACCGTGCAGCGCCGTGACAAGAGCGGCTGGATCATCAATATCGACAAGATCGAGGCCATCCTGCCCAGGGACGAGCAGATCCCCAAGGAGCACTACCGCCGCGGCGACACCGTCCAGGCAATCATCACCGACGTGCAGAAGGAATGCCGCGGTCCGCAGATCACCCTTTCCCGCGCCCACATCGACTACCTGCGCGCCCTCTTCCGCCGCGAAGTGCCCGAAGTCGACGAAGGCACCATCCAGATCATGGGCATTGCCCGCGACCCCGGCTCCCGCGCCAAGGTCGCCGTCCTCTCGCGCGACCCCGGCATTGACGCCGTCGGCGCCTGCGTCGGCGTCCGCGGCGCCCGCATCCAGAACATCGTGCAGGAGCTGCGCGGCGAGCGCATCGACATCGTCATCTGGAGCCCCGACATCGCCACCTACGCCAAGAACGCCCTGGCTCCCGCCGTTGTGACCCGCATCATCGTGGACGAAGGCAGCAACCTGCTTGAAGTCATCGTCCCCGACGACCAGCTGACCAACGCCATCGGGCGCAAGGGCCAGAACGTCAAGCTGGCCGCCCGCCTGCTGGGCTGGAAGGTCGATATCTTCACCGACACCCGCTACAAGGAAGCCCTCAACATGGATCTGGGCATCACTGAGATCGCCGAGGCTGCCGGCCTTCCGCTCAGGACGCTGATCAACGCCGGCTACACCACCATGGAAGGCCTGCGCACCGCTCCTGACGAGAACCTCAAGACAGCGCTCAGCCTGGACGACAGCAAGCTTGCGTCCCTTCGAGAGGCACTCCGCCAGGAAGCCCTCAGCCATAAGGCGCCGGCTGCAGTGGAAAACGAGCCCGCCGACGCCGCACCCGCTTCAGCAGACACAGCCGGAAAGGAAAATGACGACTAGCATACCAGAAGGGCAGGGCCCTGTACGCATGTGCGTCATCTGCAGGAAACGTTTTCTCAAAACCGATCTCCGGCGCTACACCCTGACGAGTACAGGCGAGCTTGCATACGATGCCGACCAGTCCAGCGAAGGAAGAGGCTGGTACGTCTGCGGACAGGAAAGCTGCCAGCAGAAGTTTGTTCGATACAGGCCGGCAGCGCGGCATGTGGGGAGGAACAAGAACCGATGAGCGAAAAGAAAATCAAAATCAAGGACCTGGCTGAAGAACTTAAGGTCAAGCCGGATGCCCTGGTAAATACAGCCAAAAAGGAAGGAATCACCGTGGCGGCGACAGGCTCTGTCACTCAGGAGGAGGCCGCACGCCTGCGTGCCGGCCAGGCAAAGCAGGCCGGCGCAGCCCACAAGACCGTCATCGTCCGCCGCAAGCCCAAGGCGCCCGCAGCCGAAGCCGAAGCCACGACAGAGGCAAAGGAGCAGGCTGCCAAGCCCGCCCAGGCTGAAGGCGCAGGACCGGACGCAGCCCCAGCCGAGCCCAAGGCGGCAAAAGCTGCCGAAGCCCCTGCCGTAGGCAAGGTCAAGGTCATCAGCCGCACTGCCCCAGCCGAGGCCAAAAAGAAGCCTGAAGCTGAAGAAAAGCCCGCTGACAAGAAGCCCGCCGAAAAAGCCGCTGCGGCCCCGGAGGCGCAGGCGGCAAAAGCTGCCGAAGACAAGGCTGCGCCAGCCCCCAAGGCTGAAGCTTCCGCCAAGCCCGCTGAGAAGGCTCCCGGCGTAAAGATTGTCACGCAGGCTCCCCGCCCCGCACAACCTTCCCCTGCAAAGGCCGCTCCTGCTGCCTCTTCTGCAGAACCGGCAGCACCCAAGGATGAAGCTGCCCCCGCAGCTGCCCAGAACGCCCAGGCAGCTGCCAAGCCCGCTCCCGCTGCTGCCCCTGCAGCACAGGGCCAGGCCCAGCAGAAGCCCGCAGCCGCGGGAAAGCCGGCAGCCGGCGCGGAAGTGCGCCGCCCCAAGATTATTTCCACTCCGGAAACGCCCAGGGTCCGCATCATTTCCAGGCCTGCCCCAGCTGAGGCCAAGCCTGCTCGTCCTGCCCGCAGCGGTGACTCCCGCCGTCCCGGCGGCAGCCGCGATGACAACAGGAACGACAACCGCAGCCGCACCAGCAGGCCCGGCGGCGACAACCGCCGCCCGGGAGGCGGTAGCGGACCGCGTCCGGCAGGCGGCAGGGACGGACAGCGTCCGGCGCCTTCCGGTGCCAATTTCGGCGATGCCGACTCCCGCCAGAGACGCGGTGCCGACGGCAGCAGGAACCGCTCCGGCAGGGGCGGAGTGGGCGGACGCCAGGACGGCGGCAGCTTCAACCCCGCCCAGGACGAACACAGCGGACAGAACAAGAAAAAGCGCGGCAAGGGCGTGCGCAGGACCGTCGACTTCCAGCAGAACGCCTCTTTTGACGCCCAGATGGACGAGAATGAAACTCCGCGCATGCGCAGCGCCCGCAGCCGCAAGAAGAAGGTTGTGCAGGCAGCCCCGGTGACCCAGCCCCTGAAGGCTGCCAAGCGCAAGGTCCGCATCGAGGGCACCATCCGCATCTCCGACATGGCGCAGCAGATGAGCCTCAAGGCCAATGAGCTGATCAAGGTGCTCTTCAACCTGGGCATCATGGCCACCATCAACCAGTCCATCGACTTTGACACCGCCTCCGTCCTGGCCTCCGAGTTCAACTACGAAGTCGAGAAGACAGGCTTTGAGGAAAAGGACTACCTGGAGCCCGCTGCTCCGGACAAGCCCGAGGATCTGAAGCCCCGTCCGCCCGTGGTCACCATCATGGGCCACGTCGACCACGGCAAGACCTCCCTTCTGGACGCCATCCGCAAGTCGCATGTCACCAGCGGCGAAGCCGGCGGCATCACGCAGCACATCGGCGCCTACCACGTCAAGACCAAGAACGGCGACGTCGTCTTCCTGGACACCCCCGGCCATGAAGCCTTTACGGCCATGCGCGCCCGCGGCGCCCAGATCACCGACCTTGTCATCCTGGTCGTCGCTGCCGACGACGGCGTCATGGAGCAGACAAGAGAAGCCGTCAACCACGCCCGCGCCGCCAACGTGCCGATCATCGTGGCCGTCAACAAGATGGACAAGCCCGGCGCCAACCCCGAGCGCGTGCTGCGCGAGCTGGCTGAAATGGGTCTGCAGGCAGAAGAATGGGGCGGCGACACCATCGTCTGCAAAGTGTCCGCCAAGACCCATGAAGGCCTGGACGAGCTGCTTGAGCTGCTCGCCCTGCAGTCCGAGGTCATGGAGCTGAAGGCCAACCCCAACAAGCTTGCCCGCGGCCACATCATCGAGGCCAAGCTTGACAAGGGACGCGGCGCAGTCGCCACGGTCCTGATCCAGGAAGGCACCCTGCACCAGGGCGACACCTTTGTCTGCGGCACCTTCTCAGGCAGGGTCCGCGCCCTTCTGAACGACCAGGGCAAGAAGGTCCGCGAAGCCGGTCCTTCCATCCCCGTCGAGGTCCAGGGCTTTACCGGCGTGCCTGTGGCAGGCGAGGAGTTCGCAGCCATAGCCGACGAAAAGGTCGCCCGCCGCATCGCCGACGCCCGCGCCATCGCCCAGAGGGAGAAGGAGCTGGCCTCCGAGTCCAAGATCACCCTTGAATCCTTCCTCGCGGGTGCCGGGGACGATGAGCAGAAGACCCTCAACCTGGTGGTCAAGGCCGACGTGCAGGGTTCCCTTGAAGCCGTGCAGGGCTCTTTGCAGAAGGCCAGCACCGACAAGGTCACCGTCAACATCGTCCATGGCGGCACCGGCGCCATCACCGAGTCCGACATCCTGCTGGCCTCTGCCTCCAAGGCAATCATCATCGGCTTCAACATCCGTCCCACAGCCAAGATCAAGGATGTGGCTGCCCATGAAAACGTGGACATCCGCTTCTACGACATCATCTACAAGCTGGTGGACGACGTGAAGAACGCCATGGCAGGCCTGCTGGCTCCTGTTGAAAAGGAAGTCTACTTAGGCCAGGCGGAAGTCCGCCAGACCTTCTCCCTGCCCAAGGTCGGCATCATTGCCGGCTCCTATGTGGCGGACGGCAAGATGCTCCGCAATGCCGGCGTGCGCCTTCTGCGCGACGGCGTGGTCATCTGGACAGGCCGCATCAGCTCCCTCAAGCGCTTCAAGGATGATGCCAAGGAAGTGGCCCGCGGCCAGGAATGCGGCATCGGCCTCGAGAACTTCAACGACATCAAGGTCGGCGACATTATCGAAGCCTTTGAAACCGTGCAGGAAGCTGCCACGCTGTAATGCTTTGAACGGCAGGAAGCTGCTCTAGGCAGGTCCCTGCTGAAGAGGTGGGAGGGGATGCCCTTTGAGGCGTCCCCTCCCTTTGAAGCTTTTATGCTTATCGCCCATATGATCGTCGAGTTCGCACTCGACGGAAACGACAATCTCAAGGCAAAGCGCCGCGTGGCGAACAGCCTCAAGCAGAAGACGCGCAACCGCTTCAACGTGGCCATTGCCGAAAACGGAACCGAAGACTGCCTGACCAGGCTCTGCCTTTCCGTGGTCTCCGTTTCCAACACCGAGCGCCATCTGCGCAGCCGCATGGACAAATGCCTGCTGATGATGGAAGCCGTGTGCCCTGAAGAACTTGTAGACTCATCACTGGAGATTTATGCAGCTGACTGATCTGGCCTTTCCCGCCTCCTGGCTCAAGCAGGCCGCCCCACTGGTCCAGGCGCTGCTTGCCAACGACAACTACTTAATCTGCGCCCATGCCAGGCTGGACGGCGACGCCCTAAGCTCCATGGCGGCCATGGGGCATTTTCTTGCGCAGCACGGCAAGAAGTTTCAGCTCTACACCCCCTGCGGGGTGCCTGACGACTTTGCCTTCTTCAAGCTGCCAGCCCCTGCCTATTGCTCGCTGAAGGCTCTGCCCTGCAGGCCTGACGTCGTTCTTGCCCTGGACTGCGGCAACCCCGACAGGCTGGGCGAGGAACTGGCAGCCAAAATGGACAGGCTTGCCTGCATCAACATCGACCACCACGTGGGACCCGGGATGGGGACCATTGCCAGCCTCGTCATTCCGGAGGCGGCGTCAACCACGCAGGTCCTGGCCTCCGTCTTCAGGCAGGCCGGCTGCGAACTGGCAGGGGATCTGGCAGAAGCCCTGGCGCTTGGCCTTGTCACTGACACCGGCGGCTTCAGGCATGCCAATGCCACCCCAGCCGTCTTTGCGCTTGCCGCCTATCTGGAGCAGCAGGGCGTCTCAGTGCACAGCCTGCGCGAAAAGCTGGAAAAGAACTGGACGCTGGCCCGCATGCGCCTGTGGGGGCGCCTGGCAGACCGCATCCAGCTGCTGGAAGAAAACCGCCTTGCCTTCTGCGCCATGCCCATAGAGGTCCTGGCGGAGTGCGGCGCAGGCGACAGGGACATAGAGGGCTTTGTGGAGCACATGCGCGATCTGCGAAAAGTGCAGGCATCCTGCTTTGTGCGCGAACAGAACGCCGGCGTCTGCAAGTTCAGCCTGCGCTCGGCAGAAGGCGTGGACGTCCGCAAAGCAGCCGCAGCCCTTGGCGGCGGCGGGCACACCAACGCAGCCGGCGGCGTCATCCGCAAGCCTCTGGCAGAAGCCTGCAAAGACCTGCAGAAAGTGCTGGCCGATGTCCTGGCCGATGCGTCGGACGATGAAGAACGCGCCTAAAAAGAGACGGCTTAAGCGTCTGCCGGCAGGGCGTCTGCAGGTCTCTCTGCCCGGCAGAAAAGCCGTCCTTCTTTTTTGACAGAATCCAATAAAACAAGTATATCTGCCCATCTATGGTTTTTTCCGAAAACAAGCAGATCCCTGTCCAGCAGCATGGTGTTCTTGTGCTGGACAAGCCGTCAGGTCCGACCTCCAACACCTGCCTCAAGTCCGTCAAAAGGCTGGGGCAGAAGAAGATTGGGCATGCGGGCACCCTGGATCCTATGGCATCCGGCGTTTTGCTGCTTCTTCTCGGACAGGCGACCAAGCTTTCGGGCTTTCTGCTGGAAGGCGGAATGAAAGTCTATGATGCCACAGTTCTTCTGGGACGTGAAACCACGACCTGGGATATGGAAGGCGAGTGCCTTGCTGAACGCTCCTGGAATCATGTAACGCCCGAAATGGTCACGGAAATCCTCAATTCCTGGCAGGGGGAGCTGGAACAGACCGTTCCGCCCTACTCCGCAGCCAAAAGCAACGGCACTCCCTTGTACCGTCTTGCCAGGGAAGGCAAGGATGTTCCTGTCAAAACAAAAATCGTCCACATTTTTCACGTGGAACTTCTCTCCCTGGAGCTTCCCGTGCTTCGTTTCCGTGTCAAATGCAGCTCGGGCACGTATATACGATCCCTGGCCCACAGCTTGGGGATGCGTTTACAATGCGGTGCCGTGCTGACAGCGCTGATACGGGAATACAGCCACCCCTTCTCCCTTTCCCAGTCCGTTTCCATGGAGAAGCTTCTGGATTCTCCGCTGGATCTGCCGGCCTTTGTGCATCCCATTGAAGAGGCGCTGCCGGGCTGGCCCGTCATCCATCTCTCTCAGCCTGAGGCCCAGTACATACGCAACGGGCGGCCTGTTCCGTGCAGGCAGCCGGACCTTGAAGCTGTTGAAGGCAATGCCGGCCAGGCCTTGCTGAAGGATGACAGCGGACTGCTTGCTCTGGCAAAACTTGCCGTGGAGAAAAATGGCCCTGTACTGACAGTGGCCAGGGGGCTCTGGTCATAATTGTATCATCATCATTATTCTCATTCTAAGGAGAACTGCTGTGGTTATGGATCCCATGCAAAAAAAGGCTGTTATTGACGCCCATGCCCGCCATGAAGGCGACACGGGCTCACCTGAAGTCCAGGTGGCCCTGCTGACAGCCCGCATCGAAGGACTGACTGAGCACTTCAAGGTGCACAAGAAGGACTTCCACTCCCGTACAGGTCTGCTGAAGATGGTCGGCCAGCGCCGCAACATCCTCAACTACCTCAAGAGCAAAGACATCCAGCGCTACCGTGCGCTTATTGAAAAGCTCGGACTGCGCAAGTAATAATACTACCAAACAGGGAAAGGGGGCCTTACAAGGTCCCCTTTTTTGCCTGTCAGCTAAGACGTTTATCGAAGGGGTATCCGGGAAAAACGGCAAGCATCGCTTCGCTTTTCGTTTTCCCCGGAGTCCCCTTCCTAGGAGACTTTTTTGAACAACGATATTTTCAACCCCACAAGGGTGTCCTGCAACATCCTGGGCAAAGAGTACATCTTTGAAACAGGCCGCATCGCCAACCAGGCCGACGGCGCTGTCTGGGCTCAGTGCGGCGGCACCGTCGTACTGGTCACCGTCTGCTCCACCGCCCTGGAGCAGAGCAAGGGCTTCTTCCCGCTGACCGTTGAATACTCCGAGCGCATGTATGCCTCCGGCCGCATTCCCGGCAGCTACTTCCGCCGCGAGATAGGCCGTCCCTCCGAGCACGAAACCCTGGTTTCCCGCCTCATCGATCGTCCCATCCGCCCGCTCTTCCCCAAGGGCCTTCTCCAGGACGTGCAGGTCCTGGCAACCGTGCTTTCCGCAGACCAGGAAAACGATCCCGATGTCCTGGCCATGACGGCCGCCTCCGCCGCCCTGCATCTGTCCTCCCTGCCCTATGAGTGCCCCGTAGTCGGCGCCAGGGTCGGCCGCATCAACGGACAGTTCGTCCTCAACCCCACATTTGCCCAGCGCAAGGAAAGCGACCTTGAGCTCGTCTTTGCCGCTTCCGCCAACGCCCTGACCATGGTTGAAGGCGAGGCGCACTTCGTGCCCGAGGACGTTCTGATCGACGCCCTGGAATGGGCCAGGGTCCAAGTGCTGCCCATGGTCGAGATCCAGGAGGAGCTGCGCGCCAAGGCCGGCAAGCCCAAGATGGACTTCACCCCCCATGTGGACGATCCCGCCCTGGTGAGCCGCGTCGCTGAGCTTGCCTCTCAGGCCGGCATCGAGCAGGCCATGCGCATTCCTGACAAGCTGGCCCGCAAGGATGCCCGCGCCGCCGTCAAAAAGGCCGTCGTGGAAGGCATTCAGGCAGACGCCGCCTTTGCCGACGCCCCTGAAGCCCTGGCCGAGGTGCCGGATCTGCTCGCAGCCCTTGAAAAGAAGATCGTGCGCCAGCGCATCGTCAACGAGGGCACCCGCATCGACGGACGCGACACCAAGACCGTTCGTCCCATCCAGATTCAGAGCGCAGTCCTTCCCCGCACGCACGGATCCGCCATCTTCCGCCGCGGCGAGACCAAGAGCCTTGCCGTGACCACCCTTGGCTCCTCCACGGACGAGCAGCGCATGGACTCCTTGAACGGCGACGTCATCAAGCACTTCATGCTGCACTACAACTTCCCGCCCTTCTCCGTGGGCGAAGTGAAGCCCGTGCGCCTCTCCCGCCGCGAAATCGGCCACGGCGCCCTGGCTGAAAAGTCCCTGCGCCCCGTGCTGCCCAGCGAGGAATCCTTCCCCTTCACCATCCGCGTGGTGTCCGAGACAGTCGAGTCCAACGGCTCCTCCTCCATGGCTGCCGTATGCGGCGGCTGCCTGTCCCTCATGGACGCAGGCGTGCCGATTTCCGCCCCTGTTGCCGGCGTGGCCATGGGCCTCATCAAGGAAGGCGACAAGTTCATCATCCTGACCGACATCCTGGGCGATGAAGACGCCATGGGCGACATGGACTTCAAGGTCGCCGGCACTGCTGAAGGCGTCACCGGCATCCAGATGGACATCAAGGTTGACGGCCTCTCCACCGACATCATGCGCACGGCCATGCGCCAGGCCCATGAAGGCCGCCTGCACATCCTGAACGAGATGGCCAAGGTGCTGCCCGCTCCCAGGAAGGAGCTGTCCCCCTACGCCCCGCAGTTCAAGGAGCTGATGGTCAATCCTGACATCATCCGCCTCATCATTGGTCCTGGCGGCAAGAACATCAAGGCCATCACCACCGCCACCGGCGCCTCTGTCGACATCGAGGACAGCGGCCGCATCTCCGTCTTCGCCCCCACTGCCGAGGCACTGGCCCGCACCTGCGAAATGCTGCTCTACTACGACCAGCGCGCCGAGCTTGGCAAGAACTACACCGGCAAGGTGAAGAAACTGCTGGAAATCGGCTGCATCGTGGAAATTCTTCCCAATGTGGAAGCCCTGGTGCACATCTCCCAGCTCGACACCAACCGCGTTCCCCAGGTGTCCGACGTCGTGAGCCTGGGCCAGGAACTGACAGTCAAGGTCATCGAGATCAACGGCGACCGCATCCGCGCCAGCCGCAGGGCCGTTCTCCTTGAAGAGCAGGGTCATCCCTGGAATCCTGAGGAAACAGCCCGTCCCGCCCGCAGCGAAGGCCGCGGCGACAGAGGCGGACGCGGTGACAGAGGCGATCGCAGAAGCGGCGGACGCGGCCGTGGCGACCGCCGCTAAATAAGGCTGTCTTGCTGAAAGGGGCAAATGCCTGAGCTTGCCCCTTTCACTCCCCCTTGCTTCGCATAAGGAGACATACTATGGCCAATAAGGACACAAAGGCTGCTCCCCAAACGACAGCCGAAGAAACAAAAAAAGGGGCCACTCCGGAAGAGGAAGCCCGCCGCAGGCTTTTAGGCGGAGAAAGAACCCATTTTGAAGGCCTTGGCATGCCCTGGGCAGTTCTGCTCGGCATTCCGGCACAGCATGTCATGTCCCAGGTTGTCGCCACCGTGCTGAGCGCCGGCGGCACCCGTCCCTCCTGGAGCTGGAAGCGCTCCGGCGAGGAATACCATGTCATGGCATGGCCCAAGGAAGAGCCTGTGCGTGCCGCCGTGCTCGTCAAGGGCAAGGAGAAGGAAAAGCTGCGTCCTGCAGACGCCTTCCCCCTCATCCAGGGCCTCCCGAACGACCTCACCGTTGACAGCGTCCATCCCTGGCAGCAGGGCTGCGGCGCCAACGTGGCAGCCTACGTCGATGAGAACTACAATCCCATGTGGTTCTATGACCCGATGTACAACCGCGACCAGGAGGACCTCACTCCCGGCGTGAAGCAGACCTTCCTGGTGGGCGGCATTGCCTTTGCCCTGAAGAAGGCTCTTCTGGACAAACTGACCATAACCCAGGGTCCCTACTACGAAGAGTACGCAAACGCCTGGCTTGAAGAGCATCCCGGCGCCAAGCGCCTTGATGTGCCCCCGCTGCAGATAGACATTGCCGGCAAGCATATCATCATGCCCGGCCAGAACTACTGCGAATACCAGATGCGCACCACTGTGGAAGAAGTCGAAGACCACAAGCTCGACAAAATGGACGTCAAGCTTATCTACGTCCGCTTCCCCTTTGAAGACCACGATCCCATCCTGCTGCCCATCTATGCCTCAAAGGCCATCCTTAAGGACTATGAGCCCAAGACGGGCGATGAGATTGACGCCTACGTCTGGCTGCAGGGACGCATCCTGGATATAGACGACACAACCCAGCCCATTCCTGAAGGCTTTGTTGCAGATCCCGGCAAGACGGCCGAGTCTGCCAAGGCTGAAGAACAGGACAAGAAATAGCCGTAAAGCTTTAAGCAGGGCCTGGGCCCTCACAATACAAAAGCCTCCGTAGAAGTCTTTGCATGGACTTGTACGGAGGCTTTATCGCTCCTTTGGGTTCGCTCGCAAATCTGGCGGGCAAACAAAAAAAGTTGCCGCGCTGTAAGTCGCATCACCTTTCCCTCATGGAGGAAAGGCGAAGCGCAGCGACTTCCTGTTTGACGACAGATAACCATTCCCCCAACTGCTGCATGGATGGCTTTCCCTCTCCTTCCACAATCTGTACGACTTCAACCACGAAGACGTACCAGAACAACAGAAGGAGGGGAGCACTCACGGTCGGCAGTGTTTCCGCTGCGCCAGACATCGATACAACCGACAGAGCTTATCCAGGTGCTGCCAAGGATGTGGACAGAGATAGACATTCCTCCAATCACCTGGCTATGAAGTTCCTGACTTTTGTCCTGAAAAGAGCCCAGGGCACACGGAACCTGTAGACCATATCAAAAACGTATTCTGCCTGAGGCAGCAGCCCTGCAAAGTTCAACTGTGTTTCACGTGAAACATTCGCTGATGCCAGACAACATACAGAAAGGCATAAGGACCTCGTTGTCTTTGTCGCTGGATTCTATGCCTAATTCACCAGGTCGATGCCGGCGTTCAGGACGGAATCATCAAGTGCGCATAACCCCATTATCCATGCTTCCCAACGCATGTCTGTCCATGCTTGCCACGGGCTTGAAGCAGCTGTCTTCTTCAATGGCTGACCGCTCAAAGGTCTGCTGCGTAGCAACATCCTACGTTTGAGCCGCAGTTCCCGTTTCCCAAAGCCCTGGGCAACAACCGCACCGACGCTGCCGATGGCATTGTCTACGTCGGAATGTTTCACGTGAAACAAAACAGT
>CAZWGJ010000004.1:13509-28657 GCA_964633375.1 uncultured Desulfovibrio sp.
CATCCTTGAGTGCCGCAAATATGGCGGCAGCCTGCACCACTACGAAGGGCGACAGGTTGGTGACAAAGAGCACAGCGGGCTTGCCGACCTTATGGGAGTAGTGCACTGTCATGGCAGCAACGCAGCAGGAAGCCGCTGCATAGAGGGCAAAGAACGCCAGGCGTTTTCCCCTGGCAAAGCGGACACGCCGCAGCAGTCCGCCCACAAAGAAGAAGCCCATAAAGCCAAAGAAGTGTTCACAGTTGAACTGCCTGAAGACATCAATGGACCAGCCCCAGTACTCCTTGGCACAAGGGTAGAGGACCGCGGCAGCAAGCCAGACCGCAACATAGTATTTGACAACAGTGAGCCCCTTCTCTGAGGCAAAGAGATGCTCAAAAAGCGGCACTGCAAGATACAGTCCAACCAGTGAGTACATGAACCACAGGTGAAAGCTGACCTTGCCAGTCAGGATGTTGGTGCCCCACTCTGTCACAGTCCAGTGCCGGACAAAGAGGTATATCAGCAAAACGCCCGCAAAGGGTATCAGAATGCGGGTCAAACGACGCTTTAGGAACTGTTCCAGGGAAAGATGCGGCTTGTCCGTCAGCAGGAAGTAGCCGGACAAAATAAAGAAAATCGGCACTGCCGGACGCGACGGAGAGTCATACGCAACGCAGATCGTCCAGTAGTCCGAAAAGGAATAAAAGCCCTGGCAGGCAACGTGAATAACAACGACTAAAAAGCAGGCAAAGACACGAAGAATATCCGGTCCAGTCTGACGCGGCTGGCCTGTGATTTCAGCAGAATTTAATGGGGGGGGGTGAGTAATGATTTCAAGTACTTAGCCCCTATATAACGTTATTTTTGCTATTCCCATACCTTTTTTAGATAAGGCATATTTTCTAAAACAGTGCCGCCTGAATTTCAATGTTTCACGTGAAACATCGGCAGTTACATGACACTCAGACAGAGAGACATCTCTGTTCCGTATACTCAATTTTGCAGGCGGCATTCTGTAGCTGTTTATGCCGCAAAAGAATCTGCCTTGGCTTGCGCCCCCTTATAGCGCCGTACAAAATCTATATCAAGAAAAACAGATAAATCGCCTCTATCCCGCATTTGCGGGCTTCAACCTGAGGAAGGCAGCAGCGAATCCTTCCCAGTTTAGTCCCTGCATCCTGCCAGTCATCTCTCTTCCCGGGCAGAACAGCCTGCCTCCAGTATCCTAAAAAACGTTTGAGAGACAATGTTTCACGTGAAACATTCATACTTTTCTGTCGCTCAAAAGAGGGGACAGACGTCGGCAAGCCTGTAAGAAATCCGCCGGCAGCACGCAAAGACAGCCTCTATAAACCCTATGATGCATGCAATACAGAAAACTTCCACGGTCTCGAAGGGGGCCAAGGCCCTAGGCTGCCCCTCTCCTGCCTTGCACATATCTTCCCACCCTAAACGGCATCCCTAAAAAACTAAGCACCTTGAAAATTCAGACTGCCCGGAATGTTTCACTGAAACATTCCTTTTTTCATTTTCCTCGACGCTTAAACAAGGCAAAGAGAAAGCCCCCTATTCTCTCCGGCCGTCTGGCAGCCGATGAAAACAAGAGGGCTTTTCTATTCTTTCTTCCAGGCTGCAGAGATCCCCCAAAAGGCTATCCCTGACCTGTTAAAGCTACTGTCTTTGCAAAAGGTATTACTTAATGTCAGCCTCAGCCTTTAAGGCTTCAGCCTGAGCAGCCTGTGACAGCGCATCGAGAAGAGGCTCAAGCTCCCCTTCCATAATCTTGTCCAGAGAGTACAGGGTCAAGTTGATGCGGTGGTCCGTACAGCGTCCCTGCGGGAAGTTGTAGGTGCGGATGCGCTCAGAACGGTCGCCGGAGCCTACCAGGGCCTTGCGGTCAGCCGCAAGCTCGCTGTTCCTGCGCTCCTGCTCTGCGGCAAGCAGGCGGGAGGCCAGCACCTTCATGGCGCGGGCCTTGTTCTTGTGCTGGCTGCGCTCATCCTGGCAGGTGACCACGACGCCGGTGGGGATGTGCGTGATGCGCACGGCAGACTCTGTCTTGTTGACGTGCTGGCCGCCTGCGCCTGAGGCGCGGTAGACGTCAATCTTGAGGTCTTCGGGCTTGATGTCCAGATCGACCTCATCGGCTTCAGGCATGACAGCAACCGTTGCAGCCGACGTATGGATTCGACCCTGGGTCTCAGTGACAGGCACACGCTGCACGCGATGGGCGCCGGACTCAAACTTGAGGCGGCTGTACACCTTGTCGCCGGAGATGAGGACGATGATTTCCTTGTAGCCGCCGGACTCGGTCGGAGACTCGCTGAGGATTTCCGTCTTCCAGCCCTTGAGCTCGGCATAGCGGGTGTACATGCGGAAGAGGTCCGCACCAAACAGGGCAGCTTCCTCGCCGCCTGTTCCGGCACGGATTTCCAGAATGGTGTTCTTCTCGTCCAGCGGATCCTTGGGAATCAGATGCACCTTCAGATCGTGCTCAATCTCAGGAAGGGAAGCCTGAAGCGTGTCAAGCTCTTCCTGGGCCATAGCCTTCATGTCGGGATCCGGATCGTGCAGAAGCTGCTTGTTCTCATCGATCTGCTGCAAGGTGCTGCGGTACTTTCTGAACAGCTCGACTACGTCACGGAGATCAGCATGTGCCTTGCTTACCTTGCGGTACTGTTCCTGGTCGGAATAGACCGCCGGATCCGCAAGAGACTTCTCAAGCTCCATGTATTTCCTTTCCAGTCCTTCCAGTTTGGCAAACATGAGAATTCTCCAGAGATGCCCTGCCCTGCTCGCATGCAGGGCAGAACAACTTCAAAAAAAGCCCGCGATGGGCATCGTGGGCTGAATCATTGTCTGCAGGGCTGATTGAAGCATCAGCGCCTGCCCGTGCTAAATCCTCTCGTACTGGACAGTGCGTACATCGTAGGGACTGTCCTCGCCAAGAGCTTCCTTCAGGGCAACTACAGCAACTTCCAGATGCTCCCTCTCCGGCTCCGCAGTCGTCAGCAGCTGCAGGCAGAAGCCGGGCGCACGCAGAATCAGGACCCAAAGGCATTCCTGAAGCTTTGCCGTTCCGCGGAGAACCTCATACGAAAGGCTGGCAACAGGCGCTATGAGAAAGAGCTTGAAGACAATCGTCCCCAGGTGTTTGACTATCGTTGACTCTGGCTGCCATATGTGCAGAAACAACGGCACAAATATGGCATGGCAAAGCACGGATAAGAAGACTACGAAGAGCAAGAAGGTCGTTCCGCAGCGCGGATGCAGACGGCTCTGGGCAGCAGCCAGATCGACGTCCACCGGCTGTCCGGTCTCAAAGGCATGGATGGTCTTGTGCTCGGCGCCGTGGTACTGAAAGACGCGGCGGATTTCGGGGATTCTGCTGATCAGATAGATATAGCCCACTAAAATGACCAGCTTGAAAAGCCCGTCCCAAACCTGAAATGAGACGCCGCTGACATCTCCGGCAACGCCCAGGGCGCTGACGCCCCAGGTCATGCCGTGCGGAATAACCACTGACAGGCAGATGGCAAAAACCACGGACACGGCCAGGGTGCAGAGAAGATGCCAGTTGTCCATAGGGGTGCCGTCGTCGTCACCCTGCAGTTCAGCAGAACGCTTGAGCGACTTGATGCCGTTGATGAGCGATTCCACCAAAATGGGGAAACCGCGCAGGAACGGGGTCTTCCGAACTTTGTCAGACAAGAAGGAAGACCAGCCCCGCCTTTCGCCGACAATCTTGCCTTTGAGGCGGGCCCCTAGTCCATACACTGCGGCATTGCGCATCATAACGCCCTCCAGGACAGCCTGTCCGCCGACAAGCGGCATGTCTTCGGCTGTCAGGAGGGCATACAAACTGAGCAGACTAGTTCTTCTTTTCAAACTTGGCGTACTTCTTGCGGAAACGATCGATACGGCCGGCAGTGTCGAGGAAACGCTGCTTGCCGGTGAAGAAAGGATGGCAGGCGGAGCAGACTTCGACGTGTACCTGCTCTCCCTTGGTGGAGTACACCTGCTCGGAGTTGCCGCAGGCGCAGGTAATGGTGGCCTTATACAGTTTAGGCTGGATATCCTGTTTCATGTTGTTCCCTCGTAAATTCTGAACGTCCCGCAGTTGAAGCCAACGGGATTCCTGCTTCACCGATTTCGAATGCTACTCTCTCCACAGGCGTCAATTCGGACAGTTCCTGCCCTATATGTACCACCCGCAGCCAAAAGCCGCTTGCGCGGCCTTCCTGCTGCAGAAAGGTACTTAATCACAAAGCGCCAGCTTTATCTGTCCGGATTTGCTGTCAAAAGGCAGCTTCACCCGGGCAGCACTCCTTCAAAAGTAGGCCGGCTTCCAGGACTCTGACCCAATATATGGATCATAAAGAAAAAAATTTATAGCCCAATCACCTTAGTCTGGCAAGCCCCCATCTGCCGGATCCCTGCCCTTCCAGCTCTTGCAGAGCCAGGCAGGCTTGGCTAAAACAGCCGCCATGAACCAGAAAATTTCCAAAAAACGCGCCGACCAGCTTGTCTGCGAGCAGGGGCTTACCGTCAGCAGGGAGCAGGCCAAGCGCCTCATTATGGCAGGCGAGGTGCAGATTCTGCCTGAGGAAGGCAGCCGCGCCCTGCCCGTCCGCGTCGACAAGCCTGGGCAGCTGCTCCGCTCCACCGTCCAGCTGGCCCTGACAGGCAAAGAGCAGTACGTCAGCCGCGGGGCCTACAAGCTGCTCACCATCCTTGAGAGCGCCTCTTTGGACGTCACAGGCTTCGTCTGCCTGGATGCAGGCGCCTCCACAGGCGGCTTTACCGACCTGCTTCTGCAGCGCGGCGCAAGCAGGGTCTATGCCGTCGACGTAGGCCACAACCAGCTGCACGAAAAGCTGCGTGCAGACTCGCGCGTTGTCAGCATGGAAGGCGTCAACCTGCGCACCGCAGAACCTGGCCTCATTCCCGAGCAGGTCGACCTTGTGGTGGCGGACGTCTCCTTCATCTCCCTGACCCTGGTCCTTGAGCCCTGCATGACCTGGCTCAAGAAGGGAGGCTGGGTTGCAGCCCTCGTCAAGCCGCAGTTTGAACTGGGGCCCGGGCAGACGGACAGGGGCGTCGTGCGCAGCGAGGAGCTGCGCAGACAGGCCGTGGACAAGGTCGTCACTTTTGCCAGGGAGACGCTGGGGCTCGACGTCCTGAGCGTTGTCCCGGCAGCCATCAAGGGCCCCAAGGGCAACCAGGAATACCTCGCCCTCATGCGCCGCCCCCAACGCAGCATGGCAGCGCCTCTTACTGCGCCTGAATAAAGGACAGGAACAGCGTTCTGGTGCGCGGTCCGTCAAATTCGCAGAGAAAGACCTTCTGCCACATGCCAAAATCGATAAATCCGTCCTCGTCGACAGGGACTAGGCAGCTTGAGCCCATCAGGGACGCCTTGATGTGGGCGTCCGCATTGCCCTCGTCGTGCTTGAAGGAGATCCCCTCCGGCATCATCCTGGCAAAGAACTGCTGGAAGTCTTCCTGGAGGTCTTCATCGTAGCCTTCGTTGGTGGTGACGCCGCAGGTGGTGTGCGGGCAGTAGACGCACACAAAGCCGTTCTTCCAGCCGGCATCCGCATGCCTGTCAAGGAACGTCGCCACTTCCATGGAGACGTCTACAAATTCGCTCTTTGCGTGTGTTTCGACGCTGATCGCTTCCATAGGGTTCCCCCTGCCCTTCTTACTGCAGGATGCGGTAGCAGACGGGCTCCTTCTGCAGCAGGCCCTTGTCGGCGACACTCTGCAGGGCCTTCTTCATGTTGAGGGCAGAGGCTTCATGGGTCATGAAGACGAGCTGCACCTCGTTGTCTTCCTTTTCCTTCTGGATGACCTGGGCCATGCTGATGCCCTCGTCGGCCATGCAGCCGGCTATATCACGCAGAACGCCCGGCTCGTCGTGAACCATGACGCGCACGTAGAAGGAGGAGCTCCAGTCCTCGGGCGGCACAATGGCGGTGGGAAGAATTTCGTCATCGGCAAAGCCGGTGTTGTTTGGCCTGTCCTCGCGGGCGATGGACAAAAGGTCGCTCAAAACCACGCTGGCCGTCGGCAGAGCCCCTGCGCCGCGCCCGTGCAGGAACAGAGGACCGGAGGCCTCGCCTTCAAGGCGGACAGCGTTGTAGACGCCGCCAACCCTTGCCAAAAGCAGGGAATGGTGCACCAGCATGGGGAAGACGCCTGCCTCCATCCTGGCCGGTCCGTCCTCCTGCTCATGCAGTTTGGCGATAGCCACAAGCTTGATGCGGTAGCCGAACTCCCTTGCCATGGCGATGTCGCGGCTGTCCATGCCGCGTATGCCCTTGATGGGCATGCTGGTGAAAGGATAGTCCAGGCCAAAGGCCAGGCGGATCAGCAGGATCAGCTTGTGGGCTGCGTCAAAGCCGTCGATGTCCAGGGTGGGATCCGCCTCGGCGTACCCCTTCTCCTGCGCCTGGGAGAGCGCCGTGGCAAAGTCCAGGTTGTTGGTGGTCATCTCGGACAAAACATAGTTGCTTGTGCCGTTCAGGATGCCGTGCAGGGAAAGGATGCGGTTGCCTGCCAAAGGTCCGCCCAAAGTCTCCACGATGGGAATGGCGCCGGCAACGCTGCCCTCATAGCGCATGAGGCAGTTCTTTTCGCGGGCCAGCTTAAAGAGCTCCTTGCTGTCCTCGGCAAGCAGCGCCTTGTTTGCGGTGACAACATGCTTGCCCATTTCCAGGGCCCTGGAGATAAGCGACTTGGCAAGGCCTGTGCCGCCTATGAGCTCGACTATGACATCAATCTCAGGGTCTTCGGTGAGGTCGGCAGGATTGGCTGTCAGGGTGCAGCCCTGAGGCAGCTGGGCTGCACGCTCGGGCGTAAGATTGCGCACCAGCACCTTGCGCAGCACAATTTCGCGCCCGCTGCGGCGGCGGATCATCTCCGCATCTTTTTTTAACAGCTGCACCAGGCCGCCGCCGACCGTGCCCAGCCCGGCAAGGCCCACATACAGCGGACGTTTTGTTGAATCCTGCGTCATAAAGTCATTTCCTTGGAATCGTACCGGCAAAACAATGCGTCTGCCATGCCGTCCTTAATAAAAAGCTGATGTCTAAAGGGAGGGCATGGCCCATCTTTCCGCCTTGAATACAGTTTCTTGCCACGCCCTGCAAGAACCCTGTCCCCAAGGACGCTCTGCCCAGGCTGCCGGCTTTTGCCAGGTGCGGCCCCATGCCCTGTTTGCCAATCTCCCCACTTCAGGACTAGATTGCACTGCCTCCCGGGCATTTTCTGCCCTGCTTTTTTTCCTACGCCCTCTCATCCCCTTGCTGCCAGCCGCACTGCCGGCAGAAGAAGGGCTTCCCCTTTTAAGGACCCGCTATGGAAGACCATATCATTTTTGACAGCTCAAAACCGGTGCTTGACCTTCTGGACCAGCGCCTCCTCCCGACCCAGGAAAAGCGTTTTCTCTGTCAGACAACGGCTGATGCCATATACGCCATCCAGACCATGGTTGTCCGCGGGGCTCCTGCCATAGGCGTTGCCGCAGCCTTTGCCTGCGCCCTGGCAGTCCATGAATGCAGCAGGGAAAAGGATTGGCGCGGAGCTTTGCAGCAGAAGCTGCAGGAGCTTGCAGGCTGCAGGCCGACAGCCGTCAACCTGGCCTGGGCGGTAAACCGCCAGCTTAAAGCCTGGGACGAGGCCGGCGGCATCGAACCTTGCGCCCTTTTTGAGCTCTTCACACGCAAAGCGCAGGAAATGCAGGCTGCCGACATTGCTTCCTGCAAAGCCATAGGCCAGGCAGCACTGGAAGTCGTCCATCAGGGCGACTGCATCCTGACCCACTGCAATGCCGGCGCCCTGGCCACCGCAGGCTACGGCACTGCCTTAGGCGTAGTCCGTGCAGCCCATGAAGCAGGACGCAATATCACCGTCATTGCCGATGAAACCAGGCCCCTGCTGCAGGGGGCAAGGCTCACCTGCTGGGAGCTGCACAAGGACGGCATCCCGGTCACCCTGGCCTGCGACAACAGCTGCGCCGCCCTTATGAGCAGGGGCAAGGTCCAGATGGTCGTCGTGGGCGCCGACCGCATTGCCGCCAACGGCGACACCGCCAACAAGATCGGCACTTTCGGCGTGGCGCTTCTCGCCAGCCATTTCCACATTCCCTTCTATGTGGCAGCCCCCGTCTCCACCATCGACAAGAGCCTTGCCGACGGATCGCTCATCCCCATTGAAGAGCGCAGCCAAGAAGAGGTCACCACGCCCTTCGGACTTCAGATCGCACCGGAAGGGGTGCCGGCATACAACTTTGCCTTCGACGTCACCCCTGCCCAGTTCATCAGCGGCATCATCACCGACCAGGGCCTTTTGAAGCCGCCCTTCACGCCGGCCATAGCCGCCCTGGACTTCAGCCGCTAGGCAAAAAACGGCGTCCAGCAAACAGCCTTCCTGCAAAACATACGACATCCCTGACGACACCCCTTGGGAGACAACCTACCATGCACTGCCTGCTCGTCTGCCAAAACAGCACCGTCCAAGCGCCTGCCGGCGCTGTGCGCATCCTTTTTGATGCCTGGAACACAGAAAGCGCACAAGACATTTCCCTTCCCGTGCGCATGGCTTCCTCCATGCTTGCCCTGCGGACCGAGCATGCAGCCTGGGTTTATGAGCTGGGCGCACTCAAGGTCCCCGGCGGAACGCTTGCCCAAAGCCTGGCTGCAGACGGCGAGCTTTCCATGTGGTGGACGTCCACCCTCTATGAGCGCCATCCCAAGGTGACCCCGGCCCTCTACAACGTCTACAGGCTGCGCTGCCTAGAGCAGCTCCTAGAAGAGCTTGGCGCTGCGTCCCTGGAAGCCCACGGCCTAGAAGAAGGCCTGGCAGCCGTTGTCGGTGCGCTCTGCAGGGCGCACGGCTGGACGTTTGCAAGCACCAATGAAGTTAAGGCAAAGAAGAAGAGCCTGGTGCGCACCATTTACGACAAGACGCCGGCCATCCTGCAGGCGGTCGTCCGCTTTGCCGACTGGCTTGTGCGCGTGCGCAGCAAACTGAAGACTGTGCACGAACTGCCCGCCTCCTCCAAGGAAACGGGCACCATCGTCACCTACTTCCCCAACATTGCCGTTGATGAGGCTCAATGCGGCCGCCTTGTCTCCCGCTACTGGGAAAGCCTGCACGCAGCCCTTGAAGGGGAGGCAGAGCCCGGGACTGCGCCTGCAGTGCGCTGGCTCTTCATCCGCTTTCCCTCGCCGCAGGGATCCCTTGCCCAGTGCGCAGCCTGGGCTGAGGGCTTCCAGAAAAGCCAGCACAGCGGCGTCTCCTTCAACTACCTTGAGGAATTCCTCACGCCCAAGGACATGCTCAAGGCCATAAAGCGCTGGTGCAGCCTTGTCCGCACAAGCTTCCGCATTGAGCCCGCTGTGCGCCAGGCCTTCCACTATTCCGGCTCCAAGCTTGACTTGTGGCCCCTGCTTGGGGAGGAGTATGCCGCCTCCTTCCGCGGCTGGCGCTGCCTTGAGCGCTGCCTGCAGAACCAGGGCATCAAAAACTACGTCGCCGCAGCCGGAAAGCAGCGCTGGTACACCTTCCCCATGGAAAACTGCCCCTGGGAGCGCATGGTGACCTATGCCGTCCGCACCCGGAACGCCGGTCCTGTCTTTGGCGCCCAGCACTCCACCATCCGCCCCACGGACTTCCGCTACTTTGACGATCCCAGGACCTGGACTGATCCGGCAACACGCGATTTTCAGCCAGACCTTGTGGCCGGCAACGGCGAAAGCGCCTGCGCCCAGTGGCGTGAGGCAGGCGTGCCCGAGGAAAGGCTCACCAAGATTGAGGCCCTGCGCTACCTCTACCTGGCAAAAACCAGGGCCAAGACCACTTTTTCAAAGAACCTGCTCATCGTCACCAGCTTCTTTGCCGACGAGACCACTGCCCATCTTGAGCTTCTGGCAGAATGCCTGAAGAAGGGCATCCTCAACCCCTCCTTGGTCACCGTAAAGCCGCACCCCTACCTGCCGGTCACAGACACGCTGGCCAGGCTTCTGGGAGCGGATGAGGCCGCCAAGCTGCGCATCTCCACAGCAACCATGGCCGATGAGCTCGACAAGGCGCCCGTCGTCTGGGCTTCAAATTCCACGACGGCCGTGCTTGAGGCTGCCATCATGGGTCTGCCTGTCATGGTCATGCCGCCCTACGGGGACTTCGACCTCTGCCCCATCCAGGACATTGCCGGACTTGTGCGCACCTTCGACGCAGAGAGCGTCCGCAGGGCGCTGGAAAATCCGCTCAGCCTGGCCATTCCCGACGGCTACCTCTGCCTCGATGCAGCCCTTCCCCGCTGGCGCCGGCTCCTCGGACTTGAAGCCGGCAAAGCAGACTAAATGCAGCTTATCGGAACGGCATCTGCATCCTGCGCAATGGGCAGACAGGTCTCTGCCAGGCAGAGGACAGCACCGTGTCCGCGCTTTTTGCCAAGGACTTTCTCAACAACCTTGAAGTTTTTGATGTCTCTGGCATCTGGACTGCTCTTTTTCCTGATCGCTATGGGATAGAGCTGCAGGTTCTCCTCGATGACGACGTCTATTTCACGCTTGTCCTTGTCACGGTAGTAATAGATGTTCGCCTGCTTTCCGTTATGCCGCCAGCTCTTTATGATTTCAGAGACGGCAAACGTCTCCAGCATCGCCCCGCTCAGATAGGAGTTTTCAAGCAGCTGCGGCGTGCTGCATCCGGCAAGGAAGCAGGCCAGGCCGGTGTCCATGAAATAGACTTTAGGCGTCTTTAGGATGCGGCTGTTAATGTTGCTGTAGTAGGGCTGGAGCATGAAAATGAGCTTGGCTGCCCGGAGCAGTGTGGTCCAGGATTTGACCGTTGGGGCACTGACGCCCAAGTCCCGTGCAATGTCTGAGCAATTAAGGATCTGGCCTGTGCGGGCTGCCAGCATCTTCATGAAGTCCAGGAAAAGGAGTTCATTGCCCACTCCGCCCAGATCGCGGATGTCCCTTTCTATGCAGGCCTTCACATAGGAAGCGTAAAAACCAGACCACATGCTGTCGAAAGCATCATGCATTTCAGGACAGGATCCTTTCCATATCCGGTGAAAGACGGACATTCGCTCCGTCCTGGGGGCTCCTGCCGCACGCTGGGCTAAAACGTCCGGCTCAGGCAGAAATGGCTGGCGTTCAGGATTGCCGTCACGCTCTGCCTGGGACAAGCCGTCCAAATCCAGGATGCCGGCTCGTCCGGCAAGGCTCTCTGTGACGTTTTTCATCAGCAGGAAGTGCTGGGAGCCTGCAAGCCAGAACATGCCTGCCCGCTGATGCCGGTCTGCGAGTTCCTTGATGTACGGGAAAAGCTGCGGTGCGTAGTGAATTTCGTCAATAAGAAGGGGTGTCTTGAAGCGCTGCAGAAAAAGTGCGGGATCTGATTGGGCGAGTTTGCGGTTTTCCAGGCTGTCCAGTGAAACATAGCTCCGGTCTGCCCTTGCGCAGGCCTGGAGCATGGTCGTCTTGCCTGCCTGGCGTGGTCCGGTCACAAACAGTACAGGAAAGAAGCTGCTGACTTTATGTATGGTTTTTTCAATGGTTCTGGTGATATACATCATTTCTCCGACTAATTGAAAGTGTGACTTTAGATTAGTCGGAATTTACTGTTTAGTCAATATTTTCGGGATGTTGCCTCCATGCCGTCAGCTGCAGTGAAGCAGCCGACAAAAAGCAGAAGACAGCAAAAAGCAGGACATTGCGATCCGGCCTTCTGCTGTCTTCTTTTGCAGCGATTTCTTGGGAGCCTTACTTTCCGGCAAGCTTCAGGCGGTCTGCCACAGCCTGGGCGCCAAGCTTGGCAAATTCTGCCACGCTCTTGCCCGCACGCTCGCTTTCAGGAAGCACCAGCTCCGGCTGGTTGGCCAGCTTCATGTCGGCCTTGACGCCGTATTCCGGCGGGAAGGTGTTGCTGAAGTACATGTTCTGGAAGCCGCTGAACTTGATCTGGTGGGCGGTGGAGTCAAGCACTGCCCTTTCATTGCCGCCTATGAGGCCGAGAGCCTTGGCATTGACAAGTCCTGCCAGGCTCTCGCCGCCCTGGGTGCAGACGATGTGTCCGTGGCGGTTGGCCTGGATCATGGCGTCCATGATCTGCTGCTCTTTCACCTGGACCACCTGGAAGGCCTTCTCGCCGCCTATCTCTATGAAGCGCTCAGCCAGCTCGCGCACTCTGGGGAAGGAGACAGGATTGCCTATCATGGCAGCCTGGGCCACGCTGGGACGAACGGTCACAGGCTTCCACTCCCTGGAAGAGGCCGGGGCACTGTAGTAGCGGTAGACAGGATCGGCATGCTCGCTCTGGACGCCGAAGACGCGGGGCAGGGAGGTGATGATGCCAAGCTCATGCATCTTCAGGAAGCCGTTCATCACGGCGGTGATGTTGCCGGCATTGCCCACGGGCACAAAGATGCACAAGTCGGACATATCCCAGCCGTACCACTGGGCCGTCTCATAGGCGAAGGACTCCTGCCCCAGGATGCGCCAGGCATTCTTGGAGTTCAGCAGGGCCACGCGGTAGTTTTCAGCCAAAATCTCCACGACCTTCATGCAGTCGTCAAAGACGCCGGGCAGCTCCAGCACGGTTGCGCCGCTGCCAAGGGGCTGGGCCAGCTGCTGGGGGGTCACCTTGCCGTGGGGCAGAAGCACGACGCTCTTGAGCGGCTTGCCGACGTAGGCTGCATAGAGGGCGGCTGCGGCCGAGGTGTCGCCTGTCGAGGCGCAGACTGTCAAAACTTCGTCCCAGTTGTTGCTGCGGCAGAGCCACTTCAGGCAGCTGAAGGCGCAGGCCATGCCGCGGTCCTTGAAGGAGGCGCTGGGGTTCTGGCCGTCGTTCTTGATGGCGAAGGGCAGGCCCACCATGTCCTGCAGGGCGGGGGAGGCATCAACCACAGGGGTGTGCGCCTCGCCAAGATAGACGATGTCTTCCTCGTCAAACACAGGGGCCAGAAGCTCGTAGTAGGCAAAGACGCCCCTCAGGGCCTTGGTCCTGGTGGACAGGCGCTTGTCAAAAAGGTCGCGCCAGTACTGGCCGTCATGGCTTTTGAGGCTGGCAAAATCCGTATTCTCCAACAAAAAGACGCCGCCGCAGTCAGGGCATGTGTAGAGGAGGCTGTCTGCCGGCCTGCGCTTGCCGCATGCCAGGCAGCGGTATTCCATATGACCACGGTAGGTCGGGAAATCTGAGGACATTGTTCTCTCCTAACTGTAGAATGCTATTGCTTGTTCTTGGACTTCATCCAGGACTTTTCCGTCCCGCTGCGCAGGCGCGCGATGTTTTCCTTGTGGCGCCAGGCCACAATGGCAAAAAGGCAGATGGCCAGGGGAATCCACTGGTACTGGCCAAAGTACGCCAGCACAAAAGGCAGCGAGGCCAGCAGGGTCAAAGACCCTAAGGACACAAAGCCGGACACCCCGATGACCACAAGGCAGAGGATGCTGGAGATTAAGATGGGCAGAAAGGCCAGCGGGATGAACACGCCTATGCTGGTGGCGACGGCCTTGCCGCCCTTAAAGCCCATAAAGAGTGAAAAGACGTGCCCTAAAACGGCGCAGAGCCCGATGATGGTCACTGCCGGTATGGAGGCATGCTCCCACAGAGCCAGCAGAACCGGCAGCATTCCCTTGGCTATGTCGCAAGCCAGGGTGGCAACGCCCCACCCGAAGCCGCACAGCCTGGCCACGTTGGTTGCGCCTGTATTATGGCTTCCGGCAGTCCTTGGATCAATGCCGCAGAAGACACGGGCAATAACCAGTCCCCACGGGCAGGAGCCCAGTACGTAGGCAATGGCTGCCAGGGCGATAGTAAAGAGCATAGGGCCTCCTAGAAAACTCCCTGCGTGAAAGAACTATCTGCTAAAAAGAAACCTCTGCGCCGAAATCCTCTTCAGTGAAGCTGTCCTCGGGCAGGACTTCCACAATATTAATGGTGTTGCAGAGCGGGTTGACCCTGCCGATGCGGATGCGGACGGCCGACCCGGGGCAGACCTTCTCGTCAAAGAAGCGGCGGCGTCCGCGCACAAAGATGTCGTACTCGGGCAGGGACACGGTGACGTTGATGTCGTTCTCCTCCGTGACCACGCCCTTCCACACTCTTTCAGGACCGCACTGCTTGAAGAACAGAAGCTTCCAGTACCTCTGGCGGAAGCGCTGTATCTGCCCGGCATCGCTCAACGCCATGCGCAAAGGCAGCAGCAGCTTTTCCAGCGCATCCGCATCAAATCTGGCTTCCCCAGTCTGCACATAGCTCAAAAGCTGCGCCTCGTTGATGAGGTCTGCGTAGCGGCGCAGAGGAGAAGTGATGGGCGCATAGCGCACCAGTCCCAGGGCGGCATGCTGGCGCGGCTGCACCTCCAAGGAGGAGGGGATCATGGCACGCATAATTTCTGTTGTCAGCACAGGGTCCTGCCAGATGCCTGCATAGTGCTTGGGCAGCGCCACGTCCTGGGTGCGGTGCAGCAATGGCAGCCCATGGGAATGCGCCCAATTTGCCACGGCTGCGCTGGCAAGGATCATCATCTCGGCGACCATGGTCTGGGCCATAGTCTGGTCCTTGCCAGGCGTCATCTCGACGCGGGTCTCCTCCCCTTCGCCAAAGACCTCGACCTTGGGCTCCTTCTTTTCCAGGATGACGGCGCCGTCTGCCACCCTCGCCTTGAGCCTGAGCTCGGCAAACTTCTTTGCCAGGTGAAGCTCCTCAGCATAGGGCAGCGCCGGGTTGCCGTCGGCAGCTGCATCGTCCAGCACTTCCTGGCAGGCCCTGTAGCGCAGGTTGGCAGCCAGAGAGGCCCTGGCAAAGGCAACTGTGCACTCCCCGGCCATCCTTCCTTCAGCGTCTATCTTCTGCGTCACGATCAGGGCAGGACGCATCTCTCCTTCCAGAAGGGAAAAGGCATCCGTGCCAAGGCACTCGGGCAGCATGTGGCTGTCGCCTTCGGGCAGGTAGATGCTGGTCGCCCTGTGCAGGATCTTGGTGTCAAAGTTTGAGCCGAAGGGCCAGTTCAGGGCAGGGCAGGCAAGGGCAAGGGTCAGCACCATGCCGCCGTCTTCGCTCTCCTCAAGATGGAAGGCGTCGTCTATGTCCCTGGTGCTGTCGCCGTCTATGCTGACAAAGGGCACGGTGCTTTCAGGCAGGTCCG
>CAZWGJ010000004.1:28757-45343 GCA_964633375.1 uncultured Desulfovibrio sp.
ACGCAGAAGAGCCTCCAGCTTTTCCTGCACCTCGGCTGTCGGCCAGACAGGATCGGAGGCGTCAGGGAGCACAGCCTTGCCCTGGCTGACGTTCCACAAGAGATGCACAAAGGGATTGCCTGTCGCCAGGACTTTTTCCCTTTCCTGCTGCCTGCGGTTTTCCTCTTCCTTCTTGGCGACGGTCTCGGCGTCGTAGACTTCAAAGCTGGGCGGCACAAAGCGGAAATGCGTCCGGCACCTCAAGAGGGCATGCCCGTAGGCTGCCACCGTATCCACGTCAGGGTCGGTTTCCATAAGCTCGGCAAACCATTTTGCCGATGCCGAGTCCACTTCGCCCTGCGCCATTTCCCACAGCGCGGTCACGTCTATTGCGGAGGCAATCTCCTCGCGCTTCTTTTTTGCCGCTTCCAGCATCTTCACCATGTCGTCGCGGCTCATGGTGGAAAAGCCGTGCACGGGCTCTCCTATCCACGGCAGGATGCGTGACGATGCCAGCTTCAGCTCGCGCCTGTTGGGGAGAAAAAGCCGCAGTTTCCCGCCGGCATCTTCAAGGACAAAGGCAGCCTGGGTTGAATTGGTGTCAAAAAACTCGATCAGGGAACCCGCTGCGGGGTACTGCACGCATGCCGCCATAACGCTCAACTCCTTATTGCTCAGATATCTCGGCAAGTGGGGTAAGTACTCTTTTTCAGCCCTCTCTGGCAAGACTATGCGGCCGGGCTGCACGGCTTGTATGTGGGCAGGACTATGCCGCGCTGTGCGGCTGGACAATTCTGGCGCAAAGGCCGGGCACCTTGTAAAAGGGAAGCCTTTTTTGCTAGATAAACTGTGTCTTTCAAATACTTTTAGACGCTTCTCCCTTTTTACGCACACACCCGCCATCCCCGCCCCATGCAGGAGGACGCAGGACGTGCGGCAGACTGCCAAGACCAGGCACCTTATTTTAAGGAGACGAGATGGAACTGAAACGCCCCAGCACGACCACGACCTACACATTGCAGGAACCAGCAGAGCCGCAGCTCTATAGGGATATTTATCCCTATACGCAGATTCCGCGAACGACCTTTGACGGCGTGCTCATGGCTCCCAGTCCGGCTGAAGAAATGCACATTACGGACACCACCTTCCGTGACGGGCAGCAGGCAAGGCCGCCCTACACCGTAGCCCAGATAAAGCAGCTGTTTGAGTTCCTCTACCGTCTGGGCGGCAGGACCGGCCTCATCTCCGCCTCCGAGTTCTTCCTCTATTCCGAAAAGGACCGCCAGGCTGTCGATGTCTGCCGCTCCCTGGGCTTCAAGTTCCCTGTCATCACCGCCTGGATCCGCGCCAACAAGGCCGACCTCACCCTGGCCAGGGACATGGAGTTCAAGGAAGTGGGCATGCTCACCTCCATCTCCGACTACCACGTCTACCTGAAGCTGGGCAAAACGCGCAGGCAGGCGATGGACATGTACTGCGACCTGGTGCAGCAGGCGCTGGAATGGGGCATTGTTCCCAGATGCCACTTTGAGGACGTCACCAGGGCCGACATCGAGGGCTTCTGCCTGCCTGTGGCGCAAAGGCTCATGTCTCTTTCCAAGGAGGCAGGGCTGCCCGTCAAGATCCGCCTCTGCGACACCATGGGATACGGCGTCCCCTACCCCGGCGCCGCCCTGCCCCGCTCAGTCCCGCGCATCGTCCAGGCCTTCATCAAGGCAGGCGTGCCCAGCTCCCAGCTGGAATGGCACGGCCACAACGACTTCCACAAGGCGCTGGTCAACGGCGTAACCGCCTGGCTCTACGGCTGCGGCAACATCAACGGCACGCTCTTCGGCTTTGGCGAGAGGACGGGCAACACGCCCATTGAGGCGCTGGTCATGGACTACCTCTCCTTAACCGGAGACGATGCGGCTGCCGACACCACGGTCATCACCGAGATAGCCGAGTTCTTTGAAAAAGAGCTGTCCTACACGGTCCCGCACAACTATCCCTTTGCCGGCCGCGACTTCAACGCGACCAGCGCCGGCGTGCATGTGGACGGCATCATCAAGAACGAGGAAATCTACAACATCTTCGACACCACGCATCTGCTCAACCGCCCAGTGCCCATTGTCATCACCGACAAGTCCGGGCGTGCCGGCGTGGCCTACTGGATCAACCACAACTTCAACCTCACCGGCACGGACAAGGCCGTCACCAAAAAGCATCCTGCAGTCGGCAGGATCTACGACGACATCATGCGCGCCTACGACCACGGCCGCACCACCAACTTCTCCTATGAGGAAATGCAGAAGCTGGTCTCCCGCTACATGCCTGAGTTCACGGTCACCGAGTACGACCGCATGAAGGAGCTGGCAGGAAAGCTCTCCGCCAACGTCCTCATCCAGCTTTCCAACGAGCAGGGACTGCTCGACTTCGGCGCCGGTGCAGAGAAGCTGATGATCGACTTCGCCACCGACTACCCCTTCATCCAGTTCCTCTCCCTCACGGACGACAAGGGCAGGCTGAAGTGCCTCGCCCTGTCTGCCGACAAGGAAACAAGCGCCCTCTACAGCAGCGTGACGCCCAACTACGACTTCTCCGACCGCGAGTGGTTCAAGGTCCCCATGGCCACCGGCAGCCTGCACATCATGGACGTCTACACCTCCCGCTTTACAGGCAAGCTCATCTGTACGGTCTCCTGCGCAGTCACCGATGAAAACGACCACATCCTGGGCGTGCTCTCCTGCGACATGCAGGTTGAGGAAATCCTCAAGTACGGCCACATGGCGGACACCGAGGAAGACGCCCTTTAGGACGCCTCCCCAAACGCACCCCCGCCTCAAGAGACTCTGATGCTCGCAACCCTTCTTGTCTTTGCAGGAACCTGCCTGCTTTTTGCCATGATCCCGGGCCCTGATTTTGCCCTGGTCCTGCGCCAGTCCCTCCTGCACGGAAAGAAGGCTGCACTCGCCTCCTCCGTGGGCATAGCCTGCGGCCTCGTTGTCCACACCACGCTCAGCGTGGCAGGGCTGACGGCCGTCATTGCCCACTCAAGCTTTTTGTTTGCCTGCATAACCTACGCAGGTGCCGCCTATCTTGCCTATATAGGGCTGCGCTCCCTCCTTGCCAGGCCGGCAAAGGAGCAGCAGGCAGCAGGCATGGCAGAGAGCGGAGAGGAAGGCGGCAGTGAAGAGGCAGCGCAGAGGGGCTGCACTTCCAGGTCCGCCTTTGTGCAGGGCTTTCTGACCAACGTCCTCAACCCCAAGGCTGTCATCTTCTTTCTGACCTTCCTGCCGCAGTTCGTCCTGCCGGATGCAGATGTCGCCATCCCGGTCCAGCTGCTCCTTCTCGGCCTTTTCATGATCCTGACAGTCGGTGCGTGGTTTATTACTTTAAGTTTGATGCTGTCCCGTCTTCGGAGCTTCTTTGAAAGCGAGACCTTCCGGCGGCGCCTTGAGCGCCTGACCGGCATTGTCTTCCTGGGCTTCAGCGTCAAGCTTCTGGCTGCCCAGTAAAGCTGAGGGCAGCCGCCGGCATTCCCCCCCTTTCCTTATGCACTCTCCTTTTTCTTTAGAGATATGCCCATGATTAGTCTTCAGTCTTCTCCTGTCGTACTGTCCGACAAGACAGTTATGCCTCTTGCTGAGGCAGATGCCCGCGGCATCAAGGCTTCCAAGGACGCCACCCTTGCCGCCCGCATCCTGAAAGCGCACAGCAAGCCCTCCCAAACGGACGACCTTCTGCACGTCACCTTTGACGCCATGGTCTCCCATGACATCACCTATGTGGGCATCATCCAGACTGCCCGTGCCAGCGGCCTCACCTCCTTCCCCATGCCCTATGCCCTGACCAACTGCCACAACAGCCTCTGCGCAGTGGGCGGGACGATCAACGAGGACGACCACGTCTTCGGCCTTTCCGCAGCCAAGAAGTACGGCGGCATCTTTGTGCCCACCAACCTGGCTGTCATCCACCAGTACGCCAGGGAAATGCTGGCAGGGTGCGGGCGCATGATTTTAGGCTCGGACAGCCACACCCGCTACGGGGCCTTGGGCTGCATGGCCATAGGCGAAGGCGGCCCTGAGCTCGTCAAGCAGCTGCTGCGCCGCACCTACGACATCCCCAAGCCGGGCGTTGTCCTCATCTGGCTGGAAAACGCCCCGCAGCCGGGCGTAGGCCCCCAGGACGTGGCGCTGGCCATCATCGGCGCAGTCTTCAAAAACGGCTTTGTGAAGAACAAGGTCATGGAATTTGCCGGTCCCGGCGTCGCCAATCTCTCCGTGGAATACCGCTGCGGCGTCGATGTCATGACCACGGAAACCACCTGCCTCTCCTCCATCTGGGAGACAGACGGCAAGGTGCAGGACTACCTCGCCACACACGGCCGCAAGGCTGACTACAAGGAGCTCAAGGTTGCGGAGCCTGCCCTCTACGACGGCATGGTGCGCATAGACCTTGCCAAGATAGAGCCCATGATGGCCCTGCCCTTCCATCCCAGCAACGTCTTCCCCATCAGGGAAGTGCAGGCCCATGGCGCAGACATCCTGGCTGCCGTGGAGGAAGAAGCCCAGAAGAAGTTCGGCAAGGCTGCCTCAGCCTTCCGTCTGCGCGACAAAATCCAGCAGGACGGGCTGCATGTGGATCAGGGCATCATCGCAGGCTGTGCCGGCGGTTCCTATGAGAACCTCACTCTGGCCGGCGCCATCCTGGAAGGAAAGAGCACAGGCAACTCCAACTTCTCGCTCTCCGTCTACCCTGCCTCCGAGCCCCAGGCCCTGGCCCTGGTCAAGAACGGCACCTACGCCAGGCTCATGAGCGCCGGCGCCCTGATCAAGAGCGCCTTCTGCGGACCCTGCTTCGGCGCAGGCGACACGCCTGCCCACGGCGCCCTCTCCATCCGCCACTCCACCAGAAACTTCCCCAACCGCGAAGGATCCAAGCCCGGCAACGGCCAGCTTTCCGGCGTCGCCCTCATGGACGCCCGCTCCATTGCTGCCACGGCAGCCAACGGCGGACGCCTTACGGCTGCAACCGAGCTGGACTGGGACAAGATCCATCCCGAGCTCAACTACAGCTTCGATCCCATTGTCTACGCCACCCGCTGCTACCAGGGCTTTGGCAAGGCCGATACGGATGCCAAGCTGATCCTTGGACCCAACATCACCGACTGGCCGGCTATGAGCCCGCTGCCTGAAAACCTCTTCCTCTCTGTTGCCAGCGTCATCAACGACCCTGTCACCACCACAGACGAGCTTATTCCCTCAGGCGAGACGTCTTCCCTCCGCTCCAATCCCCGCAAGCTGTCCGAGTTCACCCTCTCCCGCCGCGATCCTGCCTATGTGGGACGCGCCAAGGAAGTTCAGCAGCTGGAGGAGCGCCGCATCCAGAATACAGGGGATGCCGCCCTTCTTGCAGCCATCAAGGACGCCTGTGCTCCCCTCAAGGCGGCAAGCCCCGAGGTCTGGTCAAAGGTCTTTGCTGAGGAAGATCTCAAAAACATCGGCATCGGCTCCACCATCTTTGCCGTCAAGCCTGGCGACGGCTCAGCCCGCGAGCAGGCTGCCTCCTGCCAGAAGGTCTTGGGCGGCTGGGCCAACCTGGCTGAGGAATACGCCACCAAGCGCTATCGCTCCAACCTCATCAACTGGGGCATGGTGCCCTTCCTTATGTAACGCGGCGTCGGCGAAAAGCTGGAATGCGGCGACAAAGTCCTCATCCCGGGGCTGCGCACAGCTATAGCCGAGAAGAAGCCCTCCGTGCAGGCATGGCTTATCCATAACGGCACGGCAAGCACAGTCACCCTGTCCACAGGCGACCTCACAGACGATGAGCGCGCCATCATCCTGGCTGGATGCCTCATCAACTTCTACAGCCAGAACTAAGCAAAATTCCTGACGTTTAAGGGGCATGCTCTTCTTCATGAAAAGCATGCCCCTTTTTCTTTGCTGGGGGTGTGCAGATTGCCATGAAAAACCGCCTCTTTTGAAAACTACATCACTTCTCAGTCCTTCTCAGCTTTTTTGTTTGCTTTTAACTAAATCACTAATCTTGCAATGCCACAATACTGCCTTAAATTATAATAATTCAGGCATCTTAGTACTATATCAGCCACAGTTTCTGCTTTCAATTTTACCTCTGGCATGTCCTAACACAAAGAACGCCCCCGTCCACCTGCTGCAAAATGGACAAAGCAGGCGAAAGGGGGCATTCCCTGAAATATGTCAGTACGTTAGATGAGGCGTGTATCAGGCTCTATTGCCTCAAGACCGCCCATGTAGGGTACCAGAGCCTTGGGCAGCACGATGGTGCCGTCCTTCTGCTGGCCGTTTTCCATAATGGCGGCAATGGTGCGTCCGGTAGGAAGTCCTGAGCCGTTCAGGGTGTGCACAAAGGCGGACTTTCCGCCCTTCGGCTTAAAGCGGATGTTGGCACGGCGGGCCTGGAAGTCAACGCAGTTGGAGCAGGAAGAAATCTCCCTGTAGGTCTTCTGCGCCGGCAGCCAGACTTCAAGGTCATAGGTCTTGGCAGAGCCAAAGCCCATATCCCCTGTGCAGAGCACGATCTGCCTGTAGGGCAGCTCCAGGCGCTCCAGCAGGTTGCGGGCATTGCCGGTCATAATCTCCAGCTGGTTGAAGCTGTCGTCGGGATGGGCAAAGCGCACCATCTCAACCTTGGTGAACTGGTGCATGCGGATCAGACCGCGCGTGTCCTTGCCGGCGGAGCCGGCTTCAGAGCGGAAGCACGGGGTTGCTGCCGTGTAGCAGCGGGGCAGGTCTTCCTCGGCCAAAACCTCGCCGGAGTGCAGGTTGGTCAGCGGCACCTCGGCGGTGGGGATGAGGTACAGCCCCTCGCGCAGCTTGAAGAGGTCTTCCTCAAACTTGGGCAGCTGGCCTGTGCCGGTCATGGTCTCCTTATTGACTATGGCAGGAGGAGTCACCTCAATGTAGCCGTCCTCCTGTGTGTGCACATCCAGGAAGAAATTGACCAGGGCCCTGTCCAGGCGGGCGGCCCAGCCAAAGGAGACGACAAAGCGGCTGCCGGAAAGACGGGCGGCACGTTCAAAGTCAAGGCCCTTGAGGCGTGTTCCCAGCTCCCAGTGGGGCAGGGGCTCAAAGTCAAAGCTGGGCACTGTCCCGACCCTGCGGATCTCGACATTCTCAGTCTCATCCCTGCCGACGGGCACTGAGGCGTCAGGGATGTTGGGAACGCCCATCAGCCATTCCTCGACCTTGGCCTTGGCCTCCTCGGTCTTGCCTTCCAGCTCCTTGATCTTGGCGCCCACCTGCTCCAGCTCGGCACGGAGCTCGTCTGCGGGCTTTCCTTCGCGCTTCAGTTTGCCGTATTCCTGCGAACCGGCATTGCGGCGTCTCTTAAGCTCTTCTATTTCCGCTATATATTTACGGCGCTCCGCATCCATGGCCTTGAAGTCGTCGATGCTCAGGGCAGAGTGACGGTCTTCAAGCGCCTTTGCGAGCACCTCAGGCTGCTTTTGTATGAATTTGAGATCCAGCATGGTCTTTCCTTACCTGATTCCCTGCCCGAGCCTGCACGCTTTCATGCACAGAAGGAGAGAATCCTAGACAGTTACCTAATTTGGGGAACAATGAAGTACAAATGAGTTCACAAATGCATTCACAGGTGCGTTCCTGATGTTCTGAAGCAGTTTTTCTACCACCGGCTGAAAGAGCTTGCAAGACAGCCATCCTGGGGAATTGAAAGTCCGCGGTGGATATGGTAGTCAGACTGGCATTATCCTCACTTTCCTTTGCGGGAGCATGGGGTGACAACATCTCTGCAAGGCAATCTTCGCACAATCCAGACACAGTTAAGCATACGTTTATATTAAGGAGGAGGCGCCCTTCGCCTGACCAGGGTCAAAAGTGCGCCCAAATAGCCCATGAAACATTTTCGCTGTCTCTCCCTTCTTGGCACATTGCTCTGCCTTCTGCTTCTTGCCTCCTGCGGCCCCAGCAACACTGTCCGCCTGCTGCCACTCAAGCAGGACGCCAGCGTCCTGCCGGCTCCCACCTCTTCCACCATCAGCGTCGTCCAGTTTGCCGACAAGCGCGAAGACCGCTCTTCCTTAGGCCTGCGCCGCGACCACAGCTACTTCACCTCCATTGACTCCGCCCCCAAATGGCTGAGCGAGGCAGCAGCCGACAAATTGTCCGCCCACGGCTACCGTGTCACCTACGCCAAAAGCGTAGCCGAAGGCGTCAAAGGCTCTCCCGACTACATCCTGACCGGCTCCCTTGAAGAACTGAACATCAAGGAGCAGTCAGCCACATCCTTTGAAATCAGCATGCGCGTCAAGTACGTCCTGAGCAACAAGACCAAGAAGATTGCCATGGAAACCCTGACCGCAAACCAGACCCGCACCACCTTCCCGTCCAACAGCGCCGTTGAGAGCCTCCTGCAGGACACCCTCAAGGACATCATCAACCCCATGTATGAAAAGGTGCGCTCCGTCGTAAAGAAGTAGGCGCCTGGTTTTCAGTACGGATTTGCGGGCGGCGTTTCACCAAAACGCCGCCTTTTTTCTTTCCTTTGCCTCAAGGATGCCTGAAGGACTTGCCATGACTCAGCCCCTGCTGCTCAAGGTCTATGCCAACTTTACCCCTGCCTCCGCAGAAGACTGCCAGGCTCTTGCCGACGCCTGCGCCTCTGCCATAGCCTCAGAGGACGACCACGATCCCTTTGTGACAAAGGTCAGCGACATGGTCCGCATCTCCTTTGAGGGCCTCTACTTTCCTATAGAAGATGTCGAGCCCATCCTGCACCGCCTGGCAGAATCCGGCGCCAAAGGCAAGCTGGACGTTTTGGACATGGAGAACTGGCGCATGACGCGCTACCTGGCAAAAGGCACAGGCAGCCTGGAAGTAAAGTCCGTTCCGCTGAACCACGTGCTGGACTACTCAGGGCACTAAGCCGCTGCCTCCCTGCCGGCTTTGCGGACTTGAGCTTACGACAGCCGGCGCTTGAAGAGCTTTTCCAGCTGCTGGGCATCCCAGCGCAGGAAGGTAGGCCTTCCATGGGGGCAGTTTTCCTTGTTCGGCGTCACAAGCCACTGGCGCATCAGGCTGCCGACCTCATCTGCCGTGAGCACCTGCCCGGCCTTGATGGCCGCCTTGCAGGCCATGGAAGCAAACTTGACATTGAAGTCGTCCTTTCTGCCTGCCAGGGCCTCCTTCAAAAACTCCACTGCCTGCATGCGGGTCAGCAGGGCAGGCACTGCCCGCACCACAAGCGTCCCCGCACGCAGTTCGGCAGAAAAGCCCAGGGCGCAGAGCATGCCCTGCACTTCCATCCAGCGCTGTGCCTCTGAAGCATGCAGGCCAAGCTCTACAGGCAGCGCCAGGATCTGCCCCTGCCCCTGGTAGCCATGGGCAGTGATCTTTGCATAGAGGACCCTCTCATGCGCCGCATGCTGGTCCAGCAGCACCAGCGCATCCCTGGAATCCCTGAACACCAGGTACGTCCTGGCTATCTGCCCCAAATACGTAAAACCGCCGATGGAAATTCCGGCAGCACAAGGACCTGGCTCTGTACTGCCCTGCCCGCTTTCCTGCCCCTGCGAAAAGGCACGTTCTGCCAGAACAGGCTGCATATCTGCCTCCTGCCCTGTCATGCTCACCTGCCGCTCTTCTGAAGAGGGACTCTCCGGCAGAGACCTTGCAAAGAAATCGGCTGCACGGACTGCTTCCTCCCCTGCCCCCTGGGCAGGGCTTTCCAAACTTACATCCTGCCCCTGCACCAGCCACTCAACAGAGCCGTCAGCGGATCCGCCCATATACCCGCCCATAGATCCGTTTTTGGGGCCGAACTTGTCCTGGCTGAAGGTCATGGCAGGATTGAGCGGCTTGTCCAAGCGCCCCCAATACCCCCACTCGCTTTTAGGGGCAGCCGCAGCATCGTTCCGTGCATCGTCCGGCATATCGTTCTGCACATCGTTTGGCGCATCGTTTGGCGTGCCAGCCGGCACGGGCTTCCCTGGCTGCGCAGCCAAATCTGCCTGGGCTGCAGCAGTGCCGGCAGTTCCTTCAGGAGCAGCCCAAAAACCAGCTTCAGGGCTCATTCCCGGGACATCCTCAGGGATGGTCTCCTGCACCAAAGTCTCAAGGGCACTGCGCAGGGCAAGGAGCACGGCTGAGAACACAGCCCGCTCATCCCTGAAGCGCACCTCGCTTTTGGCCGGATGCACGTTGACGTCCACTTCCTGCGGATCCATCTCCACAAAGAGGACGACCTGCGGATGCTCGCGGCTGGTCAGACGCCCCTTGTAGGCTTCTCGTATGGCGCCCAGCAGCTTCTTGTCCGACACGCTGCGCCCGTTGACAAAGAGCAGCTGCCTGGTCCCTCTGGGCTGGCAGACGTCGGGGCGTGCCGTATACCCATGGACGCGTATGCCGTGCCTTGTGCTGTCAAAAGGAAGCAGGGCTTCCGTGATGAGCTTGGGCCAGATGACCTCCAGCCTTTCCATGACGGTCTGCCCGGGCAGGAAGCGCAGCAGCTCCCTGCCGTCGCTGACCAGGGAAAAAGCCACATCCGGCCTTGCCAGGGCCAGGCGGGAAAGCCACTCCTGGCAGTGCTTGACCTCCGTGGACATGCCCCTGAGAAACTTGAGGCGGGCAGGCACGTTGGCAAAGAGATCCCGAATCTCCACTATGGTTCCCTTGTGCAGGGCATCAGGGCGCTCCCCCTCAATTTTGCCAAAGGCGATGTCAAGGGCCCAGGCCTCTTCCTGGCCTGCCCCCATGCTGGCTACGCTGCAGCGGGCGACAGAGGCGACGCTTGGCAGAGCCTCGCCGCGAAAGCCGTAGGAATTGATGTTTTCCAGGTCCTCCACGCCGCTTATCTTGCTTGTGGCATGCCTTGTCACAGCCAGCTCCAGCTCCTCGTGCAGCATGCCTATGCCGTCGTCCTGGACGCGTATCAGCCCCTGTCCGCCGTTCTCCACGGTGACGTCCACGCAGGTCGCAAGGGCGTCCAGGCTGTTTTCCACCAGTTCCTTCACAACGCTTGCCGGACGCTCGACGACCTCTCCTGCTGCAATCTGGTTGCAGAGCTCCGGCGGAAGAAGCCTGATATGGACCTGTTCGCTGCTCATAGTGGACGACCTCTCAACTGAATGCCCAACGTGCCGCACAATAGGGACGCCAATAAAAAATCCGGCTGGAATGCCAATCTGCTCCCAATGCGGATGCTTCCATTTTTTGCCCCAGGAAGACCGGCTAAACCTATGGCAAAGAAAACACAAGGGCAAGAAGGACTGCTGCAAAGCTGGCAGCTCTGCCAAAAGCCCTGCACAGATCCTCATGGCGCTTGACGAACAGGGAAGCGCTTCTTAGCTTCTTTGCTGCAAGGCACTTCCGAATTTCTTCTTTTCTTATGGATGATACACCTATGAACGATACGAACGACACGAACGACACGAACAAGGCTTCCGACAAAAAACAGACAGAATTCATCAACGTCAGCACGCTTCAGGATCCCAACCCCCTCCAGAAAGGCTTTGATCCGGAGATGCTCTATGTAGAGTGCAGCCGCTGCGGGGCACCGGTCTTCCTGGAACCCGGCAGATGCACGGAGCTTCTGCAGTCGATAGGCATTGATCCTTTGGAGCTGGATCCCTCCTGCCTGCTGCTTACCAACGCCTGCCCTCTCTGCGGCAAGGGGCACACCTTCAAGGTGCGCATCATCCGCCTCTCCGAGGTACCCCTGACGAGCCTGCCGCGGAACATGGGAACAGCCTAAGGCCCCTCCTCTCGCCTTGTGCCTTTCACCCGCCAAAACAGCCGCTCAAAGCGCTGCTTCAGCCGCCTTACAGGGCGGCTGAGCTCCCTTGACAGCATAGGCGTTTTTCTTTAGGCAAAGCGACATTGGCTTGAAGGATGCCATAATTTTTTTTGGAGGCCGGCTTAGTATGGCAAGTAATGATGCGGGGGATATTTTCGATTTTGAAAGCGCCCTCGAAGGTTATTTAACCCCTGACTTTGGCGACTTGGACGAGGGGTCCATCGCTAAAGGGTCCGTCGTCAGGATAGGCGAGGACAATGTGCTTGTTGATGTCAACTTTAAATCTGAAGGCCAGATACCAACGAGTGAATTTCTAGACAAGGACGGCAGAATCTGCGTCAAGGAAGGCGACCTTATCGATGTGTACATCGTGCGCAAAAACGAGAATGAAGGCACGATCTCACTGTCCTTTGAGAAAGCAAAGCGCATGCAGGTCTTTGATCAGCTGGAAGACGTGCAGGAAAACAACAAGACCATCCGCGGGCGCATCATGCAGCGCATCAAGGGCGGCTACACCGTCGACATCCATGGCGTTGAGGCTTTCCTCCCCGGCTCCCATGTGGATCTTCGTCCGGTCACGGACATGGATGCACTGATCAACCAGGAATACGACTTCCGCGTTCTTAAAATAAACCGCCGCCGCAGCAACGTCATCGTCTCCCGCCGCGTCCTCCTTGAAGAAGAGCGCACCGCCATGCGCAAGAACCTGCTTGAAAGCCTGCAGGAAGGGCAGATTGTCACAGGAAAGGTCAAAAACATCACTGAATACGGGGTCTTCGTCGATCTGGGCGGCCTTGACGGCCTCCTCCACGTCACGGACATGAGCTGGAAAAGAATCCGCCATCCCAGGGAAATGGTAACCCTGGGCATGGAGCTCACCCTCAAGGTCCTCTCCTTTGACCGCGAGCGCGGCAAGGTCAGCCTGGGCTTGAAGCAGCTTGTCCCCGACCCGTGGGAAAACATCACCGAGCGCTTCCCGGTGGGGCAGAAGTTCGTCGGCAAAATCACCAACCTCGTTGACTACGGCTGCTTTGTCGAGCTGGCGAGCGGCGTTGAAGGCCTGGTGCACATTTCTGAAATCTCCTGGACCCGCAAGCTGCGCCATCCCTCCCAGCAGGTTCATGCCGGCGACGAAGTCGAGGTTATGGTCCTGGGCGTCGATCCAGAAAAAAAGCGCATAAGCTTAGGCATCAAGCAGTGCCACCCCAACCCCTGGGAAAAGGTTGCCGAGAAGTACCTGGAAGGCACCGTCATTGAGGGCACTGTCAAGAACATCACCGACTTCGGCCTTTTCATCGGCATTGAGGACGGCATAGACGGCCTCATCCACGTCTCAGACATCTCCTGGACCAAGAAGATCCACTACCCCAGCGAACTGTACAAGGTAGGCGACGTCGTGCAGGCAAAGGTCCTGGTCGTCGACAAGGAGAGCGAAAAGTTCACCTTAGGGATCAAGCAGCTTGTTGACGACCCCTGGAACCACGTTCCCGAGAACTATCCTGTCGGCTGCACCGTCAAGGGCACCATCACCAACATCACCGACTTCGGCATCTTTGTTGAAGTCCAGGAAGGCATTGAAGGCCTGATTCACATCTCCGAGCTTGGCCTTGGCAAGAAGGCGAAGTCGCCGACCGAGCTCTTCACCCTCGGCCAGGAAATCGAGGCCAAGGTCATCCATGTCAGCGCCGAGGAGCGCCGTCTTGGGCTCTCCCTCAAGGGGACTGCCCAGAACGACGGCAAGGGCAAGGAGTACCACGCAGGCTCTTCAGAGGCGGTCTCCCAGAACCTTGGCGAGCTTTTGAAGCAGAAGCTCAGCGAGGCTGAAGCAGGATCCGAGGCTGAAGGCAGGGACTAGTCCGCAGCCTCTTGCAGACATTTGTCTAATGAAGGAAGAAGGGAGCAGGCAGCTTTCAGCCTGTTCCCTTTTTTCGTGCGCCTTTCCTCTGCAAAGCCCCTGTCCGCATCAGTCTTTTTTCGTTCCATTGCCGGCAGACGCCTTTCTGCTGTATTGAGAAAAGAGGCTTTTGAGCGCTGTCAAAAGCCGGATGACCGGCCTTGAAGGATGCTGCCTGCATCTTTCCTTCCTGCACCGATATGGATTTTTGCTATGCCCAAGGACACTGTTTCACACACCGCCCAAAACACAGGGATCATACGCTGCAGCCTGCTTGTCCAGGGACAAGTGCAGGGCGTAGGCTTCAGGCCGTTTGTCTACCGCCTGGCCCACGACCTCTCCCTGACGGGCAGCGTCGGCAACACCAGCGAGGGCGTGGTAATTGAGATACAGGGGGCAAGGGAGCACGTGCAGGAGTTCCCGCATCTTTTGAAGGAGAATCTTCCGCCGCTGGCAAGGCTCACCAACCTGACCGTCACCCCCATGCCCTGTGCTGACGGCGAAGAAAACTTCACCATCGTGATGAGCCACGGCCATCATGGGCACAATGTCCTGATAAGCCCCGACGTGGGCCTCTGCGCAGACTGCGAGAGGGACATGCATGAAAAAGGCAACAGACGGTACAGCTACGCCTTTACCAACTGCACCAACTGCGGACCGCGCTACACCATAACGCATTCCATCCCCTACGACAGGGCAGTGACCTCCATGGCCTGCTTTCCCATGTGCCCTGAGTGTGCCAAAGAATACACCGATCCCCTCAACAGGCGCTTCCACGCCCAGCCCATAGCCTGTCCTGTCTGCGGCCCGAAGCTCTGGCTTGTCTCCCATGCCGACGCCATGGAAGGTAGGACCAAGCCTTCCAAGGAAAACATAGCCCAGGCAGTCGATCATGCCTGCCAGAGCCTTTTGGAAGGCCGCATCCTGGCAGTGCGCGGGCTTGGCGGATTCCAGCTTGCCTGCGATGCCAGAAACGATGCCGTCATCAAGCTGCTGCGGCACCGCAAAAGGAGGCCGGACAAGGCTTTTGCCCTCATGGCTCCGTCCCTTGACGTCATCCGCTCCTTCTGCTGCGTCTCAGCCAAAGAGGCAGAGCTTCTTTCCTCGCCCATGCGCCCTGCCGTCGTCCTGGAGGCGCTGCCAAACTCCCTGCCTGCAAGCCTGGCACCCGATCTGTCCTCCCTTGCCTGCATGCTGCCGACAACGCCCCTGCATGTCGTGCTGTTTGATACCTTGTCTATGCTGTGCCGCAGCCAGGGCAGGCCTGCTCCTGTCCTGGTAATGACCTCCGGCAACCTCAGCGGCGACCCCATCTGCCTTGGCAACCGTGAGGCGCTGGACAGGCTCATCGACATCGCAGACGACTTCCTGCTGCACGACAGGGACATACTCTGCAGAGTCGATGACAGCGTCGTCCTGTGCCCAAAAGAATGCGGCAGCAAAGACGATGCCTTCTTTCTGCGCAGGGCCAGGGGCTATGTGCCCTCTGCCATAGAGCTCAAGGAAAGCTCAGAGACAAGCGTCTTTGCCGCCGGCTCCGACCTGAAGGCCGCCTGCTGCATCACCCGCGGCAGCGACGCCTTCCCGGGGCAGCACATCGGCGACCTTGAACACCCTGCCGCCGCAGCCTTTTACGATGAGGCAGCAGCCCATCTGCTCTCCCTTCTGGAGGTGAAGCCCGGTCTTGTCGTCTGCGACTGCCACCCTGACTTCTACTCCTCAAGAATGGCCAGGGAGTTTGCCGGCAGGCACAACATTCCGCTGATGACGCTCCAGCACCACGCAGCCCACGCGGCCTCCGTCCTGGCAGAGCATCATGTTGCAAGCCAGGCCCTTGTCCTTGTTCTGGACGGTTTTGGCTACGGTCTGGACGGGACAGCCTGGGGCGGCGAGCTCATCCGCATGGACCTTTCCAGGGCGCACTGGACCAGGGCAGGCCATTTCCTTCCCTTTGCCCTGCCTGGCGGCGACGCAGCCGTCAAGTCGCCCTGGCGTCTTGCCCTCTCCCTGGCATGCGGAATGCAGGACAAAGCACTTGCCGCCGAGGTTCTCTCCAACTGGCAGAAGAGCAAGGGACGGGAAGCGGACTTTCTTTTGCAGATGCTTCAGAAATCGCTCAACTGCCCGCTCTCCTCAAGCTGCGGACGGCTCTTTGATGCGGTCTCCGCCCAGCTTAAAGTCTGCGAGGCCGTCACCTATGAGGGGCAGGCCGCCATACGCCTGGAATCCCTTGCCCAAAAGGCAGACGGCGCAGCACTGCCCGAAACCAGCTCTTCCATCTTGAAGACCGTCTCCAAGGATGAGGACGGCTCGCTGCTGCTTGATGGCTTCGCTCTCTTTGAGCGGGTCTGCCGCCTGCAAAAAGACGGCCTTGATGCCGCCCTGACTGCCTATGACTTCCACGTGCAGCTTGCCCAAAGCCTTGTCCGCCTTGTCCTTGAAGCACACTGTGCAGAAGACGGCAATAGGATCGGTCTAAGCGGAGGCGTCCTCAACAACTCCCTGCTGCGAAAGCTCCTGGCAGAACAATTTGCCAGGCAGGGCTTTACGGTGCTGCTTTCTGCCAAGGTTCCTGCAGGAGACGGCGGCATAAGCCTGGGGCAGGCCGCCTTTGGACTGGCATCCCTGCGCTGCGGCAAACTGTCGGACGATGCATCAGACGACGCGCAGAACTGAACAGACTGCCGCCAAATCACCTTCAATTCCCAATATGGACTGGCGGGTCCACGGGTGGGGTAGCCAATGGAGCCAAACGGTACAGATTTTAGCCTTGCAAAAGGAAGGCGGCAGGCTGGCTGAGGCGTGCTAATTGGGTAACTTCATACCGCCTAAATCCTCTAGCAGCGGCCAAAGGCGGCAATAAGGCGTCCCTGGCGCAGACTGACACGCCCCAGCGGCAGATCGTTCAGCCAAAGGCCGGCTTCCTTGCCTTTCA
>CAZWGJ010000005.1:0-45117 GCA_964633375.1 uncultured Desulfovibrio sp.
CCGCCGATGACCTTGATGCAGGCGACCTTTTTGGCACCCGAGTTATCGGCTACCTGAAGAGTGGATTCTACCTGAATCATGGCTTCACCTACACAGCCTTTTCAATGATGGACACCAGGTGCCAGCGCTTGTTGTGCGACAGTCTCCTGAATTCCACGATTTTTACTTTATCGCCGACACCGCACTCGTTCATGGGATCATGAGCGGTGAACTTTTTACGGCGGCGGATGTATTTCTTGAGCAGCGGATGTTTGACCAGGGTTTCAACGCGGACAACAATGGTCTTGTCATTCTTGTCGCTGATGACAGTACCGGTCAGGGTTCTGCCCTTAACATGATCAAGAGCCTGCATGGATATCCTCTCTTGCCTTTTCCTTGAGGATGGTGCTGATGCGTGCAACCTGCTTGCGCATCTCCTTCAGCTCGCTCACCTTGGTGAGCTGGGCATTGGTATGCTGAAAGCGTGCATGCAGGAGCTCGCTGCGCTGAGCGTCAAGCTTTTCGTTGAGCTCTGCTACGGACAGCTTGCGCAGCTCCTCGGCATTCTCACGGGTAACGGCTTTTTTGTCAGCCATCTTAGAAACCCTCCCTCGTCACGATGACGGTTCTGACAGGCAGCTTGTAGGATGCCAGAGTCAGAGCCTGGCGGGCGAGATCCAGCGGGACGCCCTTCACTTCATACAGAATGCGGCCGGGCTTCACGGGAGCGCACCAGCCGACTGGTGCACCTTTACCGGAACCCTGACGGGTTTCCAGAGGCTTTGCGGTAACCGGACGGTCGGGGAAAATACGAATCCAAACCTTACCGCCGCGGCGGATGTGGCGCATCATGGCGATACGGGCAGCTTCAATCTGCTGACTGGACAGCTGGCCATGCTCGGTGGTCTTGAGGCCGATTTCACCAAAGGCAAGGGAGGAGCCACGGTAAGCCAGGCCACGCAGGCGGCCTTTCTGCCATTTGCGGTATTTAACCTTCTTAGGCGCTAACATGCTGTTCCCCCTCTTTGTCGAGGATCTCACCCTTGTAGATCCAGACCTTGATGCCAATGATGCCATAGGTCGTCTTGGCCTCGGCGAAGCCGTAGTCTATGTCGGCACGCAGGGTCTGCAGCGGCACGCGGCCGTCACGATACCATTCGCTGCGGGCGATTTCAGCACCAGCCAGGCGGCCGGCGCAGGAAACCTTGATGCCCTCGCCGCCGAACTTGCGGGCGCGGCTCACGGTCTGCTTCATGGCGCGGCGGAATGCCACACGGCGTTCCAGCTGCTGGGCGATGCTCTCGGCAACAAGCTGGGCTTCCACTTCAGGACGACGGATCTCGCTCACTTCGATGGAGAATTCGCGGCCGAAGGCCTTGTGGAGGTCTGTGCGCAGCTTCTCAATCTCAACGCCCTTGCGGCCGATGACGACACCGGGACGGGCTGTGGAGAGGATAAGGCGCACCTTACCGCCAGCTCTTTCAATTTCAATACGGGCAATATTGGCATCCGCAGTGTAGTGCTTCTTCACAAACTTGCGGATCTTATTGTCTTCCAGAACGAAGGCAGGATATTCCTTGGCGGAGAACCAGCGGCTGAGCCAGTTCTTGTTGTACCCCACCCGGATTCCATACGGATGTACTTTCTGACCCATTAATCCTTCTCCTCAGCGAGAATGACGGTGATGTGGCTGGTACGTTTGCGCACGCGAGTGGCACGGCCCTGGGCGCGGGGCATAAAGCGCTTCCACGTAGGACCTTCGTTCACCAGCACTTCCTTGACAAACATGGCATCCACATTAAGGGACTTGTCAGAGGCATTGGCCAATGCGCTCTTGACAACACCGTAGAGAATGCCGGCGGGCTTGTTGGGGGTGAAGTGCAGAAGGTTCATTGCATCTTCAACACCCAGGCCTACCACATTGCGGGCCACCAAGCGTGTTTTGCGGGGAGAGACACGCTGGAACTTGGCAATAGCTTTCGCTTCCATTGATAACTCTCCTACCTATCGAGCACCGGCTTTCTTCTCAGCGGCATGGCCGTGGAAGGTGCGGGTCGGTGAAAATTCGCCGAGTTTATGGCCGACCATGTTCTCAGTCACGAACACAGGCACAAACTTCTTGCCGTTGTGAACGGCGAAGGTCATGCCAACCATTTCGGGCAGGATCATGGAGCGGCGGGACCAGGTTTTAACCACGCGGCGATCATTGTTCGCCTGAGCGGCCTCAACCTTTGCCATGAGGCTGTCGTCCACAAAGGGACCTTTTTTAAGAGATCTGGGCATGTCGCTCTACTCCTACTTCTTGCCGCGAGCCTTAACAATAAGGCGACCAGAGGGCTTGTTGCGGTCACGGGTCTTGTAACCCTTAGCAGGCATACCCCAGGGAGACACAGGATGACGTCCGCCGGAGCTTCTGCCTTCACCACCACCCAGAGGATGGTCGATGGGGTTCATGGCCACACCGCGAACCTGAGGACGGCGGTTCAGCCAGCGGTTGCGGCCGGCCTTGCCGAGGGACACGTTCTCATGGGAGATGTTGCCCACCTGACCAACAGTGGCTGTGCAGGAAGCAAGCACCTTGCGCACTTCGCCTGAAGGAAGGCGGAGCAGGGCATATTTGTTTTCCTTGGCCACAAGCTGGGCATAGGTACCGGCAGCGCGGCACATCTGTCCGCCCTTGCCGGGGTAAATTTCAATGTTGTGCACAACGGTACCAACAGGGATGCGGCCCATGGGCATGGCGTTGCCGGGCTTGATGTCAGCCTTGTCGCCGGACAGGACCTTGTCGCCCTGCTTCAGGCCCACGGGGCAGAGAATATAGCGCTTCTCGCCGTCGGCATAGGTAAGCAGAGCAATACGGGCGGTACGGTTGGGGTCGTATTCAATGTGGGAAACGGTGGCAACGATGTCACGCTTCTCACGCTTGAAGTCGATGATGCGGTACAGACGCTTCACACCGCCGCCGCGGCGGCGGCTGGTAACGCGTCCAAGGTTGTTACGGCCGGCCTTCTTGGTAAGACCCTCTGTCAGGGACTTTTCGGGCTTCGAGCGTGTAATTTCCTTGAAGTCGGAAACCGTCTGGAAGCGACGACCAGCAGAGGTCGGTTTAAGCTTGCGAACTGCCATGACTTACGCTCCCTCGAAGTATTCTATCTTGTTGTCCTTGGCCAGCGTGACATAGGCTTTCTTGAAGCCGCTCACGTGGCGCAGCTGACGTCCCTGGCGCAGATAGTCGCGGGGCTTCATGCGCACAACGTTGACCTTGACAACAGTGACGTTGAAAATGCTCTCAACGGCACGCTTGATTTCAATCCTGTTGGCATCGGGATGCACCAGGAAGGAAAGGCGTTCCTGAACCTGCTCGCGCAGGAAGCTGGCTTTTTCCGTCACCAAGGGTTTGATGAGAACCTGAGTCAGTTCCATGTTACTCTCCCTTGTTCTCAAAACGTTCGTGCACGCCGTTGATGGCGTCCTGAACGATGACAAGCTGCTTGTTGTTCAGGATTTCGTACACACTAAGATTGTGGGGGGTGGTGAGGGTAATACCGGGCAGGTTTCTGGCGCTGAGGTACAGAGACTCAGCAACGTCTCCGCACACGATAAGAGCCTTGTTCAGACCGAGGTCCTTTGCAATCTTGGCAAATTCCTTGGTCTTGCCGTTCGGCACATTGAGGGCGTTGACAACAGTCAGGCTCTCGTCGGCCAGGCGGGCGGACAGGGCCATGCGCATGGCCAGGGCGCGCACCTTGGCGTTCACCTTGAAGCTGTAGTCACGGGGCTGGGGTCCGAAGATCACAGCGCCGCCACGCCAAATGGGGGAGCGGCGGGAGCCGGCGCGGGCACGGCCGGAGCCCTTCTGCTTCCAGGGCTTGACGCCGCCGCCGGAAACGTAGGCGCGGGTTTTAGCCATATGTGTGCCGGCACGCTTGGCAGCCTGCTGGGCACGCACCACCAGGTTGAGGATTTCGGGACGGGGCTCGACACCGAACACGTCGGCGGACAGCTCCACTGTACCTACTTCCTTCTTTTCCTGATCATAGACTTTAATGGTAGGCATGTTTTTCCACCTGTTACTGCTTGCGAACGAACACGAGGCCGTTCTTGGGTCCGGGCACAGCACCCTTGACAAGAATAACATTGTCTTCGGGGCGGACAGCTATGATGAGCGCGCTGGGCTGCGTCACTGTTTCATTGCCCCAGTGACCTGCCATCTTGCGGCCCTTGATAACATGGCCAGGGAAGGTGTTGTTACCGATGGAGCCATTGTTGCGATGAACCTTTTCACAACCATGGGAGTCTTTGCAGCCATGGAAGTTCCAGCGGCGCATACGGCCCTGATAACCTTTACCAATGCTCTTGCCAGTTACCTTGACAACTTCGCCTACCGCGAAAAGGTCCACAGTGAGGGTGTCGCCGAGCTTCTGCTCGGGAGCCTGCTCAAAACGAACTTCTTTAAGGTGGCGGTACAGAGCGGTACCAGCCTTACCAAAGTGACCCTGCATGGGCTTGTTGCAATGCTTTTCATTTGTTTCATCAAAAGCAATCTGCAGGGCGTTATAGCCATCGGTCTCTGTTGTTTTCACCTGAGTGATGGGGCAAGGACCGACTTCGATGACCGTCACGGGCACAGCAGCACCGTCATCGTTAAAGATGCGGGTCATGCCAAGCTTACGGCCCAAAATTCCGATTTTATCAGCCATGACTGCCTCTCACTAGATTTTGATTTCGACGTCTACGCCGGCGGGCAGGGAAAGCTTGCCCAGAGCATCGACGGTACTCTGTGTGGGCTCAAGGATGTCCATGAGTCTCTTGTGAATGCGCAGCTCGAACTGCTCACGAGACTTTTTGTCCACATGAACGGAACGCTGCACAGTATATTTGCGGAACCTGGTGGGCAGAGGAATGGGTCCGGCAATGCTGGCTCCCGTATTCCTAGCAGTGTCCACAATTTCCGCTACAGCTTTGTCCAGGATGCGAAAGTCGTAAGCCTTGAGCTTAATCCGAATGCATTCGCTACTTACTGTCGTCATTGTTAAATACCTGCTCCATAAAAATCGCCCGTGTCATTGGGGGTAGACGCGGGTTCCTCGCGCTCGGGCCGTACAATAAAAAAAAGACCCTTGCTGGCTTAACCCAGAGGGACTGAACAATAGGAGCAGCGTCTCGAAACGCCTTTGTCACACTTTTTGCCGGTGTACTGCTTTTGAGGATGGGCGTGAGAACGACATCCGGCAATACACAGCATGCTGTGTGATGCTCCCAGCGTTCGCCACGCCCCACAGCACAGAAGTCTGCGCTGTGCAGGGTATGGTCCCGCAGGGTTACCAAACGGGGGTAGGTTCCCCCAAACCTTTACAGCCCTGGTACGCTGCAGCATGAAGTTCATGGCAGAGATGGATCCATTGGTGGGCTGGTACGGCTCGATCAAGTCGGCATTTGGCAACGCCTGCACTTGTCAATCCGGCGGCATCTTTCAGCCGCTCGGTACTGCAGGATGAATTTAAGCATTCATCCTTCCCTGCCGTACAGGGAGTCCTCGTTAAATGAGGCGAACGTTTTTATAGGCTTCCCACATATTTCTGTCAAGCAAAATCCCAGGAAATTTCACAGCTTTTTGCACGATGCGCCCGACGCACCTTCACGGCAGGAGACAATGAAAAAGGGAAGGCGGGACTGGGCAGCTTCTGTCTGCCGAAAGCCCGGCCTTCCCCCAAGGCTGATCTTTTCGGGATGCTTTTTTAAGCCCCCGCCCTACTGGAACAGGGCGTCGGCGTAGTCGTCGCCGTTGAAGGGACGCAGGTCTTCGACCTTTTCGCCAAGGCCTATATAGGTGATGGGCAGCTTGTGCTGCATGGCAACCGCTATGGCCACGCCGCCCTTGGCCGTGCCGTCCAGCTTGGTGAGGATGAGCTCGTCCACGCCTGCGGACTCCTTGAAGAGCTTGGCCTGGGAGAGCGCGTTCTGGCCGGTGGTGGCGTCAAGCACCAGAACGGTCCTGTGCGGGGCGCCGGGATGCTTGCGCTCCAGCACGGAGCGGATCTTGGACAGCTCGTCCATAAGGTTGACCTTGGTCTGCAGCCTGCCGGCTGTATCGACGTAGAGGACGTCCACCTTTTCGCTCAGGGCGCGGTCCATGGCTTCGTAGGCAACAGAGGCCGGATCAGAGCCCGGCTGCTTGGCGTGGAAGAGGGTTCCCACCCTTTCGGCCCAGACCCGCATCTGGTCGATGGCGGCTGCGCGGAAGGTGTCGGCAGCGGCTATCATGACCTTCTTGCCCTGCATCTGGTCCCTGTACGCCAGCTTGGCAATGGTCGTCGTCTTGCCTGCGCCGTTGACGCCTATCATCAGCACGACTTCAGGCGGATTGACGCCGACAATGCGTCTGGGACGCACGAAGATGCCGCGGATTTCCTGGCGCAGCAGCTCCCTGACGGCCTCCGTCGTCGTCGCCTTTTCAGCCAGGGCGCGCTCCTTCAGGCGCCTGACCAACTCCATGGAAGCTTCGACGCCCAGGTCTGCCATGATGAAGACTTCTTCCAGCTCCTCCCAGAAGTCGTCGTTCAGCTCGCCGTGGCTGGAAAGGAGGGCGTCAAACTGCCTGGCAAAATGGGCCCTGGTCTTGGCAAGGCTGTCGGAGAGCTTGATGAAGAGGCGGCTTCTCTCATCCTCCTCATCCTCAAGGTCGAGGGCAAGGGAGAGCCTGTACTGGAGTTCTGAACGGAATTCGTCCAGGTAATGGTACTCCATGCGGCCCAGCCATTCGTCAAAGTCCTTTACAAAGGTCTCAACCTCATCGGCTGGCGCTTCAAGGGAGCGCAGAAGGAAGCTGATGCGGTCATTCAATTCGGGACCGGCCTCGGTCACGCCGTCCAGCACGATGTCAAGCCAGACGGAAAGGCGGCTGTCAGCCTCCCTGAGCCGCGTCATCAGATGCTGGTAGACGTCGGAGCTGTCCTTGCCTGCCGCTGCCCCCTCCGTCGTGCCTTCCGATGCCTTCTCTCCAGCTTCAGGCTTGGCAGGAACTTCGTCCTTTTTGCAGCCCTTTTCTTCTTCAGTGCTGGATCCGCCAAAGAAGCGCTTCAAGCCGGCCAGGAAGCCGCCGGATTTTGCTTCTTCCTGCGCAGGTTCTGCTGGCTGCTCCTGAACGCCCTCAGGCTCGGCGGCATGGGCAGCTTCCTCCTCTGCCGCATGGAGAGCAGCTTCCTCTGCGGGGGACTTTTCCTCAGCCTGCCCTGCCTCCTGCTGGTCTTCCTCATCGGCGGCTGGCGCTGCTTCAGGTGCTTCTTCAGGCTCAGACTGGCTGGCTGAAGCTTCAGGCTCCTCGGGCTCTGCTTCCTCTATAGGGGCAGCTCCGCCCTCTTCTGCCTGGGCGTCCTGCGCGGATGCCTCTTCAGCAGCGCATTCTTCTGCGGAGGGCTCTTCCGCCTGAACCTCTTCTATGACGGCTGCCTCTACGACGGCTTCATCGATGCCGGCATCGGCCACAGCTTCGGACGGCTGCTCCTCTGCTGGTGCTTCAGAAGGCACTCCGTTTGCTGGCGCCCCGTCCTTTTGTTCCTGGGGCGTCTCGGGTTCCGGCTCGCGCGCACTTTCAGGTGCAGCGGGTGCAGCCGCCTCTGCTTCAGCCTCATTCTCTTCGGCACTTGCGGCAGGCTCTGCTGCCCCAGGCTGCTGTTGTTCCGGAACCTGTTCCGTCGGGGAATCCTGAGCTGCCGGCTCCTCCTGAGAGACTCCCTCAGGCGCTGCTTCCACCGGAGCCTGCGCCGCAGGGGCTGCTTCCTCATGGGCTTCCTGCTCTTGAGGGGCAGCCTGCCCCTCAAGAGCAGGTTCTGCCGGCTTGACCTCCGGCTTGCTGTCCGACTTAAAGAAATTCCTTACCTTTGAAAAAAAGCCCATGTGCTGTCTCCCTTGCCGCAGGAGCCTGCCTGGCATGCGCCCTGCCGCCCCTGGGTGTATTCCTTTCTGTCCTGTCTTCTTAGCAAACCCTTCAATACTTTGCCAGATGCCGAACGAAGCTTCAGCCTGTCCTGTCCATGGCGCGCACTGCCCAAATCTTGCCCGTTTTGGGCAAGACTGCTAGGCTTGCCCTGAATGTTCACAGCCGCCTTCCAGGCGCACGCCCACACAGGAGAGGACACTTTATGGCACGTAAAACGCATTTTCAGTACGATGGCAGCGACACAGAGGATGCACCTGTCCGCGTCAGCCGCTCACAGCGCAAGCGTGACAGCCAGGCGCTGCAGAAGCTGGGCGAGGAGTTGGCGGAGCTGCCGGTTAGAGAGCTGGCAAAGCTGCCTTTGTCTGCGGATCTCCTGGACGCCTACCGGGACCTTGGCAAAATCACTTCCCATGAAGCCAGAAGGCGCCAGATGCAGTACATCGGGCGGCTCATGCGCGAGGAAGAGCACTGCGAGGAGCTGAAGGAGGCTGTGGCCATCTTCAAGGAAGGGCTGCTCCCGTCCAGCGCACGCTGAGCGCAGCAAAAACGAACAAAAAGACGTCAGACGCCAAGAGAGGGAAATGCCCATGGAAAGCACCACGGTCATTTCCCTCTCCTGCTTTTTTTTCTGCTTGCTTAGTTCTTCAGGCTGTGGATGGGGGCGGGAATGCGTCCGCCCAGGGCAATGAACTGGGAGGCGTCGCCCTTGGGAACAGGGATGATGGTCGCCTCGCCCAAAAGTCCGCCGAAGTGGACCTTTTCGCCCACGCCCTTGCCGGGAACAGGGATAAGGCGCACAGCCGTCGTCTTGTGGTTGATCATGCCGATGGCCATTTCATCGGCAATAAGGCCGGAAATGGTGGTGGCAGGCGTGTCGCCCGGGATGGCAATCATGTCCAGGCCCACGGAGCAGACGCTCGTCATGGCCTCAAGCTTTTCCATGCTCAGGAAGCCGGAGGTGGCTGCAGCCTCAATGCTGGAGTCCTCAGACACAGGGATGAAGGCGCCGGAGAGGCCGCCGACAGAGGAGGAGGCAAAGGCGCCGCCCTTCTTGACGGCATCGTTGAGCATGGCAAGCACAGCCGTGGAGCCGGGTGTGCCCATGGCCTCAAGGCCGCAGCTCTGGAAGATTTCGCCGACGGAGTCGCCGACTGCAGGGGTCGGGGCAAGGGAGAGGTCGGCCACGCCGAAGGGGATGTTCAGGCGCCTGGCGACTTCATTGCCAATCATCTCGCCGACCTTGGTCACCTTGTAGGCCGTCGTCTTGATGACCTCGGCTACGTCAAGGAGGTTGATGGTCCTGCCTGTCGTCCTGGCCTTCTCTATGGCTCTGTCGATGGCCTTCTTGACCACGCCGGGGCCGGAAACGCCGACGTTGATGACCACGTCGGGCTCGCCCACGCCAAGATAGGCGCCGGCCATGAAGGGAACGTCCTGGGGGATGTTGGCAAAGACGACAAGTTTGGTGCAGCCGAAGCCGCCCTTGTCGGCCGTCGCCTTGGCTGTGGCGACAATCTGCTCGCCCATGAGGGCGACGGCATCCATGTTGACGCCGGCCCTGGAGCTTGCCACGTTGACGGAGGAGCACACGCGCTGCGTGGTTGCCAGGGCCTCGGGGATGGACTCGATGAGAGATCTGTCGCCGTGGGCAAAGCCTTTTTCAACCAGAGCGGAGAAGCCGCCTATAAAATCGACGTTGGCGCTGAAGGCCGCCTCGTCCAGGGCCTGGCAGATGCGGACCATGTCCTTGGGGCCGAAGGGGGCGCCGACCGTGGCAATGGGGCTCACGCTGATGCGCTTGTTGACAACGGGTATCCCGTACTTGTCGCCGATTTCATTGCAGACCGAGACAAGGTTGCGGGCGTATTTTTCTATCTTGGCACGCACATTGCCCAGGAAGAGGTCGACGTCATGGCTGACGCAGTCAAAAAGGGTGATGCCAAGGGTTACCGTGCGCACGTCCAAGTGTTCATTGCGCACCATGTCGAGAGTACTGATTACTTCACGTTCTGAAAGCATGTTTGCCTGCCTGCCGCCTGCGGCGGATCAAGGGGTGTTCGGTTCAAGAGCGCCAGCTAGAAGTCGGTTATGCGGTGCATGGCCTCAAAGATGTTGCGGTGCTGGACCGAGGTGTTGAGCCCAAGCTCCTTGCCCACGCTGAGCAGCTCGCGCCTGAGGCGGCCGATGTCCACGGACTCGGGAACCGACACTTCCAGCACGAACAGGGCGTGGTGCTCCTGCCCGTGGCCCAGGATGGCCTTGATGGAGTCGATGTTGACGTTGTGCCTGGCAAAGACGCGGGTCATGGAGCCGATGAGCCCGGGGCCGTCGGGGCCGTCGATGGAAACGACGTAGGGCTCGCTGGTGACGGAGTCCTTCCAGCCGGCTTCGGTCGCAGTCCTGATCAGGACGGAGATGTCGTGGTTGTCCGTGCTCAGCTTCTGCTCAAGGGATGCCTGCAGGTCTGCAATGGCCAGATCCTCAGGAGCCTCAACAATGAAGATGGCGGCAAATTCAGCGCCAAGAATAGTCTGGGACAGCTGCACTATGTTGCAGTTGTTGTCTCGCAGCCCCATGCTGACAGTGGCAACAATGCCGGGGCCGTCCTTGCCCAGAAAAGAAATGGAAAGCATCCGCATAAAAAGAACCTTCTAACAGGGATGGCAGGACAGCCAGGAAGAATCCTGAGGCTGCCTTCCCCGAAGCAGTACTATAAATGATCGGGCTCAAGATATCCCAAGAAAGGCTCTCATGGCAAACTGCCCATCCGCATCCGGCTGCACAGGCTGCGGACGCACTGCCCTGCAGGGCGCGCAGAAAGCCTGAAAAAGGACATTGTACCGATATTTTGGATCATTCTTGACGCTCTATGCCCTATAGCATAAGATTATTAGCTCAAACTAATGACTTTAAATTTCTAAGGTCACAGGAGCAATTTTCGTGGAAGAAACAAAGCAAAAGGGAAAAGGCGGGAAGGCCCCAAAGGTAAAGTTGGGGACGAAGTCCAAGCATGCCGCCTACTTTATGCCCATGCTTGAGGCGTTTGCCAGCCGAGGTAAGCTCAACGAGGTCATCAAGAGCAGGGCCGTCAAATCATGCGACCTGCTGGACGCCGGCATTCCCCTGTTTCCCAATGATTTCCGCAAGGAACATTCCGTTTCCTGGATTATAGAAAACTTCGACTCCCTGCCGGCAGAAGAGCTGGAGACAAAGGAAGACGTCGTCGCCATTGCGGGACGCATCATCTCCCTGCGTTCCTTCGGCAAGGTCATCTTCTTCCATCTGCAGGATGAAAGCGGCCGCATCCAGTGCTACGCGTCCAAGGATCACCTGGGAGACAGCTTTGCCGTCGTCAAGAAGCTGGACATCGGCGACATCGTCGGCATCTCCGGCCATCTTTTCCGCACCAAGACGGACGAGCTGACCATAGCCTGCCGCACCATCAAGCTCATCACTCGCTCCATGCGCCCCCTGCCTGAAAAGTACCACGGCCTGACCGACACCGAGACCAGGTACCGCCAGCGCTACGTTGACCTCATCGTCAACCCGCGCACCAGGGAAATCTTCAAGAAGCGCAGCATCATCGTGAGCGAGGTGCGCCGCCTGCTGGAAGAGCACGGCTTCATGGAAGTGGAAACGCCCATGATGCACCCCATCCCGGGCGGCGCTGCGGCCAAGCCCTTTGTGACCAGGCACAACGCGCTTGACATCGAGCTCTACATGCGCATAGCGCCCGAGCTCTACCTCAAGCGCCTGCTGGTCGGCGGCTTTGAAAAGGTCTTTGAAGTCAACCGCAACTTCCGCAACGAGGGCATCGACACCCGCCACAACCCCGAGTTCACGTCCTGTGAGTTCTACTGGGCCTATGCCAACTTCCACGACCTCATGGACATCACAGAGGAGCTCTTTGCACGCTGCGCCAAGCAGGCCTGCGGCTCCACCGTCATCAACTACCAGGGCACCGAAATCGATCTGACTCCGGGGCACTGGCACAAGCTGACCTTCCATGAATCCCTGGAGAAGGTGGGCGGGCACAGCCCCGACTTCTACAACGACTACGGCAAGGTCAAGGCCTACCTGCTGGAAAAGGGCTGCAAAGTGCCTGAGTCAGACCCGCTGCCCAAGCTGCAGGCACAGCTCTTCGACCTGGACGTTGAGGAAAAGCTCATCCAGCCGACCTTCATCTACAGGTACCCCCTGGAAATCTCCCCCCTCTCGCGCCGCTGCGAGGACGATCCCCATCTGGTGGACCGCTTCGAGCTCTTCGTGACCGGCAGGGAGCTTGCCAACGCCTTCTCCGAGCTCAACGACCCCATCGACCAGCGCTGCCGCTTCGAGGAGCAGGTCCTTGAGCGCGAGGCCGGCGACGATGAAGCCCACTGCATGGACGAGGACTATGTGCGCGCCCTTGAATACGGCATGCCGCCGGCAGCCGGCGAAGGCATCGGCATCGACAGGCTGGTCATGCTGCTGACCGACAGCGCAAGCATCCGCGAGGTCATCCTCTTCCCGCTTCTGCGCCCTGAGGTCTAGGTGGCGTTTTCCAGTCCGCACGCGGCTCCACACGGGGAGGCATGCCGTTGAGCTTCTCAACCTTTGTCGCAACAAGATACCTGTTTTCCAAGAGGAAGCAGGCCTTCATCTATGTTATCTCTCTCATGTCCATCCTGGGCGTGGCGCTTGGCGTCGCCGCCCTGGTTGTGGTTCTGGGCGTCTACAACGGCCTGACAACGGACATGCGCGACAAAATCCTTGGCGCCAACGCCCACGGCGTTGTCCTGGCATCCCTGCCGGACTCCTTTGCCGTGGAGCCGGACATCATGAAGGTCATTGAAAAGACGCCCGGCGTCACCGGAGCCACGCCCTTCATCTACAGCGAGGTCATGCTGTCGGCAGGCACCGGCGTCAAGGGGCTCATTCTGCGCGGCATCGATCCCGAGGGCGCACCCAAGGTCCTTTCCATGCTGCAGTCGGTCAAGCGCGGCAGCGTAGCGGACCTGAAGGACTCCACCCCGCCCGGTCTCATCCTGGGCGAGGAGCTGACCAAGCGCCTGGGGCTCAGCGTCGGATCGCGCATCAACCTTCTCTCCCCCTCAGGACAGAAGTCCAGCGCAGGCTTCCAGCCCCGCATACGCCCCTTTGTCGTAGCCGGCATTTTCAAAACGGGCATGTATGAGTATGATTCATCCATGGCTTTTTTGTCCCTGGACGCCTGCCGCGATCTTTTGGGGATGGATGAGGGCTACCTCACCGGCATAGAAATCACCGTCCAGGACCTGGGGGAGGCGGACAAGGTGACTGCCGCCCTCAACGAGCGCCTGGGGCACCGCTTCTACGCCCGCAGCTGGATGGACATGAACGCCAACCTTTTTGCAGCCCTCAAGCTGGAAAAAATCGGCATGTTCATCCTGCTTGCCATGGTCGTCCTTATCGGCTCCTTCTCCATCGTGGCCACACTGGTCATGCTGGTGATGGAAAAGACCAAGGACATAGCCGTCATGATGAGCATGGGTGCTACCAGGAGCATGGTGCGCCGCATCTTCATGTGCCAGGGCTGCATCATCGGCGTGGTCGGAACCCTGCTTGGAAACGGGCTGGGTCTACTTGTCGGGACGCTGCTTAAGAAGTATCAGTTTATCAAGCTGCCGGAAAACGTTTACACATTGGATCACCTTCCAATCATCATCACTCTGCCGGATGTGCTCATCATCAGTGCATCCGCCATGCTTCTCTGTTTTCTGGCCACCCTCTATCCGGCACGCCAGGCATCCCGCCTGAAGCCTGCCGAGGCGCTGAGGTACGAATGAGCACGCTCTACACCTTTCAGAACGTGGTCAAGACCTACGAAGAGGCAGGCCAGTCCCTGGAAATTCTCAAGGGTGTCAGCATCACCATTGAGGAAGGGGAGCAGGTTGCCATCGTAGGTTCTTCCGGTTCCGGCAAAAGCACGCTTCTGCACCTGATGGGGGCGCTTGACACGCCGACCTCTGGCTCCGTCCTCTACAGGGGGCGTGACATGGCTTCCCTCACTCCTGACGAGCAGGCGTACTTCCGCAACAAGACCTGCGGCTTCGTCTTTCAGTTCCATCACCTGCTGAGCGAGTTTTCCGCCGAGGAAAACGTCGCCATGCCGGCCATCATCGCCGGCAGGTCCAAGGACTCAGTCCTTGGCGAGGCCAGGGAAATGCTGGACAGGGTCGGGCTCTCGAACAAGTACGGCAGCCGCGTCAATAATCTTTCCGGAGGCGAGCGCCAGCGCGTCGCCATTGCGCGCGCCGTCCTTCTGCATCCGGAGGTTCTGCTTGCCGATGAACCCACCGGCAACCTGGACGAAAAGACGGGAGCACAGGTTGTTGCTCTTCTTAAGGAATTAAACCATGAACTGGGCATGACCACAGTCGTGGTAACACATAATGCCGAGTTGGCCGCGGGCCTGGACCGTAGCCTCGAATTACGCACAGGACTACTCTATGACAAAACTATTGCGTAACAGACTGCCTATCTGGATGGTATTCGTCCTGCTGCTGGGACTGTTCCTGCCGCAGCAGGCCAAAGCCGAGAAGCAGACCGTCCTGGTTCTTCCCTTTGGTATTCAGGCTGGTCCTGAGCTGCCAGATGCCAAGAATGCGGTTCCTCAGAGCATCATTAAAAAACTGGAAGCCCAGGGCATGGAAGTTGTCCCCCTGGACAAGGCCAAGGCGATGATCCGCCAGGGCAACTTTCAGAGCATCAACCAGGCAACAGCGCATGAACTTGGCTTCCAGGCGGGCGCGGATATCGTCGTTTACGGCAACTTCACCCAGACAGGGCAGGAGTTCAGCCTGAACAGCATGCTGGTTCCCGTCACCCAGGGCACCCAGAATGTGACTGCCCGCTTCAAGCGTTCAAGCCTGAAGGAGCTGGACGACGTGGCAGGCCAGATCGCATCCAGAGTCCAGGCTGTAGCCCACCAGAGCAAGACTCCCGCTGCGGCGCCTGCTGCCAAGCCCGACGGCCCGGGCACACTTCCGGCTACCCCGGCTGAGCCTGTCCGCTCAGCCTCTGAGCAGCTTGTGCCCATGCGCGCCTCAGGCGGCGGCATCTCCGACATCCAGCTCAGGGGCCTGAAAAACATCGAGCCCGACGTGGTGCTCATGCGCATGAGCCTCCACAAGGGCGACCCTGCCGATGCAGGAGCCATCAACGACGAAGTGAAGCGCCTGTGGGAAATGGGCTACTTCAAGGACGTCAACGCCCACATGGAGGGCAGCGTCCTTGTCTTTGACTTGGTTGAAAAGCCGCGCATCGAAAACATCGTCATCACCGGCACAGATGAAATAGACGTGGAAGACGTTGAAGCTGCCATGCAGACCCGCAAGGGCAACGTCCTCAACGAGCAGACGCTGGCAGAAGACCTGCAGCGCATTAAGGAGCTCTACAGCAAGGAAGGCTACTACCTTGCCAAGCCGACCTACAGCGTCCAGCAGGGCTCCCAGGGCAATGTGGCTTCCCTCCAGATCAACATTGACGAGGGCAAGAAGCTCTATATCTCCGAGGTCAAGGTCGACGGCCTGAAGGAACTCAAGCAGGGGGATATGGAAAAATACATGGCCCTGAGGGAGCGCAACATCCTCTCCTGGGTCACCGGCACAGGCATCCTCAAGGAGGAATACCTGGAGCGTGACACCAATGCCATCGCAGCCTACGGACTCTCCCAGGGCTACATTGACATCCAGGTCGGCTCCCCCGACGTCAAATATGAGGAAGACGGCATCCACGTCATCTTCCCCACCAGCGAAGGCTCGCGCTACAACGTCAAGGAAGTCGGCTTTGCCGGCGACCTGCTCACCTCCGAAGAGGAGATGCTCAAGCTTGTCCAGATGCCGAAGTGGCGTGACGACAACAAGTACTTCAACGTAACCATCATGCAGGACGATGCCAAGGCCCTGCAGAACTACTACAACGACCACGGCTATGCGTATGCAGAAGTGGATACGCGCGTGGTCAAGAACCACGACGACGAAAACACCGTCAACGTGGTCTACGTCATCAACAAGAAGCAGAAGGTGTACATCCGCAGGCTGCTTGTCGAGGGCAACGAAAAAACCCGCGACAACGTCATCCTCCGCGAAATGCGCCTGGGCGACGGCGACCAGTACGACGGTGCCAAGCTGCGTCGTTCTACAGAGCGCCTGACCAAGCTGCGCTACTTCGAGAATGTCGACACCGAGCTTGTTCCTACTGAAAATGACGATCAGGTGGACCTCAAGGTCAAGGTCAAGGAAGGCAACACCGGCGCCATTATGGCAGGTGTCGGCTACTCCACCTACTTCGACGTGGGCGTCAACGCCAGCATCATGGAGCGCAACCTCTTCGGCCGCGGCTACAACCTGGCCCTGAGCGGCTTCTTCTCCTGGCGCCGTACATCCGGCACCCTGACCTTCCAGAACCCCAGGCTCTACGATACCAACATTTCCTTCGGCAACGACCTGTATTACACCCACGACTACTGGGACAGCTTCACCCGAGACACTCTGGGCGACAGCATCCGCTTCGGCTATCCCATTGGCGAATACACCACAGTCGGCGTTGGGTACCGCCTGGAAAACTACGAAATCTACGACGTCAACAGGAATGCCTCTCCCTACATCAGGGACTACAAGGGCATAAACTGGACCAGCGCCGTGAGCGCCCGCGTAGTGCGTGATACGACGGACAACCGCGAGCGTCCCTCCAAGGGCACCATCACGCGCCTCTCCGGTGAATGGGGCGGCGGCGGCCTGGGCGGCACCGACAACTTCTTCAAGGTCATCGGCGACTGGCAGGGCTTCTACTCCGTCAAGGAAAACCACACCTTCCATGTGCGCGCACGCTTAGGCGCAGTGTTCCAGAACTCCGACTCCAAAGTGCCCGTCTTCGAGCGCTTCTACGTCGGCGGCATGGACACGGTCCGCGGCTACTCCTACACAGACGCCTCGCCGCGTTCAAGGAACCCCCGCTACGACCGAGATGTTATCGGCGGCGACCGCATGGGCGTTGCCAACATCGAATACGTGTGGACCTTCCAGAAAGACATGGGACTGGCCATCGTGCCCTTCTTTGATATCGGCTTCAACTACAGCAGCGACGACGGCGGCGACCTCTCCCTTGATCTGGACAAGAACTGGGTCTACTCCACAGGTCTTGAACTGCGCTGGCGTTCCCCCATGGGCGACCTTCGCATCGCCTACGGCTACCCGCTCAAGGAAGACTTTGACGGCGAACAGGAATCTGGACGCTTCGAGTTCAGCATGGGCCAGTTCTTCTAGGCCGTTCAGGAAAACATAGTAAATACCTCCTAGTATTTATGAGGGGCAAGGAACGAAAGTTCCTTGCCCCTCTCTTCGTTTTGGGCGCTGCATGACTTTACATCCCAAAAGGATTTCAGTATCCGGAGCCATAAGGGTGGGATGCCCACCCTTCCAAGAAACATCCAAACAAAAGCATGAGAGAAAACTATGATGACAAACTATGATGATTTATCGTTCCCGCCAGGAAGGCACTACCAACTGCAGAAAGCAGTTCTTATGGAGTTTGCTCCCCGTTTTGCGGCTGATACTGAGTGCTTGTATGTTGGGGACTCCACAGGCAAAGGCCTGTTCAAGAATGAGGAAAAACTTAGTAACTTAGGCTTTAGCATGCCGCTGCCGGACAACATGCCGGACATTGTCCTCTACTCTGCAGACAAAGACTGTGTGTACTTCTTTGAGGCTGTCACCTCTGCAGGTCCAATGACGCCAAAGCGCATCAAAGAGATTGAGGCAATGACAGCCGGCGTTGCAGCTGGGAAAATATATATTACGGCCTTCCCAGACTCTAAGACCTTCACACATTTCTCAGGTGACCTTGCCTGGGATACAACAGTTTGGATTGCCGCTGAGCCAGACCACACGATCTATTACGAGTGATCAATTTTTAGGACTGAGGCAGAACTGACAGAGTGCGAGGGATACGGGCAAGATGCTGCCTCCCCGCATCCACATACAAGGGAGTCTCTCTGCACTGCCATGGCGCAACGACAGACATCTTCAAGCTGAGGAAGCTGGACTTCAAACCATCAGGCAAAGATCTGTCCGTTCCCCTCTCCCCCATCCTCAACGACACAGGACACGACAAAAAACAGAGCCCCCTCCAGGCGGCTTTATGCTGCACAGCGGGGGCTTGTCTTCTTTGGTCAGCCAAGCCTGCTAAGTCCGGCTGAGCCTGCGTCCTTTAGAACGTGTACTGGACAAAGCAGGATCCGGATATGCCTTCCTCCTGTCATATGCAGCCCTGCACGCTCAGGTTGATGGTGAGAGGCAGATCCTTTGTGGGCGTCATCTCAATGCCCAGCTCGCCGTAGCCTGTATCGCCGCGGAAGGAGGGAGAGGAAAGGTCGTAGCAATAGGCTGTGGCATTGCTCTCGCCGGCAAACTCATGCTCCCAGGCAGCGCCTATATAGGGGCGGAAACGCTCGCTGCCCTTGTAGGTGTACCTGGCACCCACGCGGATGCGGCTGGAGACGGCGTCTTCAAAGACGTAGGGGGCGCCTGTGGGAAGAGTTTCCTTTCTCCCCTCAACCTTGGACCAGAAGTACTTGCCGTAGATGTCTCTCGTCGATGTCCCGGACGTAGCCCAGACCGCCGTGGAAGGCGCAGCAGGGGGCATCGGTCTCAAAGGAGGCAGCACGGCCGGAGGCATCGCGCAGGTCGTCGTTGTCGTAGCAGTTGTGCAGCATGCCCATGTGCCCTGTGCCCTCAACGTAGAAGCGGCCGGGACCGGTGCTCCTAAAGTCCATGCTGGCATGGATGCCGCCGCCATGTACCAGGCTGAACCCTGGCCATCAACGGAGGCATTGGTGAAGGAGTTATGGGTCTGGTAGGCGCCTGTGCCGTATTTAAAGAAGCCGCCCACTATAACTAAACCCAGGTCTGGATGGACGCCTCTGCAAGCCCGCTGCTTTAAGGAAAATCAGCCGCAATAACAAAGCATTAAGAGGATGACGACAGCTTTCTTTTTCCCCTCTTCCAGACCTCCGCTGAAGGCTGGTGCTGCGGGTCTCTCCCCGATGCAGGCGGCCAGACAAAGGCAGAGCGCCCCAGGGCAGGGAAGCCCCGGAGCGCCCGTCTTAAAGTCTGCTTCCGTCAGCTGCGCAGCCTGTGCGCCGCGGCTCTTGGACTGTGCAGAAAGGCTATTTGGAGAGGTAGTACTGGATGAACAAGAACACGACAAGCAATGGCAGGACATAGGTCACATAGAGGCGCGTCCACCTGGGGAACTTGATGCCGGCCCCCTTGTTCACCTCAGCCAAAAACTTGTCCCAGCCCCAGCCGTAGCGCGTCGTGCAGAAGAGCACGATGATGGTCACGCCGATGGGCAGCATGTTGTAGCTCAGCAAAAAGTCCTCAAGATCCAGGACGCCCGTCCCTGCCCCAAGCGGCTGGAACTCCTTCCAGACATTGAAGCCCAGGATGCAGGGCATGATGAGGACCGCCATCAGGACGCCGTGCACAATGATGGCGCCATGCCTGCTCCAGCCATACACGTCCATGCTGTAGGAGATGATGTTCTCCACCACGGCGATGACAGTCGTCAGGGCGGCAAAGCTCATAAAGACAAAGAACAGGCAGCCCCAGACCTGCCCCATAGGCATCTGGTTGAAGACATTGGGCAGCGTAACCAGGATAAGCCCCGGCCCGCTGTCAGGCTGCACGCCGAAGGCAAAGCAGGCAGGGAAGATGATGAGGCCCGAGGTCAGCGCCACAAAGGTGTCCAGCCCAACTATGCAGAAGGCCTCCCCTGTCAGGCTGCGGGAGTTGTCCATGTAGCTTCCAAAGATCAGCATGGAGCCTATGCCCAGCCCCAGCGTGAAGAAGGACTGGTTCATGGCAGCCACCACGACGTTGACGATGCCGGCAGCCTTGAGCCGCTCAAGGTCGGGAGCAAGGTAGAAGGAAAAGCCCTCCCCTGCCCCGTTCAGCATAAGCGCCCTGACAGCCAGCACGACCATGATGAGGAGCAGGCAGGACATCATCACCTTGCTTGCCCTCTCAAGCCCTAGGCGCACGCCAAACCAGCACACGGCAAAGCAGGCAGCCACGACAACAAGCCCCCAGAAGGCCATGCCGTATGGGTCGCCCAGCATGGTGCCGAAGAACGCCCCGATCTGGTCCGGCGGCAGGTTGAGCTGCCCGCTCCCCATATACCAGCAGTAGGCCAGCATCCAGCCTGCGACAGGAATGTACAGCATCATGAGCAGGTAGCTGCCCACCAGGCTGAACCAGCCGCACATATGCCATTTGGTTCCCTGGGGCTCCAGCTTGTGAAAGGCCTTCCCCATGTTGAGCCTGGAAGCCCTGCCTATGGCAAGCTCCATAATGAGGATGGGGATGCCCATGATCAGCAGGAAGCCCAGATAGATAAGCACAAACCAGGCGCCGCCGTACTGGCCTGCCATCCATGGGAAGCGCCAGACATTGCCAAGGCCGATGGCGCAGCCGGCGGAAAGAAGCAGAAAGCCAAGCCTGGATGCCAGAAGTTCCCTGGCCATAAAAAGACTCCTTGCCAGCCCTCCTGCACAGGCAGCAGAAGGGGAAAAACATCAGCCCCTCCGACGTCTGCATGAAGCCAGAGGGGCTGGAACAAAAAAGCTGCAGCAGGTCCTAGAAGAACTTGTCTATGTACCCGTTGATGAAGAGCACAAGGATGACGACGGGCAGAATCCAGGTCAGGTAGAAGCGTGCCCACTTGGGGAACTTGGGACCGTCGCCCTTGTCGGTTTCAGTCACGAAGTTCTTCCAGCCCCAGCCATAGCGGCTGGTGCAGTAGATGAGCATGCACAGGGAGCCCAAAGGAAGGATGTTGGTGCTGATGATGAAGTCCTCAAGGTCCATAATGGAGGATCCTGCGCCCAGAGGCGTGATGAAGCTCCAGACGTTGAAGCCCAGGATGCAGGGCATGATGAGGATGCTCATGATAATGCCGTGGACAATAATGGAGGACTTTCTCTGCCAGCCGGACACGTCCATGCTGTAGGAGACAATGTTTTCCATGACCGCGATGACCGTCGTCACTGCAGCACAGCTCATGAAGACAAAGAACAGGGCGCCCCACATAGCGCCCATGGGCATCTGATTGAAGATGTTGGGCAGGGTGATGAGCACAAGGCCGGGGCCGCTGTCAGGCTGCACGCCGTAGGCAAAGCAGGCGGGGAAGATGATGAGGCCTGCAGTCAGGGCGACAAAGGTGTCCAGGCCCACGATGCAGAGGGACTCGCCTGTCAGATTGCGCTCGTTGTTGAAGTAGCTGCCGAAGATCAGCATGGCGCCGTTGCCAAGGCTCAGGGTGAAGAAGGCCTGGTTCATGGCAGCCGAGACGGCGTTGAGGATGCCGGCGCTTTTAAGCCTCTCAAAGTCCGGCGCCAGATAGAAGGCAAGGCCCTCTGCAGCGCCGTCCAGGGTCACGGCGCGGACAGCCAGGACGACCATGATCAGCAGAAGGCCGGTCATAATGACCTTGCTGACCTTCTCAAGGCCGCCGCGCACGCCGAACCAGCACACAGCCAGGCTGAACACCAGTGTCAGAATGGACCAGAACGTCATGGAGCCCGGCTGGCTCAGCATGTTTCCAAAGAAGGCCTGCACCTCGGCCGGCGGCAGGTTCAGCTGGCCTGACGCCATATACCAGCAGTAGGCGACCATCCAGCCTGCCACGGGGATGTACATCACCATAAGCATGTAGCTGCCCACGATTCCGAGCAGGCCGAACTTGTGCCAGCCCTTCTTCTCGGGCGTCAGGACATGGAAGGCCCTGCCTATGTTGCGCCTTGAAGCCCTGCCCATGGAAAACTCCATGATCATGACAGGCAGGCCAAGCGCCAGCAGGAAGAACAGATAAATGAGCACAAACCAGGCGCCGCCGTACTGGCCGGTAATCCAGGGGAAACGCCACACGTTTCCCAAGCCGATGGCGCAGCCGGCAGAAAGAAGCAAAAATCCTAAACGGGAAGCGAGGCGTTCACGGGCCATGTTCTCTCCTCTAACAAATCAGTTGTTTCAAAGCGCCTGCTGCCAAAGGACGGCTTGAAGCCGCAGTCAGGCAGCAGGCGCTTTATCCTAAAAGAATTTTTCTATGTAGCCGTTGATGTACAGCACAAGTATCAGGACAGGCAGTATCCAGGTCAGGTAGAAGCGTGCCCACCTGGGGAATTTGGGACCGTCCCCCTTGTCGGCCTCAGCCACAAACTTGTCCCAGCCCCAGCCATAGCGGCTGGTGCAGTAGATAAGCATGAAGAGCGAGCCCAGGGGAAGGATGTTGGTGCTGATGATGAAGTCCTCAAGATCCATGATGGTGGATCCGGCGCCCAGGGGCGTAATGAAGCTCCAGACGTTGAAGCCCAGAATGCAGGGCATCATCAGCACGGCCAGCAGGACGCCGTGAATGACAATGGCGCTCTTCCTCTGCCAGCCGTGGACGTCCATGCTGTAGGAAACGATGTTCTCTATGACGGCAATGACCGTCGTTACTGCAGCGCAGCTCATAAAGACAAAGAAGAGCGCGCCCCACACAGTGCCCAGGGGCATCTGGTTGAAGATGTTGGGCAGGGTGATGAAGATGAGGCTTGGGCCGCTGTCGGGCTGGACGCCGTAGGCAAAGCAGGCAGGGAAGATGATGAGGCCTGAGGTCAGGGCGACAAAGGTGTCCAGGCCCACGATGTAGATGGACTCGCCTGTCAGGTTGCGGTTGTTGTTGAGGTAGCTGCCGAAGATGAGCATGGCGCCGATGCCCAGGCTCAGGGTAAAGAAGGCCTGGTTCATGGCGGCCGAGACGGCATTGAGGATGCCGGCAGACTTCAGGCGCTCAAGGTCTGGGGCAAGGTAGAAGGCAAGGCCTTCGCCGGAGCCCTCCAAAGTCAGCGAGCGTATGGCCAGGGCTATCATAATAAGCAGCAGGCCGGACATGATGACCTTGCTCACCTTTTCCAGTCCGCCGCGCACGCCAAACCAGCAGACGGCAAGACCTATCACCAAGGTGACGGCAGACCAGAAGGTCATGCCTAAGGGATCGCCCAGCATGGAGCCGAAGAAGGCGCCCACCTGGTCGGGCGGAAGGTTGAGCTTTCCTGAGCCCATATACCAGCAGTAGGCCAGCATCCAGCCTGCCACCGGAATGTACATGACCATCAGCATGTAGCTGCCGACAATGCTCAGGATGCCCAGCTTGTGCCAGCCCTTCTTCTCAGGGGTCAGCACATGGAAGCTGTGCCCCATATTGCGTCTGGAGGCCCTGCCTATGGCAAACTCCATGATCATGACCGGCAGCCCGAAGATGACCAGGAAGAAGAGGTAGATGAGCACAAACCAGGCGCCGCCGTACTGGCCGGTAATCCAGGGGAAGCGCCACACGTTGCCCAGGCCGATGGCACAGCCTGCCGACAACAGCAGAAAACCAAGGCGGGAAGCCAAACGTTCTCGATCCATCAATGCAACTCCATCAAAAAATATGCCCCGCCGCAAAGGGAGAGGCTTTTATAAACCAATCAAACTGCTTTTCGTCTGCGAGCTTTGTGAGCGTATCTTCCCGCCGGCGCTTGAAACGACAGTTCAATCAATCAGTATTGCAAGTTATGAGCCCGCGGCTGCTCAATCCCCCTGCGGCTTCATGCACTGTTCCTCCGGCCTGCAGCCAGGCGCCGCCCGGTCTGCGCCGCTAAAGTAGTGCACCCTGCTGTTGATGCAGATGGCAGCCACAGCCAGGGGGATGAAGTGGACGGCATGGAAGAACAGGGCCAGCCCCATTGCCGTCGTCCCGTCTATGCCAAACCAGGACAGGGAGAGCACCATGGCGCCCTCAAAAAGCCCTATTCCTCCTGGAAGGGACGGAATGGCCGTGCCGACCGTGGCGACAGTCAAAACGACCACCTGGTCCGCCACGCTGAGGTTGAGCCCGCCCACATACACCACGGTGCAGTAGAAGCTTAAGAAGTAGGTGCCCCACGTGCCTATGGAATAGAGCATCCCCCTGGCAACCCAGGGGATGGATATCTGGTCGATGAGGCTGGTGTGCAGCCTTGAGACAGGGGACTTCAGCGAGCCGGGCAGAAAGCGCGCATAGAGCGAGTGGAAGAAGCCGGACCAGCGGCGCAGCCCCATAAAGGACAAAAAGCCCGCGGCAAGGACGGCAGCCGGCACGATGAAGCTCATGGAAAGCTCCTTTGTGCCCATCTGCGTCCAGGAAAAGACCAGCAGGCTGCCAAGGCAGATGCAGTCCAGCAGCCTGTCCCAGATGATGACCGAGCTCATGTCCACAAGGGAATGCCTGGAACAGCTGGTCAGGTACAGGACCTTGAGGGCATCCCCTGCCTTGGCAGGCAGGACGCAGTTCATGCCTGTCCCAAGGATGGTTCCGGCAAGACCGCGCTTGAAGCCTACGTCAGGCGGCAGAAGCACGGTCAGCCTCATGCCCATGCACAAGTAGTCCAGCAGGGCAAAAAAGAAGACCGGCAGCATGGCCGGAAGGCTGTAGGAGCGGCAGGACTGCCAGAGGACGGCAAAGTCCACATCCTTCAGCGCCCATACAAGGGCGCCGACGCCAAGCCCCCACTGCGCAACTTGCAGGGCTGTACGCTGATGCTTGTTCATAGGAAACCCAAAACCCCGTGCCTCACAGGGCAAAAAAAAGAGCCTGCGGCTGCTTCATTAAAAAGTGAATTTATAGCCATTTACCGTAGTCTAGGCAAGGAAAGGAATTTTTGCCCTCCTGCAGGCGACAGCAGCCTGCCCCTTATCTTTTGCAGAAAACTGCCGAAGAGTCAGTCAAGACGCCTTTTAGGCGCCTTGTGAAGCACTTCACGCTTTCTGCAAGGGCACAAGCCGCGCATGCATTTCTTCATGCAGGCCATGGGAAACGACAAGGGACACGATTATGACCGCCTTCATACGGACATGCACAGACAGGATGAAACATGCATCCAGGCAGGGGAAGAAGGGAAGAGCTCTCTTTGTCCCTGTCTTCCTTCTCGCCTGCGCCCTTGTCCTCTCCTTCATGGTTCTGCCTGCCTCAGCAAAGCAGCCGGCCAAGTCCCAGCCGCAGCTTTCCGCCAAGCTTTCCGCAAACTTTGCCAGGGCCCTGCCGGGCCTGAACATCAAGGACTTCAACACCATCAAGCTCTACAAAAAGGCCGCAGTCAAGGAGCAGTACAAGGCAGGCATGGCGGATCTTTCCGCCCTGAAGGCGGATGCCAAGCGCAGCCGCTGGCGCGAGCCCTGGGAGAAGCTGCGCGACGGCTTCCTGTCCCTGGTCGTCTCAGACCCGAAAAACGCCCCGGCAGCAGAAGCGCTCTTTCAGGCAGCATCCTGCCAGAAAACCCTTGCTGATTGCTCCAAGGCAAAAACCGACTACAAGCTGGCTGCCTCGCTCTTCACTGTCCTTTCCGCCCGCTATCCGCAAAGCAGCATGGCAGACGAGGCGCTTCTTGCAGCTGCCTCCATCTCGGCTTCCCAGCTGAACAATCCCAAGGAGGCGCAGCGCCTTCTTGAACAGCATCTGAAAAGCTATCCCCAGAGGGAGACAGCCAAGACAGCAAAGAAGATGCTGGCTGATGTCAAAAAGGGCTCCAAGCCTGCCGCTTATGCTGCTGCGGCAGAAGACCAGGCAGCGGGGCAGGAGCAGACCTCCCCCGCGCCAAAGGCCTCAGGAAAGAAGGGCGCAAAAGAGGCCTCCAAGGCGCAGAAAGGCACAGCAGCCAAGGAGTCTGCACCCAAGACCAAGCCTGCCAGCCCCGTCTTCCATGCCAACGGAAAGCCCTATGGCGTCACCATTGACGCAGGCCATGGCGGCCATGACCCGGGAACGGTCCACAACGACCTTCTTGAGCGCGACATCACGCTGGACGTCGCCCTGCGCCTGGGCAGAAAACTCCAGCAGGCAGGCGTCAAGGTGCTCTACACCAGGACGTCGAACAAGTACGTCTCCCTGGCTGACAGGACAAGGATGGCAAACCAGAACCGCTCCGACCTGTTCCTCTCCGTCCACGTAAACGCCCATCCGAACAAGACAGCCAGCGGGCTTGAAATCTACTATCTGGACACCACCCAGACCTGCGGAAACGCCGTCGCAGACAGGGAAAACGGCGCCCACGGCAAGATGCCTTCCATGCGGGTCTCGGCAAAGCAGGCGACCCTCACCAGCCATATGCTGCAGTCAAGGAAGCTTGCCTTCATGGTCAACAACGGGCTGGCTGCAACTGTTTCCGACAGCGGCTTTGCACAAGGCAAAAAGGCCATCCGCAAGGGTCCGTTCTTTGTGCTGGCTGCAACCACTATGCCCTCAGTCCTGGCTGAGATAGGCTATATTTCCAACAGTCAGGAGGCCGCACTGCTGAAGAAAACAGCCTACAGGCAGGCCCTGGCAGACGGACTTGCCTGCGGCATCCTGAACTGGTGCCGCGCCGACTCCGGAGCAGCCGGCGTCGTCGCCCAGAACTCCAAAGGCGCAGGCCGGTCAAAAGCCGTCCGCTGACAGGCCGTCCGCTGCCTCAAAAAAGGGGCCTTGTGCAGACGATTTTTCTCCTTTCCCGACAGTGTGCAAAGGTCTGCGCCATATGCCCGCAAATGGCGGAAATCAGCGCTATACCACTTGACATTCTGTTAAAAATCTGTATGGAAAGAAGCAGATTTTCTGCGGCGCGCACTTACTTCTGTTTTCATTTGACAGCCAATGGTGTACGCCCTATCCCGCAAGCAGGGAAAGGAGACATTTTTCATGCGCAATTTTTTTGTACTCTTGTTTTTGGCTGTCTTTTCTGTGAGCACAGCACATGCCGCTGATGCCGCAAACCCGGCCCCCGCAGCCGCACCAGCCACTCTGAAAATCGGCGTGGTTGACATGCAGACAGTCGCTACGACCAGCGAACCTGCCAAGGCTGCAAAAGAGCAGATGGAACAGAAGTACGGCAAGGAACGCAAGGCCCTTGAGGACGAAGGCGAGAAGCTCCGCAAGAGAGCCGAAAAGCTGAAGGATCCCAAGTCCTCCGAGGATGCCAAGCTTGCCTTCCTGCGCTCCAAGCAGGAACTCGACCAGAAGTCCCGCACCTTCATGCGCAAGGTGGAGCAGGACGAAGTGAAGCTTCGCCAGGACATGGTGACCATGGTCTTTAATGCAACCTACAACGTGGCGCAGAAGAAGAATTTCAACTTTGTCGTGGACGTGACTGCCGGCGGCGTCCTGTATGCTGAGCAGACTATGGACCTCACCCAGGACGTCCTTCAGGAAGTCAACAAGCTTTACAAGGAGCAGGCTTCCAAGGGTGCTGCCAAGAAGGACGGCAAGCCTGCCGAAAAGAAAGCAGACGAAAAGAAGTAACCAACCAAAGCTTTAAATCCAGGGGCCTCTGCCTGAATGACGGGCAGGGGCTCTTTTCGTAAATAACGTTTTACCTGCTTCTTTAGAGGAGGGATATCATGTCAGAGAACACTGCTGAACAGACCGCCCAGACCATGGACATTGCCCGCATCATGTCCCTGCTGCCTCACAGATACCCGTTTCTTCTGGTAGACAGGGTCGTTGAATGCGTGCCAGGCGACCACATCATTGCCTACAAGAACGTCACCATCAACGAGGCCTTCTTCCAGGGGCACTTCCCGGGCGCTCCTGTCATGCCCGGCGTCCTTGTCCTTGAGGCCCTCGCCCAGACCGGCGGCCTTCTGGCCCTCTCCGACGCCAAGGAAGACTTCTCCAACAAGCTCTTCCTCTTCACCGGACTCGACGGCGTCAAATGGCGCCGCCAGGTCATGCCCGGCGACAGGCTGGAGCTGCACTGCTCCAACATCCGCCGCAAGCTCATGCTCTGCAAGATGGAAGCCAAGGCCTACGTGGACGGCAAGCTGTGCTGCGAAGCCCAGATCTCTGCAGCCATAGCCGACAGACCCAAATAGCCATTGCTCCACTGCGGGGAGGCCGGCACAAAAAAAAGGATCCGGTCTTCTTGCGCAAGGGCAAAATATCCGCTATTCCTTTGTTTTTCGGTATCTGCCGAGCCCTCTCACCTTCGCAAAGAGGGCATGCAACACGATCAACGGGGTATTCTATGAAAAAGATTCTTGCTCTCGTTCTTGCCTGCCTGGCTTTCTGCGCCTCTCCGGCCTTTGCACAGAAAACCTACATCAACGGCATCGATCCCAACTATCCTCCCTTTGCCTACATCGATGAAAAAACCGGCAGCCCTGCCGGCTTCGATGTTGACTGCTTAAACTGGATAGCCAACAAGATGGGCTTCAAAATCGAACACAAGGCAATGGCATGGGACGGCATCATCCCCTCCCTTCTTGCCAAGCAGATTGACATGATCGGCTCTGGCATGAGCATCACCGACAAACGCCGCCAGCAGGTGGACTTCTCCGAGCCCTACTGGCAGGTGTCCCGCGTCTTCCTGGTTGCCAAGGACTCCAAGCTGACTCCCGAGCAGATTCTCTCCACCAAGGGCCTGAAGCTTGGCGTGCAGCGCGGCACCTCCGAGGCCGAAGCCATCCGCACAGAGCAGAAGGAAAAGGGCTACGGCTTTGAGCTGCGCAACTACGACTCCTGCCCCCTGGCTGTGACCGATCTTCTGAACGGACGCATCCAGGCAGCCCTCATGGACAGCCTGCCTGCCAATGACGCCATCGCCAAGGGCAGCGCCGTCAAGATCGCCGGCACCCACGGCAATCCCGACGACTTCGGCGTTGCCATCCGCAAGGGCGACACCGAGCTGATGAAGCTTATCAACGAAGGCTACAAGCTCATCAAGGCAGATCCCATCTGGAAGGAACTGCAGAAAAAGTATCTGACCAAGTAACGCAAGGCTGCTTGCAGAACAGATTATTCAGGAGCCCCGGCAACGGGGCTCCGTTTCCCCTGGGGAACCGCATGCATTCTCTGTCAGTCATTATTGACGCACTGCCCTTTATACTGGGCGGGTGCCTTGTCACAGTAGGCGCTGTGGGCATCGCCCTTGGCATAGGGTTGTGCCTGGGAGTGCCTTTTGCCGTTGCACAGGTCTACGGAACGCCGCTTATGAAGCGTTTTGTTGCTCTGTATGTCTGGTTCTTCCGCGGTGTCCCCATCCTTGTCCTGCTCTTCCTGTTCTACGGCCTCTTCCTCAACCTGGGACTGCCCGTAGAACCCTTCATCATATCCTGCCTGGTCATGGGCTGCACCTCCACAGCCTATCAGTCCCAGATTTTCCGCGGCTCCATTCTCTCCATCCCCCAGGGGCAGATGAAGGCAGGCAGGGCGCTGGGGATGCGGGACGGACAGATCATCCGCTCCATCATCCTTCCCCAGGCTCTCAGAATTTCCATACCTGGCTGGGCCAACGAATACTCCATCCTGCTCAAGGACTCCGCTGTCTGCTACGTCCTGGGCACACAGGAGATAATGGCGCGCACGGCAGCCATTGCTGCCCGCACCCATGAGCATCTTGCCCTGTACGCCACAGCAGGCGTCATCTATTTCATCCTTACCATCATCGTGCTTAAGCTTTTGCGCATCCTAGAGGAAAGCCTTGCCATACCAACGGGATTAAGCATCCAGGCAGGCGCTGCCAAGGGGGCCTAAATGCCACAAAATGAGACTATCCTTGAAGTTTGCCAGATCAACAAGACCTTTGGTGACAGACACATTCTGACGGACTGCTCCTTCAGCGTCGCCCGCGGAGAGCTAAAGGTGCTCATAGGCCCTTCAGGCGCAGGAAAAAGCACGCTCCTTCAGTGCATCAACTGGCTCAACCCGCCGGACTCAGGCTCCATCATCCTGGAAGGCAAGAAGCTGAACCCCTTCGACAAGAAGGAGCTCTGCGCCTTCCGTGCCCGTGTGGGCATGATCTTCCAGGAGTTCAACCTCTTTGACCACCTGACTGCCGTCGAAAATGTCAGCATCGCCCTGCGCAAGGTCCGCGGCATGCAGGCAAAGGAGGCCAAGGAGCGCGCCATGGACGAGCTTGCCAGGGTCGGCCTCTCCCGCGTCTACAACAATTATCCGGCACAGCTCTCAGGCGGGCAGAAGCAGCGCGTCGCCATAGCCCGCACGCTGGCCATGGATCCCACCGTCATCCTGCTGGACGAGCCCACCTCAGCCCTGGACCCTGAGCTTGTCGGCGAAGTTCTGGCCGTCATCCGCGATCTGGCCCACAACGGCATGACCATGGTTATGGCAACACACCAGATGGACTTTGCCCGCGCCCTGGCCAATGAAATCCTCTTCATGGAGCACGGCGTCATCATTGAACAGGGAACGCCTGACGAACTGCTGAAGCCCGGCGCCCAGACCAGGACCAGCGATTTCTTCACCAAGCTCTCGGAGATGGAGTAGGCAATGTTTGATCCCGCCTTTGTCCAGGAAGAACTGCTTCCGGCCTTGAACAGGGGCCTGCTGGTCTCTTTGGCCCTCATAGTGCCGGCCGGCATCATCGGCTTCATCGGCGGTCTCGTGCTTGGCTGCATCAGGGGCTTCGGCACGCCGTGGATGCGCTGGCTGGGCGACGCCTATACGGCTGTCGTCCGCGGCATCCCGCTGGCAGTGCAGCTGATGATGATCTACTTTGCCCTGCCCAAGCTCGGCATCTACTTTGAGCCCTACGGGGCAGCCCTCACCAGCTTCATCATCTGCTCTGCAGCCTACCATTCAGAATACGTCAGGGGCGCCCTCCTCTCCATTGGCAGCGGACAGATCAAGGCTGCCAAGGCCATGGGCTTCACCACCTTCCAGACCGTCGTCTGGATCATAGCCCCGCAGGCAGCCAGGCGCGCCCTGCCCGGCTGCGGCAACGAGATCATCTACCTTATCAAGTATTCCTCCCTTGCCTACCTTGTCACCTGCATGGAGCTCATGGGCGAGGGCAAGGTGATAGCGTCGGACACCTTCCGCTTCACTGAGGTCTTCATCGCCGTCGGCGCCTACTACCTGGTGCTGGTCACGCTGGCCACCTGGTTCCTCAACTGGCTTGAGCGCCGCTACCGCATCCCGGGCTTTGGCGCCATCTAAAAGAGCCAGGACGTCAACAAAAAAAACGAAGTTCGAGCCCCCAGCTGCCAAAGGCAGGCAGTTTGGGGGCTTTTTTGCGCCCTTTCTCAAGAAGAACCCATCCTGAGTGTCCCTGCACGGCTGCAAGCTTTGCCTGTCTCAAAAAAAAGTTAGAAAAACTTATTGACACAGCAAAAAGATAGTACTATCCTCTGCTCCGGAAAGACCAGCAAGGCCTCATTCCTAAACACAAAATACATAAATGAAATGGAGCAGTTATCTATGAGAAACCTTCTTTGTTCCGCCGCCTCTCAGACCGAAGCCGCTGCCGAAGCTTCCAGCAGAAAAAATGACAAAAGGAAACATTCTGGCAGTGCTTTCCTGACTCTCTGCGACGATTTTTGCAATGCCAGAATCGAGCTGGATGCCGAAGTCTTTTCCGGCGCCCAGATGGTGGCCCTTCTCCTTGATGAAATTGAGCACTTCCTGCACAAGCGCTGCGGCTCCATCAAGGGCGTGCTGAAGCTGCTGGCCAACAGGGGCATCGAGCTCACGGAGCGCACGCTGAAGGTCTACATCACCAGGGCCAGAAAGCTGAAGGGCACGGAGAAAGGCGAAGCCATCGCCAAACTGCGCGAAAGCATCTTTGAGGAAGCCAGAAGGTCCGGTCGGGTTGTTGCGGACAAGGCTTCTGCCCCATCAGGCAGCCAGGAAGAAAGCGCACCTGCAGCACCTGAAGATTCCGGCAGCGCTCAGGCCATCGCCCCCTCTGACGAGGAGGAGTGGGGAACGCTGGACGGCGCCTGGCTCAATGATGCCGTCCAGCAGGCAATGGAGCAGGATGAGAAAAATGAGCAGAACGGACAGCAGGAGCAGAAGGCAAAGGATGCCGCGCCTTCCTCTGCCAAGAAGGACAAGATGGCAAAGAAGCGTGCCAAGCGCCGCGCCCGCCTCGGCCGCTAAGCTGCCTCTGTGAGCAGAACAGGACGGGTATTGGCTTACTCTACCTTGTAGGCTGCCGAGGCGCTGTTCCACACAGGAACCGTGTGTCCAGCCTTGAGGTCGCTGTCTATGCCGTAAATCTCGCCGAAGAGCTTCTGCGCGGCATTGTCGCCGATAAGGTACATGACATCCCCCATCTGCAAAGTATGCGCAGCATTGGGGTTGATGAAGGAGGTGCCGTCCGTCCTGTAGACAGCCAGCACGGAGCATCTGGTCTCATTGCGTATGCCGCTTTCCATAAGGGTTTTGCCAGCCAGCTTGCCGTGAATGGTGTATCTGAACACAGAAAGCCTTTCATTGAGCATAAGGATGCGGTTGGGGGAAAGCAGGTTGATGATGGTGGCGCTGACCAGGGAGGCAAGCGAGAGCACAAGGTCGGCACCTGCCATGTGCAGGCCGTTGATGTTGCGGTCCAGGGAGGCACGGCTGATTATCTGGACATCCGGGCGCAGGCGGCGGCAGTAGATCGTCAGATAGATGTTGGCGTCATCGTCGTGGGTTGTCACGATGATGGAGGGCGTCTTCTTCATGCCGGCCTGCTCCAGCACCGCCTGGTTGGAGGCATCGCCGCAGACAAGCGGTATCTTGTCCGTCTGGATGTCGGGCTTCCTGTCCACGATGACGCAGGGCGTTCCCCTGCGCGACAGGCTGCGGGCTACGGCAAGCCCCACGCGGCCTCCGCCGATAATGATGACCGGACCCTGCTCTGCAGGCGACTCCTCCATGCTGCTCAGCATGTGGTTGAAGGCTTCAGTCTGTTCCTCCGTACCTGCCACGACAAGCACGGTGCTGTGCCCGAAGACGGTCTCGGTTGTGGGCAGGCTGAAGACGCCGCGCTCCCAGACGCCCACGACGCTGACGCCCGACGTCTGCCTGATGGCGCTTGTCAGCAGGGTCTTGCCTGCCAGGGGCGTGCGCATGACAGGGGCTTCTGCCACCACCAGGCGGCCGAAATGCCCCAGGGGGCTGACGCCCTGGTGCGCATGCAGGACGCGCCTGGCAAGGGCCTCTCCAAGCAGGCTGTAGAAATGGAAGCAGTGGCTGCATCCTGCCATGCGCAGGATATCCCTGGCTGCCAGCCTTTCCACGCCGGCTATGATGGAAAGCTCAGGGGCGGCTTCATGCGCAGAGAAGACAATGTTGGCGCTGCGGACGTCCGTGTCCATCACAACCAGCGCAGCTGCATCCTGGGCCCTGAGCTTCTGATAGGTTTCCTTGTCGTCGTACTCGCCCAGGGCAACCCTGTAGCCCTGCCCTATGAGCTGCAGGGCGCTCTGCAGCTCGCCGCAGAGGATGATGGCCTGCATGCTGTACCTGGCCAGGGTCCGGGCAACGTTCAGGGCGATGGGGTTGGTTCCGACAACAAGCACATGTCCGCTGGTCTTGTCCGGAAGCTGCCTTGGCACCATTCCCTTCTTCTGTTTTTCCATAAGAGGGATGTACAGGTGCTGGATGAAGGTGAAGGGCAGGAGGATAAGGAAGAAGACAATGCCGGCCATAAGGACCAGAATCGAAAAGAGCATGCCTAAGTCTGAATTGAAGGTGATGTCCCCAAAACCCAGCGTGGTCATGACCGTCATGGTCCAGTACACGCCTGTCACCCAGGAGAAGGTGCGTCCCTCATACTGCATGATGCAGTGAAACAGCAGAGAGAAGAAGGCTATTTCAACTACCAAAAAAAGACAGAAGCGCCCAAAGACCTGCTTGTGGTCCTCGGGGCCTTCTCCATGCAGGAAGGCAGACAGAATTGAGGAAAAAATCTTCACGCTAAAATCCCTCGCCAGGCACGGCAAAGGCGCCTGTGGAGCACAAGCCGGAACAAGGGCAGAGGCTCTTGGGCAAAACAAAGGCAGCAAACGACTGAGTGCGCTATTTTCAACCCTTTTCCCCTTCATTTCAAGCAGGGATTCAGTTCCTGCTGAAGAGGCGCTGCCAGCTGGACAATCTGGTAAGAAAAAGGCACCTTTACAGGAGTTGCCATCTTCATTCACGCCCCTTTAAGAGTACAGGGAGAACTCAGCATGTCCATACAGTCAACACGGGAAATGTGCGAAAAGGCAAAGGCAGCCTCCCGCATCCTGGCAGCCGCACCGGCCAAGGCCAAGGAGCGCTTTCTGCAGAACATGGCCCGCCTGCTCATGGATCACAGGAAGGACATTCTGTCCGTCAACAAGAAGGATCTGGACGAAGCCCGCAAGCTTGAGCTGGACCAGCCAAGGATGGACAGGCTGACCCTCACTGCAGCCATTATCCAGGACATGCATGAAGCCTGCCTGCACGTAGCCTCCCTGCCCGATCCCATCGGCGCCATGGACAGGCAGTGGCAGCGCCCCAACGGCATCCTGGTCGGCAAGATGCGGGTGCCGCTCGGCGTCATCTGCATGATTTATGAAGCCAGGCCCAATGTCACCGTTGATGCCGCCATCCTCTGCCTCAAAGCCGGCAATGCCGTCATCCTGCGCGGCGGAAGGGAAGCAGCCAACTCCAACAGGTACCTCGCCTCCCTTCTGCAGCAGGCGCTGACCGAAGCCGGACTTCCTGCCGATGCAGCCCAGCTTGTGCAGAACCAGGACTACGCAATCGTCACCGAACTCTGCCACATGGACGAGTACATTGACGTCATCATCCCCCGCGGCGGAGAAGGGCTTGTCAGGGCTGTGACCGAGGCTGCCACCATGCCGGTGCTCAAGCACTACAAGGGCGTCTGCCATGCCTATGTAGACGTCACTGCAGACCCCGACATGGTCTTGAACATCATCTTCAACAGCAAGGTGCAGCGCCCCGGCGTCTGCAATGCCCTTGAATGCCTGCTTGTCCACAAGGACATGGCAGAGAAGGTGCTGCCCGCCATAGGCGAAAAGCTTGGCGCAGCAGGAGTCTCCTTCCATGCCTGTCCCAAGTCCCTGCCCCTGCTGGGACCGTCAGCGCAGCCCATGGTCGACGAAGACAAGGGCATGGAATTCCACGACCTCATCCTGGCGGTCAAGGTCGTAGAGGACATGGATGAGGCTGTAGCCTACATAGCCAGGTACAATTCCAACCATACGGACATCATCATCACCAACACGCTTCAGCACGCGCAGGACTTTGTCCGCCGCGTTGATGCCAGCATGGTGGGCGTCAATGTCTCGACCCGCTTCAATGACGGCGGCCAGCTGGGACTTGGGGCGGAGATAGGCATTTCCACCTCCAAGCTGCACGCCTACGGCCCCATGGGCGTGACCGAGCTCACCACCACCAAGTTTGTGGTGCTGGGCGAAGGACAGATCCGCTCCTGATGGCAGCGTCTTCCACGCCCACAAGCCAGGCATGGGAGGAAGGCTGCGGCCAGGCAGTCCTTGGCGGCTGCTTCAACCCTGTCCATCTGGGGCACCTGCGCCTGGCACTGGCGCTGCATGAGGCGCTGCACAAGCTGATAGGGACCATTACCTTTCTGCCCAGCGCCCATCCGCCGCACAAGCCGGAAGAGCATATGCTGCCCTTCCCCCTAAGGGCTGAGCTTGTGCGCTCTGCCATAGCGCCCTATCCCTGGCTTGCCTGCTCCACCATGGAAGGAGAGAGGGACACGCCGTCCTACACCTGGGACACGCTTGGCCTTCTGCAGGAAAAGCTTGCTCCGGGGCAGAGGCTCTTCTTTATCCTGGGCATTGAGGATTATGCCCAGCTCCCCACCTGGCACAACGGGCTGCACCTGCCGGAAAGGGCAACGCTGCTTGTCATTTCCAGGGAGCACTACCATACAGGCAAGTTTGCAGAGCTCACAAAGACCATGTGGCCTTCTGCGTCATGCGCCTCCCCCGCTACCAGCGAGGGGCTCTGCATGCAGGTTGGATCCGCCTCTGTGCTTTTTCAGCCTGTTCCGGTTGTGCCCATCAGCTCCTCGCTCATCCGTGAATGCTGGCTTGCAGGCCGCCCCATAGACGAGTATGTACCGGCAGCCGTCTCTGCAGCCCTTGAGGAAAACAGACAGACGGTCCTGAAGCACTGGAACTCATAAAATACGCTTCAGACCGCCTTCTTGATCTTGTCTTTCTTACCATCCTGACTTATTATATTCTCGTAAAGATGTACAAGTTGCATCTTTGCCTACTTTTTCGCGGGACGGTTGGCTTGGCGCCGCATCCTCTTGCCGGAGGCTGCATGGCGGCAGGACAGCCAAGATATATAAATTTGCCCTCTTGCAGGGAACTTTCATCCTATTTGGAGAATAACTATGGCAGCTGATGTTAAAAAGATTCTTTGTGCTATCGACTTGTCCGAGCACAGCGCTCAGGTTGCTGAGTACGCCGCTCTGTTCGCCAGCAAGCTGAACGCAGAACTCTTCGTTGTGTATGTCGCCCCCACCTTAAGCCAGTACACCGGCTTCAAGGTGCCCCAGTCTGACATCCACGCTTTCGTGAGCGAGATCGTCAACGGTGCCCAGGCCAGCATGCAGGACTTCTGCGCCACCCACTTCGCCGGCATCAATGTGAAGACCGAAGTGCTCGTTGGCTACGCCTCCGACGAAATCCTGGCCAAGGCCAAACGTGATGGCGTTGACATGATCATCATGGGCACCCATGGCCGCAAGGGCATCGACCGCATCCTCTTCGGCTCCGTTGCCGAAAAGATCGTCAAGAACTCCGAAGTGCCGGTGCTCACCATTCATCCCGACAAGTAAATGACGAATTTGAGGAAAGGTTAAATTTTCTGTTGACAGAAAAGCCGTAATCCTCTACAAGTCTTTCCACGGATTACGTCTCCATCGTCTATCCGGTTAGGACAGCGGCCTCTCACGTCGCTAAGAGCGGTTCAAATCCGCTTGGAGACGCCACAAATTTTCTTTGCGCCGGTTCTTCCTGAGAAGGGCCGGCGCAATTTCTTACCTGCCGCGGAGAGGTATCGAAGTGGCCGTAACGAGCTCGACTCGAAATCGAGTTGTCCTAGAGATAGGGCACGTGGGTTCAAATCCCACCCTCTCCGCCACTTAAACGCAAGCAATGGACTTTGTTTTGCCGCAAGGCAGCAAAGTCCTTTTTTTGTTGCTGCCTGCCCCGGCCAGCCTGCGCTCTTTAATCCCCTTCATGCCCGTGCAGGTCTGCAGGCAGCTTGGCTCCTGTGCATAAAACGCTCCCTTGTTGACATAAAACCTTAATTACCTTAAGTAAAAAAATATATATCTTATATACCAACTGTATTATCATTCACTTCTCAACCTAAAAACACCACATTTTGATGCTGCTGGCACACAAGCTGTCAGTTTCTGCACAGCAAAATGGCTGCCAACCATGAGTTGTACAGCCTGATGCACTATAGTTACCAGAAGAACTACCAAAGGAGTCGTGATGAAACTCGCAAAGTATCTCAATGCAGTACTGCTGGCTGTTTTTGCCTGCTGCATCTCTGCCAGCATTTCTTATGCAGAAGAGCCTCTGGCAAAAATTACAATAATCTCTACAGGAAAGACGATTAACGCTGAAGAAGTTATGTATAATCCGCAGCAAAAAGTGTGGGAGTTCACCACAGTTGGTTCTGACAAACTGCAGAAGATTAAGGAGCAGGACGCCTGTGTCAATACGCCGGCAGGTCTGATCTACCCTGGAGAAAAAGGCACCTTGGTCATCGATGCAGGAGATGTGATCGGTCTCATTCAGCTGGCGTATTCCGCAAACGGATTGACTGTCTCCATGCCTAAACCAATCGAGGGAAGTGAGCCTCTTGCTCTTGTAGAGGATCGCCGCTCGAGCCAGACTTTTGAAGTTCCCTGCATGATGAGCTATGACGCAGCAAAGGACATGTGGGCTTTTTGTGAAGAGGGAACCACAGTTACCAGAACCTTGGGCGCATCTTCGGTGAATATAACGACTCCTGCGGGGGAAATGATGGTTTTCGAAGGATACCTCTGGGTATCCTGGGGCAAGGACGACTCGAGAAAAGACCAGCTTCCCATGCAGTTTATTGGAGACACGGACGGCAGCTGGGATATAAGACACGGGCTGATCGGCGGGGAATAGTGGTATAATCCCGCACGTCAGACTGCAATGACAACTATGAGGAGGTCGCTTCGTCCGGCCTCCTTTTTCGTCGCCTGCGCAGCAGCGCGGGCTGTCGCTCTTCCTTCTGTCAGAATTTTAGTTCCCTTTTGCCGTCACACCGGCTTTCCAGCAGGCGGGCAGCCCGCATCTGTACAGCAAACTCAACAAGCTTCAGACGCTTCGGGGGAAGATTGTAGCGGGGGTGCCTTTTCAGCCTGAAATCCAGCAGACGGCGCAGCCCCTCACGATGCCTTGGCCTGACACAAGCCTGAGCCACAGTGAAGAAATCGTCGTAACAGGCAGGCAGCAGCTTGTCCGCATAGGCAAGAAAAGCCTGCCTGCTCTCCATATGCTCCGGGACGGCATAATTGAAAAGCGAATTGCCATGGTCAAAGAACGGGGCTGGGCTGACGATAGTATTGGAGGCAGCATCGACAAGAAAGCCGAAGTTTCCCAGATGACGGTCCGTATTGGCGATGACGGCATCATAGACGAACATATCCTCAAGCCTATCCGTATAGGCCGGCCCAAGCTTTTGGCAATACGCAAAAACAGCTTCTATGCCGCCATGCGTGACAACATTGCCGGCGGGGACATATAGGAAAGCTCCTTGCTGGTGAACAGCTCACACTTGGAGCAGAGCACCGACTTCCACTTGGTGAGCGTGTAGGGAACAGCTCTGACACCAAGGATTTCAGCAGCCTGCCAGGCATAGTATTCGGAATAGGGCTCGTTGCCCATTTTGAACGAGCCCTCAGTTCCGCGCTTATAGAGGCAGATGCCGCCATTCTGCCTGCGCCAGCACTTGGGAAGCATGCCGTGCGTCGTGAACTCGGGGATTGGCACAAAAGGGGTGCGGACGGAGCTGCCGTTTCCTGTAAGGGCGATCCATGCCGCAGCCTCGCTCAGCTTGTGGTCGTACAGATTGCACTCGGCGAATGTCCTGGTGAACTTGTCGGGAACAACCCAGTAGCTGTCGTTGAGGGAAAGCCCTCTGCTGAGGCCAATAATGCCCATAGTGCTGTTTTCAGACAGTCCGAACCTGGACAGGAACGGAGACACACAGAGCCTGTTTCTGGGCACTATTCTGTGCTTCAGCCAGCTGGCAAGGCCTCTGCTGCTCACCTCCATCCCCAGCGGCATGAGGGAGAGCGCCCCTGCATCAATATCCTGTATGGCAATTTGAGGAGTACGGCCCATAGGCCTGGCAGAGAAGCGAATCAGCTCCCTGTCGAAAAGCTTCAAGATATAGTCAGACAGACACTCTCCACGCATCCTGTTTTCATATGGGGCGGTTTTAAAGCAGGCAATGCCGCATAAGTACTGCTTCCTGCCCACAGCAGCAACAGGCGTTGTGCCTTAATCCAGGGGCTTCTGTGTTGACTTATGCCCTTCAGGCCACATTTTACTAGGCAGGGAAGCCCTTTCCCGCCCCTTCCTGCAAAGGTCAGGCCAGGCAGTGCCGTCCATTGCTGCCCCCAAGACGCATCCTGCCTCTTCCAAGGAAGCAAATGCACGTCTTACCCCTTGATATTCTTTACAGATCTATTTTGGGCTCGTTGACGACGCGCAAGACAGGATCTATATTCCTTATTTACCGTATTTCACTTTAGACTACGTCCTGCACGCAGGTGCCTGCACGGAGGTCCAGATACATTGAACCAGTTTTCCCGCAATGTCATCGTATGGGTTCTCATCATCACCGGCACGATGATTCTCTTCAACCTGTTCCAGCAGCAGCCGTTGCAGCAGGACAAGCAGAAGATCTCCTACAGCGATTTTCTGTCCCGCGTAGACAATGGGCAGATAGCAGCTGTGACAATACAGGGACAGGATCTCACTGCGACCACCACAGACGGCACAAAAATCTCTTCCTTCATCCCCAGGGACGACACCCTTGTCCCCAAGCTTCTCGCCAAAAAGGTGAACGTCAAGGCTGAGGCTCCTGCCGAGGAGCCCTGGTACATCTCCCTGATGATCTCCGCCTTCCCCCTGCTCATACTCCTGGCAGTCTGGGTCTACTACATGCGCAAGATGCAGGGCGGAGCCGGCGGCGGAGGAGGCTTCCCCCTGGGACGCACCAAAATCAAGCTGCTCAACCAGGTCGGCAAGAAGCGCGTCACCTTTGCCGACGTGGCAGGCGTCGATGAAGCCAAGGACGAGCTGCAGGAAGTCGTCGAATTTTTGTCCAACCCCAAGAAGTTCACCAGGCTTGGCGGACGCATTCCCAAGGGCTGCCTTCTGGTAGGCCCTCCAGGAACCGGCAAGACCCTGCTGGCACGAGCCGTGGCCGGCGAGGCAGGCGTCCCCTTCTTCTCCATCTCCGGCTCTGACTTCGTCGAAATGTTCGTGGGCGTCGGCGCCTCCCGTGTGCGCTCCCTCTTTGCCCAGGGCAAGAAAAACGCCCCCTGCATCATCTTCATCGACGAAATTGACGCAGTCGGCCGCAAGCGCGGCGCAGGCCTTGGCAACGGCAACGACGAGCGCGAGCAGACCCTGAACCAGATGCTGGTGGAAATGGACGGCTTTGAAGCCAATGAAGGCGTCATCATCATCGCCGCCACCAACCGCCCCGACGTGCTGGATCCGGCGCTGCTCCGCCCGGGCCGCTTTGACAGGCAGGTCGTCGTGCCGACAGCCGACAAGAAGGGCAGGCAGCAGATCCTGACCATCCACAGCAGGAAGACCCCGCTGGCAAATGACGTCGATCTCGGCGTCATAGCCTCAGGCACGCCCGGCTTTTCCGGCGCCGACCTGGAAAACCTGGTCAATGAGGCAGCACTGCAGGCAGCCAGGGACAACAGGGACCTGGTCACCATGCAGGACTTTGAATACGCCAAGGACAAGATCATCATGGGCAGGGAGCGCCGCTCCATGATTTTGTCTGAAAAAGACAAGAGCATCACTGCCTACCATGAAGGCGGCCACGCGCTCTGCGCCAAGCTGCTTCCCAACACCGATCCCGTCCACAAGGTGAGCATCATCCCCCGCGGACAGGCTCTTGGCATAACCATGCAGTTGCCGGAGGAAGACAGGCACGGCTACAGCAAGGAGTACCTGCTGAACTCCCTGGTTGTCATGCTCGGCGGACGCGTGGCTGAAGAGCTTGTCTTCGGCGACGTCACCACAGGTGCTTCCAACGACATAGAGCGTGCCACCACCACAGCCCGCAGGATGGTCTGCGAATGGGGCATGAACGACGCTGTCGGGACGATCACCATCGGCGAATCAGGACAGGAAGTCTTCATCGGCCGCGAGTGGGTCCAGAGCAAGAACTACAGCGAGGACACAGCCCAGCTTGTGGACAAGGAAGTGCACGACATCCTCCACAATGCCCACGACCGCTGCCGCAAGCTTCTCAGCGACAACATAGACGTTCTGCACAAGGTGGCCGAGGCCCTCATGAGCCGCGAGTCCATTGACGGCAAGGAGCTCGACCTTCTGGTGGAGGGCAAGGAGCTGCCGCCTGTGGAAAACAAGCAGAAGCCGGCAGAACCCGCTGAAAAAGCGGATGAACCCGCCACCCAGCAAAATGACGGCGACTTCACCTTTGAGGCTGCCCAGCCAGCCTCGGAGGACAAGGGAAAAGACGCTGAGCACAAGGACTAGGCAGCCCCCTCAGTTTCCAAGCCGCAGTCCTGAAGAGCTGTCAGAGGAGATTGTCCCTATGGCTCCCTCACCTTCCTGGCACAGCGCCGGCAGATGCATCACCTTTGCCGGGGCAGCCGGAATCATGGGCATAGTCAACATCAACCAGGATTCCTTCTATGCCTCAAGCAGGGCTGACGGCACGGATGCTGCCGTCAAAAAAGCCCTGCAGATGGTCCAGGACGGGGCTGATCTTGTTGACCTTGGCGCCGAGTCCTCAAGACCCGGTGCGACTCCTGTTGCGGCAGAAGAAGAGCTTTCCCGCCTCCTGCCTGTCGTAGACAGGCTCAGTGCAGAGGGTGTGCCCCTCTCTGTTGACACCTACCATGCGGCGACGGCTGCGGCCGTCCTTGAGCACGGGGCAGAGGTCATCAACGACATCTCTGCCTGCTCCTTTGACCCGGCGCTCCTGGATGTTCTTGTCCAGTACAAGCCTGCGTATGTGCTGATGCACTGCCAGGGGAATCCTTCCACCATGCAGGACGCCCCGCACTACGACAATGTGCTGGACGAGGTCACAGCCTTCTTTGCCTGCCATATGGACAGGCTTGTGCGGGCAGGACTGCCTGAGGAGAACATCCTGCTCGACCCTGGCATAGGCTTTGGCAAAAAATGCGGGCACAACCTTGCTCTGATGGCTCATCCTGAAGCCTGGGCATCCCTTGGACGCCCTTCCCTCATGGCGCTCTCCATGAAATCTGTCTTCAAGGATCTGCTGGGGCTGGATGTTGAGGCAAGGCGGCAGGCCACGCAGACTGCCACGGCGCTCTGCTTCACAAAAGGATACCTCTGGCACCGCGTGCACGACGTGCCTGCCACAAGGGACACGCTGGTGCTCTGCAATGCCATTGCAGGCCCTTCCTGCCGCTGACTTCAGGTGCGCCTGGCAGCATCCAGGCAGACGCTTGCGGCAGCCAGCACGACTATAACGACTCAGACGACCCGCTAGTCCGGCTCAGGTACTCTTCCTATGGAAACTTTACTGTTTGACCGTATTTTCCTCGACTGGAGAGATATATGCGACATAGCCCTTGTCAGCCTTCTCCTGTACCAGGTCATTCAGCATCTGCGCGGGTCCAGGGCGCTGGCTGTCCTGACCGGCCTCTTTATCCTGGCCTTCATGTTTTTTGCCAGCAGGACGCTGGGCTTCTACACGCTGTCCTGGCTACTTGACCACATCTTCTCCTCCCTCTTCCTTGTCATTGTCATCATCTTCCAGCAGGACATACGGCAGGCCCTGGGTGAAATAGGAGCCTCCTCCTTCTTCAAGAGGAAATCCATCAAGGCCGACGGCATGGAAGAGATCGTGACAGCCTGCGAGGACATGGCCAAGGCCCGCATCGGAGCACTCATCGTCATTGAGGGCAACATGCGCCTGGACGACATGATCAAGCGCGAGGGCATTCTTGTAGACGCCAGGCTTTCCAGGCAGATGCTCAAAAACATCTTCTATCCCAAGGCGCCGCTCCATGACGGAGCCGTCATTGTCAGCCGCACGCGCATCTGGGCTGCAGCCTGCATCCTGCCGCTGGCCGAGGCAAAGGGACAGGCATTTGGAACGCGCCACAGGGCGGCTCTCGGCATTACAGAAGAATCGGATGCCACTGTTGTGGTAGTCAGCGAAGAACGCGGTGAAATCAGCCTTGCACGCAAGGGCATTCTCATACGCAACCTGAACTCCACCAAACTGAGGAACGCCCTCAACGAGCTTATCTAACGAGCTTTTCCATGAGCTTCTCTAGCAAAAACAATAAGTTGTCACTCCATATTTTCTCCATACTGCTCTCAGTCTGCATTGCGACGGGCCTTTGGTACATGGTCAGCGTGCGCGACAGGATTGAAATGCAGCTGGACGTCAATATGGACTATATAGGCATTCCCAAGAACCTTATTGTCACGGACGGTCTGCAGCGCACCATCACCGTGCGCCTCAAGGGTCCGGATGCGCTCCTTCGCGGCATATCCACCCGCCATCTGCGCCAGCAGATTGACCTGTCGCACATCAAGAAGGGCGTAACCGTCGTGCCGCTCACAGCTGAAAAGCTGTCCGGCTACTACCGTGCCTTTGACGTGCTGGACGTCCAGCCGCCGCGCCTGGTGGTGAAGGCAGACCACGTCATAGAGCGGACCATACCAGTCCAGCCTGAAGTCAAGTCCACCCTGCGCAAGGGCGCTGTCACCGTTTCCAACATCACCGTCGCCCCGTCCTCCGTCACAGTGCGCGGGCCCGAAAACCTTGTCTCGGAGCTCACCGGCCTGAGGCTTCCCCTGGAAGTGGACTCACGAAGTTCCGGCACCAAAATCCAGCAGAGCCTCCCCCTTGACGCACCGGGGCTTGTGACTGTAACCCCCAGCAGCGTCAACGTCTCCTACACCATCACGAGCAAGCGCGTGCTGCTGGACCACAAATACCCTCTTTCAATCACCTCTGAAGCCCCTGAAAAGTACGTGGTCACCCCCAATGAGACGATGCTGACCATTGAAGTCCCGGAGGCGCTTGCAAAGAACAGCGCCTACCTCAACCAGCTCAAGATATCCGTCATCCCGCCGGCTGACCTGGATGACGACGAAACAGAAGAGGTCCCTGTCCACCTCCGCATACCAGACGGCATGACGGTCATGCAGCCTCACCTGGAGCAGGTCACTATACGTCTTAAGGAATTCCATCCCAAGGATGACGCATCCAAAGAGGCGAATGCCAGGGACGCAAAGTAAGGAGCCCGCTCCGAACAAGCCGCAGCTGCCACACTCTTGAAGGTGCCATATCGTTACAACGCAGGAGGCATTGCGCATGGCACGACACCTTCAAAATGCACCCGGTGCTGCTCTCTTTTTTGTGCCATATTTTTCCTTCTTCATGGTCAAGCAATCGTTGCTAAATCTTTTTACCCCTTGACTTTTTTTATAAATAAGACAAAATACAAGTTGTTACACAGCACCATCAAGGAGGACTGCTGGCATGACTACAAAAGTTAGGCGTAAACCTGTTACCATCAAGACAGGTCAAACCTTGGTCAAGGCTGACATTATAAACAATGTCAGAGAGGCCACAGGACTCACTGTTGACGAAGCTAGAAGATGTGTCGAAGAGATTATTACCCTGATTAAGCAAGGCCTGGCAGAGGACAAGGCAGTGCTGATTTCAAGCTTTGGAAAATTTGAAGCAAAGGTGAAGCAGCCGCGTCCCGGCCGCAATCCAAAAACAGGCGAAAAGATGATGCTGTCGGAACGTATTGTCGCCACCTTCAAGCTGTCCCGCAAGCTTCGCGCCCAGCTGAACGAAAAGTGGGAAGACGAACACGGCAAGGACTAATCCTCCCCTTGTGCAAAAGCAACCGCCCTTAAGAGCCAGCCTTAAGGACAAACGAAAAATCAACCAAAAGGCAAGAGCACTGCTGCAAAAAAGGCAGTGCTCTTCTTTTGTCCATTCATCCCCGGCATCTTCCCCAGGCAGCAAATCGATGCCAAGGACGACGGAAGAAACGCAAAAAGAGGGGGCAGCATGAGAAACAGCCCCCTCCCAAAAGAAAGTTTGCTACA
>CAZWGJ010000006.1:0-42016 GCA_964633375.1 uncultured Desulfovibrio sp.
GGCGTTGAGAGGCCAATAGGCGCACGCGGCGCAACGCGTGGTCGGGCGGCCTCAAGAAACAAAAACTCAATCGGGCGCAAGCCCGGGAAGGTAAGAAAAAATGAACGAAACAAAAAAAGCGATGCGCGAGGCCGTTGAGAGTTTCATCTTGGCGGCAGAGCAATACGCGGTCTATCGGGCCGCGGTTGAGGATGGGAATCCAACGGCCAAGGCGTGGAAGGCCAAGGCCTTGTGGGTTGAAACGAACGCGGCCCTGCAAAAGGTGCTCAACCTCCGCACGGCATTGACGGCCTAATAAAGAAAGGAGTAAAAAATGAAGCTAGTATTTGCAGGCGATAATATGGGCGGGTTCAAACACACCATCACAGATACGGCTTTGAAAGCCCTGCGGTGGAAATGCGACCAAGAGGATGGGCGCGAATTTGATGCGGCCGGCAAGAATGTGGGCGACGGCGCGTTTTGTTGGTGGAAGGCCAAAATCAACTCCACGACGACCATTGAGGTCCAGCGGGATGAATTTGGCGACTTGCGGGTTATTATCATCCCCAAGAATCACGGTCTTGATTTTGTTGAGCGGTTGACAGTTGGCCAAGGGAGGGCCGCGTGGACGGCCGAGGGGTCTTACATTGGGGTGTTTGTCCTCAACCTTATCGGGCGTGCCTTGCCGATAATTCCGCGGTGGCGCACCCTTCGCGATATTGATTGGGTATATGCGCAATCCTTGATGCGCCCCCCCAAGGGCCCGGGACGGCCGATTGATGTTGATGCGGCCGTGGCCGAGTTTGATAATGACAACATTGGTAGGTTGACCAACGCTGGCAAGACGGCGAAGAAATAAAATTATAACCCGGGCTGGGCGGTCAAAACGGCCACCAAGCCCACAATACGAAAGGTAAGTAAAAATGGAAACTGAAAAAAAAGTGCGGGCGTTGATGATTCCCCAACAGAGGCTCATCTCGTTTGAGGTGGCCAAGGACCTCATTATGGAGGATTATAACACATTCCGGGTGGATGTTTTTGACCCAAACGGTGGCGAGCGGCTGGTATACGACGGCCCGGGGGCGAACAAAGAAAACCTGACGAGCATTTTGCAGGATTGCTTTTCAACCTCGGCCGTTGGGATATTTTACGACACCGCAATTGGGATGGCCCATTTCCTCTTCGTCCCGGTTGAAGCCCTTGTTGATGGCTGGATTCATTTGTCGCTTTTTGACGACGACCCGGCGTAAAATTCGCGGGGGCGCAAGCGGCCAAATGGCGGGTGGGTGCAATACCCCCCGCTTTTTTCGCTTTGGGAGGCTGGGGGGCTGGGGCGCATAAATACACTCTCTAGGGGCGAAACGGCCGCACGCGGCCTCCTAGTGGGCATATTTACGGCCGTGGGGGTATTGCGGCCGTCCAGCGGTCAGCCCAAGGATTCAACCGCTGGCGTGGCCAATTTTACGGCCTCGTCAATGGCCGCTTCAAACGAATATCGGTCGGTTATTTTCGCCCCCGTGGAGTGCCCCAATACGGCCCGGGCCGCGTCCACCCCAAACGCACGGCGAACCTCCGTTGCGAACGCGTGGCGCAGGCGATTCGGGGCCCAGCTTTCAACCCCTGCTCGGGCGCAGGCCCGGTTGATTGCGCGGGTATAGGCCTCACGCGTCCACCGCTCCCCAACACGGCGACCTAGGGGGGCATCGGTTATTTCCTTGTGGCCACGGGCGGCCAGCCTCTCCGCAATCGCGGCCAGCGGCGAAAAGGGATATTTAGTGCTGGTATATTGCCGCAATATGGCCCGGGCCCGAGGGCCGATACAAACGGCCCGAGGCTGCCCCCGCCATTCGTTTTTGTGATGCTCGGGCCGATAGACCCACGGGATGGTGCTAGTATCAATGGCTGGCCAATTTAGCTGACACACCTCGGCTGGGCGCATCCCTGTCAACCGCTGGACACGGACCATCGCGGCAAGATTGGGTGGTAGGCAGGCCAGCGTTTTATCAACGATATCGTCGGCCACGGGGCGCACAGGAGCGCATTCTCGGGCGGCGCACCTATTGGCCTTGAGAGGCGATACTGGAGTGAGCTCGGCTTTTGTGGCCGCTCTTATTATGCCCGTATCAAAGGCCCACGGAGCGAGGCGATTGGTTATAACCCCAATATATCGGTTCACGGTGACCCGGGCCAGCCCCTTGCGGACGAGGGCCTCTCGTGCCTGCAATAGGTCGGTGTGCACGATATCGCCAATTGGCCTGCGGCCGTATAAGGCGCGGAAGACCCGCAGGGCACAGGTGACCGTTGATAACTCGTGGCCGCCGTGGTAGTATACGGCCGCATAATCCAAGTATGCAGAGCAGACATCGTCCACCGTTCGCGCGTCGGTCGGGGCGACGCGCTGGGCGGCGCAGGCCTCTTCCCATAGGCGAGACGCGGCCTCTATTGCGAGCTCCTTCGGCCTGTCGCTCTTCATCGCCGTTGGCGAATTTGGGGCGCACAGGGGATATTTCCTCCGCTTGGTGTCCGCCGGCAAGCGCACGGCGACATACCAATACCCATTATTATCAAACACGCATCCGTGGGGCTTGACGCGCTCGTTCGTTTTCTTTTTTCGCATTTATACCTGTCCTAATCGTGTCCTAATCTCGGCTCGGCCGAGCTCCTTCCCAACCCCCACGAACATTCGCGGGAGGCCGCATTTGCGGCCTTTTTTTGATGGTCGGACCGACGGGATTTGAACCCGTGCCCTTTTGCACCCCAAGGGGAGCGGGGGAGACGGCGCACGGAGCTTCCACCCGTCCCGGGCCGCTTTTACGCGGCCGCCAGCACACGCTGGCTGGGCCCGAGGTGGCCATAATACGCAATCTGTCCTATAGAGTGTCCTACCTAGCATCAGTCAACGCCGTATATTATACCATATTTCGGCCGAAAATGCCAATGCAAAAAAAAGCAAAAAAAGTGTATTTTCCCCCTTGACAGGTGAGCGCACCTTGTGGTATAATATGCGGCGTAAAGGAGAAACTGGGTGCGCTCGGGTTGACTGGCGGCCAAAGCCTCAAAGACAAGGTAAAAAGCAAAGGTAGATTATTATGCCAAATGCGCCGGCGACAGATAAGCGAAAATTCTGCTTTTTGGTCCACATTGAGGACATCTCCAAGGCCGTGAAAAAATTCGGTCAGCCGAGCGATGTTTCCTTTCGCGAGTCTTTGATTCGCGCGATAGAGGAGGCGACGCGAGATGTGGCCCTTGACGAGGCGGACTATGAAGCCATCGCCGAGGAGGTGGCGAAAAATCGTCGTGTGCGCGAGGCCAAAAGGAGGACCAAATAAATGCAATCAAAAATGAGAAAGGTGACGCTCGCCCTGCCGATTCACTCGGCCAAACGGGTGGAGAAATTCGCCAAGGCGAAAGGAATGAGCGTGCAAGACGCGCTTATTTTTTGTCTGCGGAAGGTTAGCGAACCAGCGACCGAGCGGCCAACATTGCGCGTTTTTTTTGAACGCTGGAGGTTAGCGCACCGCATCAAATAATTTCTTCGGCAGAAGGGAAGTGGAGCGGGTGCGCCCCGACCCGCAAGGACAACAGGGGCACTTAATTTAGAAAGGACAAAATGAAGAAAACAAAAGCGAAAAGAACGGTGAGGGCCAACGCGAAGATTCGCGTGAGCTTCTCCCTCTCCTCGTTTGAGGCCGAGCGTGTTTGTATGTTGCGCAACGAGCTGAAGATATCAACCGCGTGTGCGCAGATTATCCGTAAGTATTTACGCGAGGAGGATTGAGATGATGACGGCCGCAGATATACTAGATGACCAAGGGGCCGCCAATATGGTGCACATCAGCCTGTCTACCTTGCAACGGTGGATGAGGCTGGGCATCCCCGAGGGCTCAATAGACCTCGCGGCCGCCAAACCAGTGCGCATCGGCAAGTATCGCCGCTGGCTCAAGGCCGACCTTGAGCGCGTTATCAACGAGCGCATCGTCGTCAAGGCGAAGAAGGGAGACCGTTGATGGGTGCGCATTTCAACTATGGTGTGCCTTATAAGGGGTCTAAAAACTTCCTCGCCCCCGATATCCTTGCGCACCTGCCGGCAGGCGAGGTATTTGTTGACTTGTTTGCTGGCGGGTGCGCCGTCACGCACGCGGCCATTGAGTCCCGGCGATACAAGCGATTTATCGCCAACGACTTATCGCCGATGCCGCTCAAACTCTTCCGCGGGGCGATTGATGGCGCGGCAAGCGACAGGAAGCGGTGGCTTCGGTGGGTCACGCGCGAGGAGTTTTTGCAAGAGCGTGACACAAAATCGCTCGCCGATGCCGACCCCTGCGTGATGTTGTGCTGGTCGTTCGGCAATAATACCACATCGTATATTTACGGCAGACACATAGAACCGTGGAAGCGTGCATTATGGGCCGCTCGCATTGATGGCGACTTCTCGCTTCTCGCCGAAATGGGTATTATAACGGACACGGCAAGCCGTATATGGGTGCGGCGCAACGCGAAAATGTGCCGGGAAAAATACCTCGCGTGGTTCGCAAAAAACATCGGCGAAGTGCCCGACGAGGCCGCAGAGACCGATGGCGCAACACTCGCCAATTTGGAGAGCGAACGCAGACTTCATCGGCTGAATGTTTTGACGGGGCTGGAGTGCACGATGGCGACCGAGACGGCCGATTATCTTTCGCGGTGTCGCCAAATGGAGCGTCTCAACGCAATTCCCCCGCGTGTGGAGGCACTAGAGTCAAAGGAATATATAGACAGGCTTAAGCAAATGGAGGCCCTCGGGGGCGGCGCAGAAGCCGTTGATGACCGTTTGCAAAGTGTAGAGCGGCTGGAGCGGCTTGATAGTATCGCTGGCGGAAGTTTGTCGGCGTTGACGGCCCTCCAATCGGCATCCAGCCTAGAGCGGCTCACCGAGCTGGAGCGAGCGAAAAAGAGCGGCCTGCTCGCCAATTTGACATTTTCAACTCTAGATTATCGCGAGGTGGTCATCCCCGACGGGGCGGTGGTATATTGCGACCCCCCTTACGCCGACACCGACTGCCACGGATATGCTGGCGGCGACGGTGGCTTTGACTCTGTCGCGTTTTGGGATTGGGTTCGCACACGCCCCTTCCCGGTGTTCGTCAGCGAGTATAAGGCCCCGGAAGATTTTGTGTGCCATTATAACCGCAAACATTCCGCTCGCATTTCAGCAACGACGAACAATGCGGTCAATGAGTGTGTGTTTGTTCACCGCAAATGGGCCGATGCCGTCGCCGTGGCCACAAACAAGCAGATGGAGTTTGATTTTTCGTAAGTCACAAGTCAAAAAACAAATGAACAAAGGAGGACAAAATGGCAGACGAAACTAACAAAGAAAACACAACCCCGCCAGTGCACTTGTATGCGGCAATGCTCAAGGCACAGGCGAGTTTGGAAACGGTGCGCAAGAACGGAGAGAATCCACACTTCCGCTCAAAATACGCCACCTTGGATGAAATGTGGGAAACGGTGCGCAAGCCCATCAACGACGCTGGTCTGGTCGTATATTGCACGATTGCGCCCGAGGCAGAACGGTGGGTGTTGACAACGCACCTCGCCGAGGCCAAGACGGGCGAGGAGGTCACCTGCCAATTCCCGGTGGCCGTCGCGGGGAGCACTCCGCAGGCAATTGGGTCGGCGTTGACTTATGCACGCAGGTATACCCTCGGGGCTCTGTTGCAAATTGTGACGGGCGATGGGGCGGACGACGATGGAGAGGCCGCAACGACGGCCACCCAGCGGCCAACACACGCGTCCCCGCAACAGGCACGGCCTGCGGCCCGTCCTGCAACGACGGCCCAACAACGGCCAGCAACGACGGTCTCGCGGCCTGCGCCGCTTGCAAATAATTCACTCGGGTTCTAATTTACAAAGGAGAAAATAAAATGTGTATGCCAAACGAAACAACGCTGGCGAAAATCAAATGCCCAGCGCATTGCGAAATGGGCCCTTCATCACTCCCAGCCCGGGCCGTCTGTCCCTGCTATGATAGTGCTGGGGGCTCGGCAGAGGCCGATAGTGGCACGCGAGCGCACAAGGTGGTGGAGCTCAATATTCACTCCGCGTCTGCGGTTGATACCAATCAATATCTCCCGGGAACAACCGAGGACGAGATTGAACGAGGCGTGTGGGGGGCGCAACAAATTCTCGCCATTCACGCAGAGACTGGCGGAGACGATGCCCCAATCCGCACCGAAACGCGGGTGCAATTCGCGTCATTCGCCGACCCCGAGGCAATTGCAATGACATTATATGGCACTTTTGGGACTGTTGATGCGTATTGGGAGGCGGCCGACTCGCTCCACATTTGCGACTTCAAAACATACGCCAATGCCCTCGGGGATAAAGACTACTCCCCGCAGGGGATGGCTTATGCGGCCCTGCTCCTGCCATACGATTCGCCCAAAAGTGTCACCTTCCATACGGTGTGCGCAGGCGACCACCTGCTGGCCCACACTACATTCTCGGTGGCCGAGGCCAAGGAGCGGACGGCCGATATTATTCGCCAAGTCAACGCAATCAAACACTCGCATTTATTTGCGGACGGGGGGGCGGCTCGGGCGGCCTGCGGTCACCCTTCTGCGTGGTGTAAAATCTGCGCACACGCGGCCTCCTGCCCCGCAATCAACCGGGCGGTGGAGGCCGTCAAGGATGGGACGGTCCTCGCCGTGCCGCTCGCCGTTCAAATGGAGGCCGTGCCAATTTTGGAGGCCTATTGCAAACAGGTCAAAGCGGCCGTAAAGTGTATTATTGACGATGGCGGCCGCGTCGCCGACGCAGAGCGTGGCATTGAGTATGTCTACAAAGACCGTCGCGGCCCGGCGAAACTCGCCGACCTTCGCGGCCTTGCCGAGGCCCTCGCCCAGCAAGGGGTAAGTATGGACGACTTTGCGGCCATCTGCTCCGTTTCCAAAACGGCCGTGGACGAGCTTCTCAAGCCTTGCGTCGCCTCCCTCAAGAAGAAAGACCGGGAGGCAATTTATCTGCCCTTTTTCGCGGAGGGGAAGGTGCAACGCGTCCTCACCCGCATCAAACCGCTCGTCGCCATCGGCGATACTGTCGCGGGGGGAGTTTCTAACAACTAAAAACCTATTATAGGAGAACAATAAAATGGATAATACAAAAAATACACGCCCGTGCATTCGGGGGAAGATTATTGAGGTCAAGGAAGAGTGGCGCAACTCAAGCGGCACTTTTTGGAAACGGGAGGTCGTCGTGGAGACGGGATTCCGTTATTCCAACCCAATCAAGGTGGCATTCCAAAAGGAGCTCGCCCAGCTCGTCGCCGATGTGCAAGTCAACGACGAGGTGAGCATCCCTTACGCCATCAACGGCCGTCGCTGGGACGGCCCGAATGGGACGGCATATTATATTGACATCGTCGGCCTCGGGCTCACCAAGACGGGGGAGGTGGCCGAAGATACGCCATTTGAGGCAGAGGCCGAGGCCGCTCCTGCGGCCGCACCAGCCCCTGCGCCAACTGCCGCTCCTGCGGCTTCCAAGGCCGCAGGCAAGAAGGTGTTCGGCGCAGATATGGCGGCCGCAATCAACGCGTGGCGTGCCAAACACGGTGACGATAATGCGGGATTCGCCAAATTCTGCAGGGCCCTCAAGGGGGACAAGGGGTCAAAGGATTATTCACTGGCAGATTGGGGCGATGTCGTGAACGCAATCGCCGCCGAGGGCACGGCCACGGCCGCAGACGAGGACCTGCCGTTCTAACATTTGCAGACTCAAGTTTGTCCTCCTTGCCGGGGGGCGCAACCGAAAAAGGACGGACCTCCCCGGCATTTTATAGGGCAGACGAAAAAATAAAAATAATAAGGAGAAACAAATGAGTGTCAAAGCAAAAGAGAGAAGCGAGCGTGGCAAGGGTCACCACCGCACGCGGATGACCAATTTTGACAAATATATGCGCAAGGTGGAAAACCTTCCGCCACACCCAGTATGGACGATGGAGGAGATGGCAGAGGCCCTCGCCAACGAAGAATTTGAAGAAAGGGTCTGTTGCGCTTGTGGGGGCGGATGCGAATTCGCCGACCCGCAAAAGACGATGGATTCACACGGGCTTTTCAACCCGGAGGACTGTTTCCAAGAATGGCTTGAGAAGGAGGCCGACGATGAGCGATAGAGAAAAAATCTGCCCAAAATGCGGTGCGCTCGCCGTGCGTGCCTCCAAGGGGGAGATATTTAAGTGGGAGGAATATAAGCACACGCACGAGCTCAAGGCGACATATTGTTATAAATGCGATGCGTGCGGGTGGCAGACGCACTATTCTTACACGCCCGATAAGGCCTTGTTTGATTATTGCCACACCTTTTATCTAGAAGCCGAGCACCTTGAGCACCTCTTCTACAAATATATGCCGCGGCCTTGCGTTATTTGCGACTCGCCCGTGCGCATTATGTGGACTCCCGACGACCGCGTGTGCTTTAAGTGCAATGCGTGCGGGTTCTTTTACGCCGTCAAAGAGCAAGATAAAAAGCACGCCGACGAAACGGTGATGGGGGCAGTATTTGATTATGACACTATCGTTGATGCCCACTTCGCCAAGGAGCGTGTGGAGGATGCGGTCGTGGCGTTTGATAATGGGTCACCGCTCGGCATCCCACCAACCGCCAAAGATAAATGGAGACGGGTAATGATTGAGACTTGGAAACGGCATCGGGTTGCGCTGATAGAGGCCGCCAAAGGAGAGGGGGGGAATCAATGGGTATGAACGCGTTCAAAGCGATGATGGAGTTTCATAGGATTATACTCGCCTATCGGCAGGCCTGCAAGGATGCCCGGGAAGACCCGCGGCCTCTAGACTGCCCCTTCTGCGGCGCACACGCGCAAGTTATCGGGAGCGAGTATATTTGCAAATGGACGGTGGAATGCCCCGGGTGCGGGGCCTCTATCAAGCCAATGTGCGCGACCCGAAACGAGGCAGTATACAGGTGGAATGATATCGCCGAGAACGAGGAGAAGAAAAAAGGAGAAAACAAATGAGAATCACGGTTCGTATTGCGCAGGCCGAGGGGAAATGGTGGCCCAACTTTCCGCGTATTGACGCGGCCGCGTGCTTCCCCAAAGTGGATGGCGTGGAGTGTTTTGACGAGGGAATTTTTCGCCGGCAAGCGGCCAGCCAGCCAGCGATACAAATTGCTGGTGGCGAGGAGGGCACGCCGCTCGCGTTCGCGGCCATTTTGATTGACGCGGTGGACGCGTGGCTGGACGACGAAAAGACCGAGGACACAGGGCCTAAAATCACCCGTATCAAAAAGGCGATGCAACGCAGGCTGGCCAAGGGCCGCACCTCGGCCGTCCGCGTTGATATAACCGGGTTCGTGGATGTTATCAATGGCAAGACGGTGCGCCGTCTCAAAATTCGCATCCGCTGGGATATGATGGACGCAATTGGCGAAAACTTCGCCGAGGGGTTCGCAATGATTCTCGCAGACTTCTGCCGCACTTTTTCGCAAAGATACGAGGCCAAAGGCGACCCCCCATTCGTATTTACCCCCGAGACCGAGGGCCTGCTCGCAAAACTGCACGCAATCACCGTGGAGAGAACGGACCGGGAGAAGCTCGCCGAGCTCAACGCGGGGCGGTTCACCTGCCCTTACTATCACACAGGATTCTGCGCCCCGTGCCAATTCAAGTGCCCCCATTATAATCACGGGCGGTGCGTTGAGTTGTTTGAATTGCCAAAGAGGAGGAGGAGCTAATATGGGTCTGCGTCAAGAGTCATTTTTGGATTATGATGGATTCGTCACTAAATTCAACCATACCAAGACGACAGACGATTGTTATACGCCCCTGCCAGTATATAACGCGGTCCTCGCGTGGGTGCGCACGCGTTATAACCTCCCCGCGGACGCGTTGATTATGCGCCCATTTCGGCCGCAGGGCGATTATGAGTGCGAGGTATACCCACCCAACGCCGTCGTCGTTGATAACCCACCATTCTCAATCGTGACGAAAATCTGCAAATTCTATCAAGCGAGGAAGATTCCATTTTTCTTATTCGCCCCGAAGCTGACATTATTTACCTCGCTCGCCGTCCCCGGGGTCGGGGCGGTCGTTATTTACTCGCGCATCGTATACGAGAACGGAGCGGCCGTGGCCACATCGTTCCTAACAAACCTGCCAACGGCCAATTTAGTAGAGGTGGCCATAGGGCTGGACGAGGAGCTCGCAAGGCTGGCCAAAGCGAAAAGGGCCTCGCTCAAGGCCGCTCTTTCCTTTCCGCCAGCCGTCCTGCGCGTGCTAGATGTAGAGAAATACGCCCGTCGTCACATCCACTATACAGTGCCATTTGGGGGGGCGATACATATAACCTCGGGCGGGGGCACGGATATTTTTGGAAGCGGCCTGCTCCTCTCCAAACGGCAGGAGGCCGCACGCCGCTCAACCGATGCCGCGTGGGAAAAATCAATCTCGCTCACCCCGCGTGAGCTTCAACTTCAATCAATGATGGGAGACAAATAATGCGATATTATGACAATATGACACCCCGCCAAATTGCAGAGGCGAAGGCCAAAACCGAGGCGGACGGTGCATTCTTCGTTAGGTGTGGGCCGATGCTGATAACGAATGCATATCTTGACGGATTCGTAAAAACGCACGGCCTTATTCGCCCATCAAATTGCTCAAAGCCTCGCTGGGCCTCCTACCTAGAATGGCGCAAGAGCAAGCGGGTGGCCATAACGAGCGACATCCCCAATTGCGCCCCGAGGCCTCGCACCTTCAAGACCAGCGATTGATATCAACGATTTATCACATTATCAACAAAGGAGAACAAAATGACTGCAAAACAACGAGCTTATTTAGACTCGCCCCTAACATTGGAGGAGACTATCTTACCAGCCCCAAATATGGACAGGCTGGATTGGTATGGTTATCTTTTTATCAACTTCCCAACGCAATGGCCGTGGGAAAAAGCACGCGATGTGCTCGTCGCCGAAATTAAGCGCAACGGCGAGAATTATATTGACCATTGCACCGTGCTGGAGGCCCTTGATACGATTGCGGAGCGCAAGCTCGCCAATTTACCACCCCCCGAGCGCGAGAAGAGGTTTTTAGAGGTGGTCAAGCGCACTAACGAACGCCGGGCGAAACTCGGGTTCAAGAATTATAAGGGCTTCAAATATCGCGTGCGCTTTATTGAAAACGGGGCCGACCCCTGCGACCCACTCACCCTCCGCTGGGACGCGGGAAAGTGCCGGACCGTATACCTAAATTATAACAACTGCCGCAATAATACGAACCTCGGCAATGCCGCGTGGCAGTTTGATTTTACGCCCCAAAAAACCGAAAAGCAGGCCGGGCCAGCAGAAGTGGAGTGGGAGTTTTGATGAACACGACCGCTCAAATTCTGCCCCAATCCCCGCGGGACGACGAAATGGTGGTCCTCGCCAGCCTAATTTGCGAGCAGACCGCAACGGAGGCCTCAAAAATCGTCACGGGGCTTGACCTCTCCCCCGCACGGATGTTCTCCTGCGCCGATTTGGTAGAAAATTATATAATGCTCCGGGACTATGGAAGTGAGGTCTTTGAAGGGTATTTATGCACCCACCCTGTCGCGGCACTCGCAAAGGCCGATGTCAGCAGGGAGGTGACGCGTATTATTTCCCATTTTCGCCAGCGAATGGCCGAAATGGACCGTCCTTTGAACCTATTTGAGGCCCCGCCACCCGACGAGCAGGACCCGGATTGCCTTTTCCAAGGCCGCTGGCTTCGCCGTGGCCAATGCGGTGCAATAGTATCAACCTCGGGCGTTGGAAAATCAAGCCTTACGATGCAGGCTTCCACCGCGTGGGCCGCCGGAGAAGATTTTCTCGGCATCCACCCAATGAAGCCCCTCAAAATCGGCATATTTCAGAGCGAGGATGACGAGTATGATGTCGCCAATTTTCGCGACCGCATTCGCATCGGGCTGGCCAAAATATACCACTGGGATGAGAAGAAAATACAGGACGCGGAATCGCGCGTCACATTCTGCGCCCTAGATGGGTCAACCGGGATGCCATTTATCAACCACCTCCAGCGAAAAATTATCAAGCACCACTTTGACTTGATTATTATTAACCCATTATTCGCCTTTTTTGGGAACGATACGAATGACGGCGCGGCAATGACAGAATTCTTGCGGCACGGCATTGACCCGCTCATAAAAAACGAAAAAACGAAATGCGCCTGCCTCATCGTGCACCACACCGCAAAACCAAACAAGGATGCGCTGGCCGCTGGCGAGGTATTTGCGGCCTATTTAGGCTCGGGCTCGTCAGAATTCACTAATTATATCCGCTCGGCCTTGGTCCTTACGCCATACCAGCAGGCCTCGGGTGGCGTTTTCAACCTAATCGCGGCCAAACACGGCGACAAATTGGGGTGGCGTGACGAAAATGGGGCCCCGACAATAAAGAAAATCGCCGCTTATGCCAACAAACTCCCCGAGCTCGCCGATACAGGGATGATTTTTTGGATTGAACCCACCCCGGCCGAGCTCGCCGAGATAAAAGGAGGCTCATCCGCAGGGGGCGGGACCGCAAGTGGCCACCACGAGATGGATATTTGCAATTGCGCCTCGGCCTTGGCCGTAATTATACGAGACAACTGGTCGGCCACAAAACGGCCACAAGAGGCCAAGGACGGCCAAAAAAAATGGGTCACCCGACTCCCAAATACCCCCTTCACCCGTCGCCTGCGCGAGGAGGCCTATGAGATGCTCCTAGACTGCCCACAGGCGTATGGACTCAAAACTTTCTCCCCCGACGGCCGCAGTATTTACCTCGTCCCCGCCGAGGAAACAATAACCCCAACACAGGAGGCACTGGAATGGTAAAAAATCAACCCGACGCAGACGGGGTCTTCCGCACTTATCAAGACCCTTTCCAAGCCCGGGAGCTCGCTCGCCGGCTTCATCGTATGGAGCAGACGGCCATCATTGAGGGCACAGAGGAGGCCAAACAGGAGACGCAAAAAGCCCCTAAAAAGACCCCCAAAAAACGCGCCCAAAAAGACCCCAAAAAGTATCGGCCAAGTATCGGCCAAGTATCGGCCACACCCCTTGGCCGAGATATATCGGCCACGGCCCAAAAAGTATCGGCCAACGGCGCACCCCCCTTAAAGGGGGGGGGTGCACCCGTGGCCGATAATTTCCCCCCTTTCTCCCCCCGGGCCGACAGTTGGCCGACAGTTGGCCGAGACTTAAAAACGGCCGCAAAAACATCCAGCAAAAAAGCCCCCCTATTTACGCTGGTGGAAGATACCCGGGAGCAGACCCCGCTGACCGAGTGGCCGAGCTGGGTCGCCGTGGAGCGGGGGACATTGGCCACAGGGGATTATTCCATCCGCGGGTATGAGCAGACCTTCGCAATAGAACGCAAAAGCCTCGCCGACTTCGCGGGAACGATGATGGGCGGTTATGAAAGCAACACGCAAAAAGCACCCCTGCGTTTCAATAACGAGCTCGCCCGACTGCGGCATTTTGATATCGCGGCCATTATCGTCACCGCCACCCCGCAGGAGGCCATTGACTTCAAATTCAACTGCGGCCAGTATGCGCATACTGCCCTGTGGCAATTCGCCTGCAGTATTTACGCAACCCACGGCATCCCCGTGTTTTTTATCGGCACACCAAGGCTGGCGGCCCAATTTGTCGCCGACCTAGCACGGCATTATGTGCTCGCCCGGACCAAAAAAAACCGTGGAAACGCAACCCGGGCTCAAAAAGCCCCCCAGCAGGCGCAGGAGGACCAAAAATGGAGCTTCTAACCAGCCAAACACCCAGCCATTATGCGAGCGAGGCCGCAGAAGGCCTTAAAAATCGCGCGTGTGCCCTTCTATGCGCTCACGGGGTAAATTATACCCCCCAGCCCAACGGAGGCCACACAGGGCCATTTTCGGCCCACTTACACTTTCAACTAACCCACAAAAAAGACCGCCATCGCGCGAGCGACTTAAACTTGTGGTCTATTTATAACGATGCCAGTCTGTCATAAATGCAAATACGCCGCAGACATTGCGCGATTGAGGCAGATTTGTTGCAAGTGTCAAGGGGCGTGCGAGAATTTTGGCCGGGATGTGCATATTGATGCCGCTCCCGACCCGAATCTCGTGCTCGCTCACGCCGATAAAGACCGCATTCGCGTGAATCGCGAGGCCACGGTCACGCGCGTGCAGGGGGTGGACGACGATACGGCCGAGCTCCTCGCCCGAGTTATCGCCGAATTTTCGGCCTTGAGCGATTTGGAGGCTCCAATTGTTGCGAGACGCTTGCGGGGGCAGGAGAATTGGCAGATTGCCGCCGAGATGAAAATCAACAAGGCGACGGTGTGGGTGCGCTGGGAGAATTTGAAGAAAAAGAACCCGATATGGGCGGCCCTTGATAATGGGCTTATTGGCAAGCGAGCTGGGGGACGGCCGAAACGGACCAATCCCGAGATGCCGCCAATAAGCCTCACCCAAATGGCCCTATTTACCCTGCCCGAAGTGCCCGGGCTGACGGCAGACGAAGAGAAGGAAGGAGGCCTCGCAGATGAAGCCTAAAAAGCGTCCGTATATACATAGTATATACGGAGATTTATTTCTCCTGCAAAACAACCCGCGTGTGATTGATAAGGAGGCCTTTGACCACCTCTGCGGGTCAATCAAACGCGACCCCGATTTTATGCTCGCCCACCCGATAATCATTGACGAAACAAACACCGTGCTCGGTGGAAACCAGCGGTGCAAGGCCCTCGTTGCAATGGGGTATGATACAGTGCCCGAGGGCTGGGTGCGTAAGGTGGCGCACGCGGACGGCACGCCGTTCTCCGCGGAGGAAAAGCGCAGGCTGGTTTTTGTTGATAACTCTCCCGAGGGCATCAGCGGCACATTTGATTATTCCACCATTATGGACGGTGCAACGCTGGACATCTTGCGAGATGTTGGGATTGATATTGCAAAAGTGCCTGCTCCCGAGGTGGCACAGGAGACATTTGATGATAAAGCGGCCGACGAGATTGAGGCCAGCCCAATTGGGGAAAAAAGCGAGGTGTTGAAGGACCTAGACCGCAAGAGGGCCGACTCCTTGGCCAAGTTTGAGGATATGGCCGATGTTGGCTTTTATTCGGTGCTGGTCTTCCAATCAACGGAGCAGAGGCTGGCCTTTTGCAAATGGTGCGCCGATAACGGCGTGCGTGGTAAATACGACGCGAGGTTCGTCAATGCAGAAGACGCGTGTGCGGCCGCCGGCATTGCGCTCCCCGAGTGCACGGGGGCGGCCATACGCGAGCGACCGCCGAATGCGGTTTTGGAGTCTATGGCCCTCACGCAAGACCCCGAGGAGGTTGATTTATAGGCATCTTCACACCGTTGGCCAAGTGGGACGGCACGCTGGCTGGCTGCAATATTTACGCCGTAAAAACAAAAAAAAACAGGTATTATTATGGCGAAACAAAAAATGAGTCAGAAACAAATTCTCACAATGTTCGCACAGGGCGTTGCAAATATTGCGGCCCGGAACAGTAAAAATGGGTCGTCGCTCACTCCAGAGCAACGCGCCTCCCTTGATGCTAAATATGGCAAGGGTGGCTGGGGCGAAGATGCGCTCGGCATTTATAGCTTGCACGACGCTCCCGGGGCGAAGAAAACGAGCGCGGGAAAGACCCAGCGCACGGCCAGCAAGCCGTCCAGCGCGGGAAGAAAGGGTTGATTATGGCCGACAAGAAGGCAAGATGGACACGGGCGGATAAAGATAACATCCGCCGTGCAGGGGTTGAGGCGGCCCGTCAGCGTCGTGGCAGGCTGGGCCTTGACCAGGACGATGACGACGATAATCGCACCGCCGAGAGGTATTTGCGGACGGCGCAACGCCGTGTCAAGACGCAGGACGACCTCAAATCGCTCCGGGCGAGCATTCGCTCGGCCAGCCGGGGCGAGCGTGGGGGGCGCACGGGCGTGCGAAAGTTTGCAGGCCGCAAAGGATAATATATGACAGGGGCGATGGCATCATACGGGCGCAATCAAAAAAGGCCGCAATATATAACACACGCGGCCTCCTATGATAACCCAGTGCTCTCGCGGTGTCGTCGCCCCTGCTCATTCCATTTACAACCATTTATTTCCATTTCATTTACGGCGTGGCGCATTATTGGCCGCCACCATTCCATTTATGATTGACGCGTCCTTTATACGGGGAAATGCCGAGTCTAACGACCTCTGCCGTAAAATCGCAGAGGAATCGCACGGTGTCTGCCTTCTTTCATTTTCGCGGGGTAAGGATGCGCTGGCCGCGTGGCTCAACCTCACGCGCTTTTTTAGGCGTATAATCCCATTCACCTGCGGGGCTGTCCCGGGCATCCCGTTCGCCGACGAATATTTAGACTACCTTGAGCGGATATTTGATACGCGCATTATCCGCATCCAAGACTCGGGGCTTTTTGATACGGTCAATGCCCTCACATTCCAATATCCGCACGATGAAGAGATGATTGACGGGCTCGGCCTGCCATCATACGACCCACAGGTTATCGCGGGTATTATACGCGGTCGTTTCGGCCTGCCACACGCGTGGACGGCGTATGGCCTCAACGCGAGCGACTCCATTGACAGAATGACCATCGTTAGGGCCTGCCACGGTCGCCGAGAGAACAACCGCTCCTTTTATCCCAATTTTGACTGGACGCACACGCAGATTATGGAGGCCCTCAAAGAGGCAGGTATCAAATTATCAAACGAGTATCATATCGCCTCGCGGTCGTTTGCAGGTGGTTTGATGCCTAATAACCTTTTATCGGTGGAGAAGCGTGCCCCAAAACTCCTCGCCCGGCTGGAGCATTTCTATCCGCTTATCAAAGCCTCGCTCGCGCGAGCGCATTGGAGGAATGAAAGATGCCTAAAAACAAAACAAAGAAAAAACGCGGACAAAAACCGCTGATATTATCCCCTGCCGACGAGAAGCAGATTGAAAAGGAGCTCAAACGATTCACGCCCCTCTACCTAATCGCGGCCAAACTCAACCTCAATCGTCACACGGTCGCGGATTATATCAATCGCACGCCACACCTCAAGCAGGTGCGCGAGGACCAAGACGAGGGGGTTATTGACCTCACGGCGCATTCGCTTTTCCAAGCGGCCCTCGGCAATTTACCCACCGACGAGCGTGGCCGGCCGAAACAGGTGAATGTCAACGCGGCCATTTTCCTCCTAGAGAGGCTCGGCCGCCGGCGTGGATTCGCACAACACATTGAGGTTGAGCAGGCGCAAGTGCCAGCCTTTACCTTCAACCGGGGAACGAGCTCAATCCAGCCCCTCCCCACAACCCCCAGCGCAGGCGAATGATAAAGGCCGTTCCCAACTTCGCGGATTATGTCTCGCCCATATTTGACCCGCTCATCAACGATATGATGGCCTTTGGCCACGACCAGTATTTTGTCGGGGGCGGCCGCGGCTCGTTCAAGTCAACAACGGTCTCGGTGCGTATTTTTATGGGCATCCTCGCCGACCCCGACGCGAATGCGGTCGTCTTTCGTAAAGTGAAAGATACCATTGCTGGCACGGTCTTCGCCCGATACCTCAAAACGGCCACAGACCTAGGTCTCCTGCCGTATTTTCGGTTCAAAACATCCCCCCACGGCATCTTCTACAAAAATGCGCAGGGGAATATTCAAGAGATTCGTTTCCTCGGCCTTGATAAGGTTGACAAAAGTAAGTCCATAGAATTCTCGCACGGGTATTGCCAGCTCGCCCATTTTGAGGAGCTTGACCAATACGCAGGCTGGGAAGAGGTGCACACCGTGCTAGAATCAATCGGGCGTGGCGGCCGCCATTTTCAGTTGATTGGAACATACAACCCCCCCGAGTCTATCACATCGTGGGTCAACGCCGAAGCTCGCATTCCAAAGGATAATCGGTTCGTTTCAATCACAAACTATACGATGCACCCCCGGGAGCTCTGCGAAAGATGGCTCGGGCTTCCATTCTTGCGCGAGGCCGAGAGTATGCGCGAGACCCAGCCGGAGAGGTATCGTCACATTTACCTTGGCGAGCAGACGGGAACGGGCGGGGAGATATTCCGCAATGTGACCGTGCGCCGCATCACCCCCGAGGAGCGTGATTCCTTCCGCGTGATGCGATATGGTATGGACTTCGGGTTCACAAACGACCCGACGGCCTTGGCAATGTGCGCTTATGACCGCCGTGACCGCAAGCTATATATTTACAAGACCGCTGGCGGGGCGGGAATGTTTGAAGAGCAGATTTATAATGACCTCATTGCCGCCAATAATCTAGAGTATAATTATATCATCTGCGACTGGGGGGACGGGGGCGACCGCGTTATTGAGAAGCTCCGTTATCTTGGGGCGCGGGGGGTGAAAAAATGTTATAAAAAGGTAGGATTCCCTACCTATGGGGTCAACTGGATGCGTGGCCTGCGCGAGATTATCATTGACCCCGTGGATGCGCCCGATGCGGTGCGCGAATTTACATCATACGAATATGACCGCTTGCGCGACGGCACTTGCCGAAACGAATTCCCGGACCGAGATAATCATTGGATTGATGCGACAAGATATGCAATGGAGGACGAGATTCGCTTCAGCGAGCACGCGCACGCCTTCTAACCTTAAACTTTCAATCTATTTATATAGGATATATTATGGCCAAGGACATCAAGTTGAGAAAACACCCGATATATGTCGGGAGGTATATGCAGAACCTGCGAAACAGGCTCGCCATTGACGGTGGGCGGCCGTATATTGATGCGCGGCTTCAGCGTGCCCCTAACGAGACCGATGTATCGTGGGAAGGCTCGGCCGACGACGGCGTGGTGGGCCGCCGGGACAGGGCCTGCCTTGTCAACGACGCTGGCCGTATTGCGCAGAAGATAAATCAGTATATTTTCAAAGCCCCTGCGACGCGGCAGGGGGCGGACGAGGCCTTCCTTGCGAATGTGACAGGGGATGGCAAGAGCGTGGATAGATTTATGGAGGACGCATCAACGGCCCTCACCGCCAACGGCTGGTGCTGGCTTCAGGTGGACCGCAACCCACAAGAGTTTGATGAGTATGGGAATCCCGTTGAGTATACACTCGCCACGGCCAAGGCGAACCCCGTCAAATGGCGACTGTGGGAGGCCTTGGATGTGACCGACTGGCATATTGATGATGACGGCGAAATTCGCTGGCTCATCACTCGGTCGTTTAAGCGCGTGGACGCTGACCCGACCCTTGACGGCGAGGATGTTGTGATATATACTTTATACCACAAAGACCAAGACGGCAAGGTATACATCACGGAGAAGGCCACAAAATCAATCGCGGGACTCAAGCTCCGCCAGCGGGAGGTCATTCCCGGGCTGGACCGTGTGCCGTTTGTCCTCGTTGGGCGGATTGAAATGCGCCCGTGGTGGTTTGATGATGTTGAAAATATCCAATGTCAAATTCTCAACCTTGACTCGCTTCATAACGAGACGCTGACTAATACGGTCTATCCACAACTGGTTGTGCCTTATTCGCTCCTTCAATCGCTGGATGTGGACCTAAAATTGGAGAAGGTTGAACACAAGGAGCGCATCAAGGTGCAACGGGAGCTCATCAAGGGCCGCTCTAACCCTCTCTTTGAAGATGCTGAAGATAAGGGGACGACGCGTTATATCCAGCCGAACGCAGGCGACCTCGGGCAGGTGGTGGTTGAGGCGAATCGCAAGCGTGGTCTTTTGTTTGATATGGCGGGGCTCGCGCTTTTCAACAAGGAAACACGCCAAATTCAAACGGCCGAGTCAAAGCAATTTGACCAGCTTGATACGAATTCAACCCTTGGCAATCGTGCCCTGCTCCTGCAGGCCGCCGAAAAGCGGCTGGTTGAAATGAGCGTGTTTTTTGATGGCACATTTCGGGCGTGGACACCAGTATACCCGACGAAGTTTGATGTGGTTGATGTTGCGGCCCTTGGGCAGACCATTCAGATTGTTAACAATATGCCTGACTTGCCGCCAGCGATGCGCAAGCTGGTGCTCAAGGCCGCGTTGCGCATCACGCGCGAGGTGGGAGGGTGTGACGATGACTCGTATAACGATGCGCTCGGGCAGATTGATGCGCTCAAGGACGACCAGCTCACGGGCGGCCTGCCCGACCCCTTCGCTGGCCGAGGGCCCGAGGAGGCCGATGAGGAGGAGGCTTAAACTTGGAGACTATTTATAGCGGGGTATACACGCCATCCCGTCCGCAAGGAGAACGGGCGTGGAACACGGCCCACACGGAGGGCTTAATTTCCGCGTAAAAAATACCATAATGAAACTCAATGATATATTGGCGAAGGTGGTCAAGGGTGATGCCTTGACGGATGAGGAGCGAAACTTCCTCTCGTCTTACGACGAGCAGAAGTCTCTTGACGGGGCGGCCTCGGCCGCACGCCGGAAGGCCGAAACTGAACGCGACAACTTCAAAGCGAAGGTGGATGAATTATCTGCCGCATTGGAGGACGCGAAGAAGACGGGCGATAACTCAAACAACACAATCGCCAAATTGCAGAAGGATGTGGCAGACCTAATCAAGGCCAACAAAGAGTCAGCGGCCAAAATTGCGGCACAGGCACGCACGGACGCGATTCGCAAGGCCGTCGGGGATGCTAAAATCTCCTGCGCGAAAGGGGTCAGCTCAAGCCTTTTTGAGGCCGCCATTAAGGGGGCTTTTGAGGGCGTGGATATGGCCAACGGGGATGTTGTGAAGGCCGCGTTGGATAAATTCAAAGCTGACAACCCTGCCATCATTGCGGCTCAAGGTATCGGTGGTGCGGGGGTGCAGGGGAATCCGGGCGAACCAGCGACGGCCTTTACAGGCCCGAATCCGTTCGCCAAGAAAACCTTCAACCTCACGCGTGGAATGCAACTTATAAAAAATGACCCCGCAACGGCGAAGGCCCTCCAAGCAGAGGCGGCCAAGGAGACCGAGTGATGCCAACGCCAGCGGTTTTTAGATAAAAGGAACATACAAAATGGCAATGACACAAATTGCAGACTTGATTCAGAATCAGATGTTCACGGAATATTTCCAGCGCGAAATGTTGGAAAAGTCTGTGCTTCTCCAGAGCGGCATCGCGGCCAGCGACCCGGTTATCGCGGCCCGTTGCGCCAGCGCAGGTGTGAGCGGGACGACGGTTGATATGCCGTTTTTTAACTCGCTTGACTCCGCCAGCGACGACGAGGTGCTCGCGGAGGACACGGCTTTGACCCCGGACAAGATTGATGCGGCCAAGGATGTGGCCGTTATTGTCCGCCGTGGAAAGGCCTTCGCGGTGACGGACCTCGCTCGCGATTTGTCGGGCGAAGACCCGATGGCCGCAATTTCGGCGCATCTCGTTGATTATTGGAACAAGATGGTGCAGAAGCGGTTGATGAAGGTGCTGGACGGTGTTTTTGGCCGCAATGTGGCCGCCGACGGCTCCTCGTTGGTGCTTGACCTCTCCGCCAATACGATGGGGAAGAGCGATATTATGCTCGGGGCGCAGAAGCTTGGAGACCAAAAAGCCGAGCTCACGGGTATCGTGATGCACAGTGCGGTGGAAACCTACCTCGCTGGGCTTGATACGAATGCGAGCTTGTATCGCGCGAGCGATGCGGCCTCGGTTCTGCCACAGTATAATGGCCGCCAAATCGTGGTGGACGATAACTGCCCGTATGATGCAGGCACAGGCAAGGCGACCATTTACCTGTTCGGGCAGGGCGCAATTGCGCTCAACGATGTCCCCGAGGCGGTTCCGTTTGAGACGGCCCGTGAGGAGCTCAAGGGTAATGACATCCTTATCACGCGTCGGGCGGATATCTGCCACCTGCGCGGGTATAAGTGGAATGGCAAGGCCGCTGGGGTCTCCCCGAGCAACGCGGAGCTCGCCACGGCATCCAACTGGGCGCGGGTATACGACCCGAAGGAAATTCGGTGCGTCAAGCTCGTTGTGAAGATTGCGTAAAATAGGTGGGGCGGGGCTGGCCTGCTAGTGTTGGCCACCTCGCCCCGCTTGCAAAGGAGGCATAAATATGGCTAACGAAAATCTCAAGACGATGAAGTCTTTGATTGAGGCCGCCGATGCCCTTCCTCAACCGAGCGTCCCGAGCTCCGTTCTTACGGCGAAGGATGCCGCTTTGAAGGAGGCGGCAAGTGCGGCAAGTGCGGCGCAGACGCAGGCGACGCGTGCCATCAACTCGGCCACGGCCGCGTATGCGGCCCGGGACAACGCAATCGCCAAACGCAACAATGCAATCGCGGCCCTTGAGGAGAAGACATACCTTGAGGCCTTGGAAGCCAAGGATGTGCAGATTGCCGACTTGCAGACCCGTTTGAACACGGCCAATGTGGAGGCAATTGTTGCGGAGCATAATCAGCTTGAGACTTACCTCGCCGGGGACATTTCCAAGGCGACGATTGCGAGCGTTGCGGAGCAGACGGTGACGGGGTCAAATATCACCCCAAAGCCGACGGTCACCGCCAAGACAGGCAAGGTGCTCACGGAGAACACCGACTTCACATACTCATACGCCAACAACAAGACGGCAGGCACGGCGACCATCACCGTGACGGGTATGGGCTCGTGCTTTTTCTCCAAGAAGACCACCTTTGTTATCAAAGCGGTCTCTGCGTAATTTTTCCAGTGCCCGTGCGCCGTTTTCTCCTCGGCCACGGGCCATTATTATTTAGGGGTATTATTTTATGGTATCGCAAACACTTATCGCGGCAATTTTGAGAGAGCGCAAGCGGCAAGAGGAATGTGCGGCCGCCGAGCGCAAGCAGACGGAAGAGCGGACGCGTCGTTTCCTCGCAATCCTGCGCGAGCAGGGTATGGCCACGGCCTCGCAAACGGCCGTCAAGGAGGTGGATGCGACGGTGTGGGAGGATGACGACGGCCCAGCCCCTGCACGACTTCCCGATAACGCGGTTGTGCCGCCAGCGAAACGGAAACGCGGGCGGCCGCGTAAGGAGGCGAGATGATTGATACGCAAGGCGCATCGGCCTATTTTACAAGCACCACCTTTTCGCAGGTGTGGAGCGAATTTAGCACCAAGCAGAGGCAGGCCGCCATTGATATGGCCAAGAGGGAATTCTCTCGGGCCCTCGGGCGTGCCCTCAACGAGAACGAGGCCGCGTATAAATACGGCGATACGGTGCGAGAAGAATATGCGTGTTATGAGCAGGCTTTATATACCCTCCTGCGCGATGCCCAGCCAAACGCGAGCGGCACGGCAATTCCATCGCTGGACCAAGATGACCAAAAATCACCAGCCTATACGATGGCGGGGGGGAAAGGTCAATGGGCTCCTCGGGCCTTGGCGTGGCTCGGCAATTTGAGTGTGGTATGTAGAAATGGCTGACCGCTCCCCGATACCTGCGCAATTGCGTCAGCTCATCAAAAAGGCTGACTCGGCCGCCATCAAAGCCGACGCGGTTATCAAGCAGGCGATTCGGGACATTCGCGGGGAGTTGGGTATTATTGCCAAGGAGCGGCCCATAGGGGCATCAGCGGCCGAGCGGGAGAAGATTTTCTCCGCCATCCGTAAGAAAATGGAGAAGTTGAAAAAACGGCTCAATGACCTTCTCAAGGCCTCCCTAAATTATGCCGGGAAGAAGGCCGCCGAGCGTGCGCAGGTTGAAACAGGGGTGGAGGTAAAATACTCCAAGCGACACGCGGACGAGGTGGTCGCGTTGATATCGCCAGCGCAGGGGGCGAATGTTGCGGCCGTATTTACGGACAAAATGGAGACGCGGGTTATTGACTCTTTGCGTCGGGCCGTCGTTTCGGCCTTTCAAGAGAACGCAGTAGCAGGAGGGTCTTTGAAAAGCCTGTCGCGTATTATTGGCGAAAAATGGCAGGCGGCCGCCAAACAAAACGAGACCTTCACCTTCACAGATGCCGCTGGCCGCAGGTGGGACACGCGCACCTACCTAAATATGAACACGCGGACAAACGCGATGCGCGTATATAACGATTTATTGGTAGAGAATATCGCCAAGGCGAGCGGGAGCGACCTAGTGCGGGTCTCGCGCGGGGGCGACCCCAAGTGCAAGGGGTGCGGCCCGTGGGAGGGCATTATTTTGTCGGTCTCGGGCGAGACCAACGGATTCCCAACATACGACGAGGCCAAGGCCGCGGGGTGCTTCCATCCAAACTGCGTGCACACACTTGAGGCGGTTGACGAAACTGCGGACGCGGCCGAGATTGCGCGACAGGCGAAACACCCCTTCACGGCCGAGCTTATTGACGACCCCGAATTGCAGGCTTCTCGCCGGCGAGATATTGACGAGGCGAGGTATATAGATGCGGGACGGACGCAGGAGGAGGCACGGCTGGCCGTGTCGCGCGATTATTTGGCCGACACGATACGGACGGGGCTTCTAGTAGATAACGCTGGGTCTATTGTCAAAAGCCTCACAGACGGCCAAATAGAGGCCATTTGCAGGGGCGGGGCGGTTCCGTCATTTACCCCGGCGAAAAAAAACGAGGCCGAGGTATATAAGCGTGGCTCACGCGGGGGTGTTGTTCATTGCAAGCGCACCGCCACGGCCGCGGACATCTTACGAATAATGGGGGTTGAGGGTGAAGATTAAGATTGAAACAAACGCGGCCGTGAAGAAACTGATGGCCATCCTTGCGGGGAAAAACCAGCAGGTGAAAGAGGCGACGGCTCGGGCGACGGCTCGGGCAGGGGCCCTCGCCCAGCGGGAGGCTATAAATAATGCCCCTCGTTCCCCTACCAAGGCGCAGTGGTCGGCCCAGCTCAAGCGGAAAAAGAAAACCTCCCGAAAAGACTTCTTCCCGGGAGGCCTAGAGAAAAGCATTGAGTTATCAACGGACGAAGAAAAAGGCGAGGCCTGCGTGTTCGTTCGGGGGAATTCTTATGCGGGAAAATACGCGCGTAAAATACACGACGAAAAGGGGCGCACTTGGCACAACAGGGGCGTGGGAACAATCGCCAAGGGCATCCAAGCGGACGACAAATTCATAGACAGGGCCGTCCGTAAGAACGCAGGCGTATTTAAGAAAATCTATCAAGACGAGCTGGAGAGGGCTTTGAGAAAGGGGAAAAGATGAATCCGCCATATTCATACGAGGGCTCGCTGGCGCAGGCCGAGGATGCGTGCTTCAACTGTATCGCCTCGGTGCTAGAGCTGGATATTGGGAAGACGGCCACGATTGGAATTTCCAAGGGAATGCCCGATGCGGCCGTGTTTGATATCGGCCATTTGGCCATTGGCGACACGATGGCCTTCCCTGCGTTCGCTCATTGCTTTCGGGCGAGCTTGGAGTTATATAATCGCGACCGCTCGGCCTTGCAGGGCTGGATTATGCGCCTCCTGTCAACTTTCCCTGTGAACCGCTGGTATAACGCAGACGCGGCCGTGCGGGAGGACGCAAATGTGCTCCATTTTCGCGTTGCGCCCGAGACGGGGGCAGTTTCCAAAATCACGACGACGACCGTTTCCAACTCCAACTCGGGCGAGGTGCCGACTTGGGTGGCCACGGTTTTGTTTGATGTGGTATTTATCTGCGACCCCGATTATGTGCCACCCGAGAAGCGAGACGATACCTCGGTGGGAGATGATAAGGGGCAGACAGGGGGCGACGAACCGCCACCCGAGGACTAATTCTTAAACTTACAGACTATTTATAGAAACATCAACAAAGGAACACACAAATGGGAACAGTTAAGTTCTTTTCAACAAACGACCCATTCGGGCTGACCGATTGGGAGGTGCAGAATGGGCCGAACCCGACCTATTCATTGCAACGGGCGCAGGCCCTCAAAGCGGACGGTGATGAGCTTGCATACCAGCAGTATGGAGGCCAATATTCGGCGACGCTCAACTATGTGCTCAAAACGGTCACGGGCACATTGACACTCCCCGCCGTTGGAACAGTAAGTGACGGCTGGCATCTTGATAATTTGACTGTCTCGTATACACAGACGGGCTGGCCAACATTATCAATAACCTGCCACAAACACGACACCTCCAAGGGGGGCACGGTGGACGCGGGATGCCGCACATATCCACCGAGCTTCAAAGTGCCAGCCTGCTTCGGCGTGCCGACGGCAATACCTAGCACAGGGAGCGGGAATGTTTTTGAGTTGTCTACCAATGCGGAGGTGGGCTTGCGGAGCATTTCTTTGGCGGTCTCGGTGAACCATATTGACGAAATGAATAACGCGGGTGAGCATTTTGCAAGCGATAATTATGATGGAAGCGAGACGCTGACGGCCGAGTTCACGGGCGAGATTGACTCCACCGATTATAAGCTCGGGGACGCGTGGGCGGCCGACTCAACGGCGCAGAATGGAGGCAATACGGTCGCATCAACGGCGACGGTCACCATCTCGCACCACATTCAACACGCCACGGCTTGATTGAGGTAGGATGCGGCGCGATAACACAAGGCTGGCGACGGAGTTGGCGGACCTGCGTATAAGATACGGGGTTGGGCTGGATTCGCTGACGGCCGATGAAATTGCGTCCTTTGTTGATTGTTGTCGCGCGATTGATAACCCATACGGCGAAGTTGGGCTCACCTTGAGCGAATTGCCTGTGGCCCGGGTGGGGGGCGTATATTTCTATCCCCTCACCGTCGGGGCAACAGTGTGGCTCGCCGAGTATGCAGATAAGTGGTGGCGCAACGATGCCACCAGTTATTTTTGGGCCCTTTGCTATGCCCTTATTCACGGTCACGAGAGGGAGGCCTTCGCCGAGCTGACGAATATCGGGGACGCTCGTAAGGCAATCCTGCGCACCTGCATAAGGTTCGTATTTACGCGTCGGGCCCTTGAGCAGGCCGTTGATAAGGCTCTCGGCCGTGTGGGGATGTTTGATGCGCCCGATAAAAAGCAAGAGGAAGAGGTGCAGACCGATTGGGTCGCGTTCATCGCCCGGTTGGAAACGCAGACGGGAATCAAAAAGGACGAGTGGTTATGGGGGCGGTCGGCCAATTATGTGATTCGGGCTTACCACGACCTGCACGCATTTTCGGCCTCCTTTGCGGCCAACGGGGTCAAGGCTCGCGTGTTTGATGCCCTAGATAAGGCCCTAACAAACCTCGCCGTATTGAAAAAATCAATCAAGGACAGGTTAGAAAAGGCCAAGGCCGAAGCCGAGGAGAAGACGAATGGGTAATGTTCTTGAATATTTCATTAAGTTCACCAGCAATGTTGGCCAAGTAATGAAGAATGCGGCCAGCGCGGTGGGCGATTTTACCTCCAAGGTGACCGCCAAATTCCGCTCTGCCGGCAAGCCAATGGACGACTTCGCGGATAAATTCATCCGCGTGGAAAAGGTAATGGATAATGTGGAGAATGCGCTCCGCACCTTTTCCTTCGCCGACGACGAGGCCATTGGCGAAACGATGGACGGCCTGTTGAAACGCCTTGAGCAATTCAACAAGACAGGCGAGGGGTTCACGGAGTTATCTCAATGGCTCGCGGGGGAGCTTAAGAAACTCGGCCTCAACGCAACGCAGGCGGCCTCGGCCGTGCGAATGCTGGAGCGCAATCTTATCCGCACGGGCACGAGCGGAAAGGCCGTGGCCACGGACCTGCGGGGTGGATTCCGGGCAATTCACGGTGCGCTTGGGGTATTGAATGGCAATTTTTATGGGCTCGGGACGGCCATCGCCAGCGTTATCGGGTCAATCAAAAAGCTCAAGTTGTCGGCGACGGCCATCACCGCCATTTCTATGGGTGTCTTTGCGGTTATTGAGGTGGTGCGAACAGTTGTCGGGTGGTGGAAGAAATGGAAGGAAAAGGTGGAAGAGCTCAAGAGTCTTCGCTTTGACAAACATTTGAAGGACATCACATACGGCTTGGATGAAATTGCGAAGGCGATGGAGCGGAATGAAAAATCGCTGGATTATGAAATAGAACGCAAAAAGAAGATGATTGACCAAAACACCAAGCTCCTTGAGCAGGAGCTGGAGTTGGCAAGATTGCGGGAGATTGAGGGAAAAACTGGGGCAGAGCGAGATTCTATTAACGCCGATTATGAGGGGCAGAAGTCTCTCCTGCGAGCGAAGGCCGCCATAGAAAAGGCGAAGGTTGAAATGGAGGGGGAGGAGGAGCGTGCGAATTTCCTCCAAACATACCTTGATAATCTTCTGCAGTCAAAGGCGAAACTTGAAACGGAGCTCGCGGCCGCAAATAAGCGAATGAAGGATGCCGAGGCCGAGCACGCGGAATATCTCAAAAGGTATCGTGTCAACTCGGGTATCATTGGCGGGGCGGTTATAACGCGGGGTCTTACGGACGAGGAGAAGGCGAAACGCCAAGAAGACTGGATGCTTACGGACGAATCGTATAAAAAGCTCGTCGGTCAGCGGGATAAAATCAAGTCTACCTTGGAGGGGGTGGCCAAGACCTATGAAGACACCTCTTGGAAAATCACGCACGCCATTGATAAGGCGAACGATGCGATGGTGGAGATTGAGGAAACAATAGATGACCATAACCTTGGTGAATGGGCTCGGGCCGAGGAGGAGATGACCGAGTATTATGACGAGCTCGCAAGGCTGGAGGAAGAGGAGACACGCCGGCGGGAGAGGGAGAACGAGGAGCGGGTCAAGGCCGAGGAAACTATCCACCGTCAAAAGTTGAAGAACGCGCAGGAGGAGGCGAGGGCTTTGATGCAAATGCAAAACTCCGCCGAGGCGCGGGTCAACGCGGCCAAGAGTGCGGTGGACGAGGCGTGGGGCTTGTATAAAGACCCGCAACGGCTCGCGGCGCAGGCCAAGGAATGGGAGGCCGATGCGAAGGCCCGGGAACAATACGAGCGTGATTTTCAATCGCTGGTGCACGGCCGCAGGGCAGACGAATGGAAGGCCGCTCTTCGTTTGCAGAAGAAGGGTGACACCGAGGGGCTGGCCAATTTGATGAACGAGTGGCGGACGCGGGGCACATTGAGCGTGCAGGAGGAGGCGACGATGCGGGTGGGGCTTGCCAAGGCCGAGGAGAAGGCCGCCACCGATGCTTTGAAAGACATCAAGGCCGCAACGGAGCGCGCCGTGACCGCGTTGGAGGCCATTGAGGATGCGGTCGTCACCGCAGAAGGAGATTATTAATATGGGATGGAGCTCAACAGGTGCGGATGTATCAACCTCAAAATCTGTGCAGTATAATACCATCGTTCAATATCCGCCGCTGACGCAAAAGGTGACGACGACAACGACGGTGGTGCGGGGGCTGACAGAGGGCGATGCAAAGACGCTGGTGGACGAAAAGGCGAAAATCAGCGGCCTCACGGCGACGGTGTATTATGGAAACTCCTCAACGAGTGAAGGCTCAACGGCCGTCGTCTTGACGGGGACGAAGATAGAGGCGGCCGCGTCTAGGGCTGACGAATCCTGCCAATGGCAGGTGACAATAACCGAGACCAACTTTGCATCCCCCGAGGGAACAAATTGGTCTGCCACGGCCACAGACAACATTGAGGTGTCAACATCAAAATCAATCTCGGCCTATTATGCTGGGACGGCTTATACGCCGACATACCACACAGACATTTCGGGAAATAAGCGAGTTGAAGGGGTTGTGGCGACGCATTATACGCAAGTGGAAAACACCACGGTCAAAACGACCCGAGTCAAAACCGAACCGACACTTTCCGCGGGTTCTGCCTATTGCGCATCGGGTGGGTGGGTAATGAAAGGCGACGCGGAGTATGGGCAGATTCAAGTCAAAAGCGGCACGCGCATAACAACGACCGCTTCAAAGACAATGTTATCAGGAGTGTGGATTGTGACGATAACAACGACCACATATAGTTGGTATACTTAAGAGGGGCGCGTATGATTCATCTATTTTCCAAGGCAAGGTTTAAGTTTCCAATAAAATGGGCGAACGCGGTGACGAAATGGCTCGTCGGGCTTAAAAGCGACGGGTCAATCAATATCGCCAACACGATGAACCCAACCGAGGACTCGGGCCCAACGATATCGGTCAATCTTGGGTGGCTCAAAAAAATCATCGCGTCCAACTCTGCCCCATACCCGGCTCGTAATTTGAAGCCCGAGACCGTTGTCGCCCCCGAGGATTGGGAGGGCTCCTCGGGTCAGCGATACGGCGAAGAGAAAACCGACACCAATGGTGACAAATACTACTCTGCCTGTGGCACATCTTGGTGGCCAGCGGCCGCTGACCATAGGCACAAAAGCGACCTCGCGCCGAAGAGCGAAACGGCAACGGATGATTGGATGACAGATACTAGCTCGCAAGTTGGCGAGTCAAAATACGCCGCTCGCCTAGACCACAAACACAAAAAGCCAACGGCCAAGGACATCACCTATAGTGACACGCAGACGGTGTATCAAGCCATCAATATGCTCAAGCTTAAAAACTCATCCTCGCAATGCGCCAAAAACCTCGTGGTCTATCAGATATATAAGCCAAATGGCTCTATATACATAACGCTCGTCCCGTATACTTTGACCATCGTCAAGGGCATTATCACGCAGATAACGAAGGGAACGGAAGTGAGTGTGAGCAATCTTACATCGCCAAATGTGCCGACTTTATACGAAGACACCTCGGCCGATTATGAGCAGACGGATTCTTAAACTTGCGGTCTATTTATGGAGAATTATAAAATGCGAGCGGCAATACTTTTTATATCGGCTTTTGTTTCCTTTGCAGGCCTTGCGGACGCGGGGGTGGAGCTTGCCTTGCGCCTAGATTTGGCCAAGAGGAATTCCTACATTGCGTGGAATTTGACACAGTATTGCGATACGCAGGTGCGGACAACGGTCGTCAAAAACGGCGAAGACTTCAACCTTGACGGCTGGTCCGTATACCTCGTCCTTGGCGGAGCAGACTCGGGCGTTGCGGCGCAAGGGGTTATCAGCGATTATAACGAGCTGGTATTTACTCTCCCAGCAACATCTCTGCCCACCAACGGAAAATATACGGTGCAGGTCTCCGCAACAAAAGACCGCAGGAGCGAGGAGTGGGGGAGCGGGACGGTTCGCGTGAAGTTGAATCCATCAGTAAATTATATGCCAACGAGCTGGGTGGGATATGAGCAGGTGGCCAAGGTCGCGGCCACCTTGATTGCTGATAGGATGATTGACGATGGCCTATACGACTCGGTCGCCTCCAACCTGCTCCAGCGCATCATTGGCGAGGAGGCGGCGCAGACGAATTTGTGTATTGATGTGCTCAAGAGTAATGTGGCCGAGGTGCCCACTGGCTTGCGTTTTGTTGAGACCCAGCAAACGGCCAACGGGTTCATATACTCCAACGCGGCCTATACAAACATCACCTTTGTGCTCCCCGCCAACAGGCGTATTTTTAAGGCGGAATTTTCGCTGGCGACAACGAATGGTGTGGAGGTATTTACGCCGACGAAAAAAAATGGAGCGGTTCGTTTCAAGACAACTTCCACAAACAACACCTCGCGCATCTTTTACTTGCTGGGAGGCTGGTGTAGTGACGCGGAGAGAAACGAGTGCCTCGGGAGGTAATAAATGCGATTCCTTTTATCTTTCATTTTGATTTTTTCGTTGGGCATCGCCACATTTGCAGACGACGATGGCGGTGGCGGCTCCGGCGGTGGGCTTGAATTGGGTGGCTGGGGCGCGGGTGACAATGACCACGACATTTATGATACTTTCCCATCTGTCAAAGAGAATTTTACGAGCATCCAGCAATATATCAACTCAATCAAAAGTCAACTCTCCAGCCTCAAAAGCACCGTGGAAGCGATACAAACCTGCGAGTGCGAGATGAAGGAGGACGAAGGTGGCGGTGGCTCGGGGGATTCGGGTGGCGGCTCGGGCGGTGGCTCGGGGGATTCGGGTGGCGGCGGGGAGACCGATTTAAGCGAGGTGTGGTCCGCAATAAATAATCTTGAGACCACCTGCAACAATCTCTCAACGGTCTGCAATCAAAACACCGATGACATAACTGCGGCAATTGTCAAATGTGATGCGGCCACGGTCAATGCGAACAATGCCGCCGACAGTGCGGCCACGGCCGCCAAAGGCGTGGATGAGGCCAGGGCCAAGGCTGATGAAGCGGCGCAGATGGCTATTGACGCAGGGGAGATGGCGATTGCGGCAAGGGATGTGATTGATGGTGCGGTGGCGACGGCGAAGGAGGCGGCTAATTTATGTAGTGATAGTGCGGCCGAGGCTGACGCGGCTAGAGATGCGGCCAATTCTGCCGCCGAGTCTGCAAACGCAATCGCGAGCGACTTACAAATGGCGAAAGACAACGGCCTCTTCAAAGGCGAAAAAGGTGACAAGGGCGACAAGGGCGACAAGGGTGACCCGGGAATCTCGGGGAAGGACTACACAGACGAGTGGAATGTCGCCAAGACGCAAATTGAGACGACGCTGACGGCCGTGCAGGACGCGGCCGATACTGCGAACGCGGCCGCAAGCGAGGCCAGCTCTGCGGCTATATACGCCAATTATAACGCAGAGGATGCACGGAGGGCGACCGATGATGCTTACGCAATGGCAGGGATGGCCGAGTCTGCGGCCGATACTGCGAACGCGGCCGCAGACCTCGCGGAGAAGGCCGCCGATTATGCAGAGACGACGGCCGACGATATCAAGCGCAGGGCCGACGCGGGAGAATTTAACGGCAAGGATGGAACAAACGCGGTGAGTCAAGCAAGCGCGAGCGATTTGTGGAATAATTATATTGAGAATTTTGTGGATAATTATATAGCAAGCCACTCCTGCTTTGGGTGCTCCCAGTTAAACGACATTGTCAACTCCCAGCAAGCTACAATCTCAAGCCTTGAGAGTAGGGTGCCACAGAATGAGGTAGATATCGCCTCGCAGTATGAAATGATATCTTCGCTTGAGATGGATGTGAATGCCCTTGAGTATGAAAACGACCAGCTCTCCGCCGAGCTAGATGAGGCCGAGGCGAGGATTGAGGCCCTTGAGAAACAAGACACCGAAATGGATAACTGGTGGCAGGTCAACTATGGGGAAGATGGGAACACTTCTGACACTTGGCTTCGGGATGAAGAGGGAATCTCCATCGGTGTGGATAACCCCGATGGGACAACGACTTGGTTCGCAACTCTAACAGACCAAGATGGGAACAAATACGATGTGCACTGGACCAAGCCAACAGGCGAAGATGCTGGCGACCCCCCTATACAATAACCGCAGGAGACAAACAATATGAAAACAAAGATTATTATTGGAATGCTTTTATTGGCCACGGCCGCTGGCGGTGCGCCGACAAATACTACTTATTCAACTTGGCTGGGTGTCGGCGCAGGCAATAACGGCATCCTATTCTACTCCAACCTTTATGGCGCGAGCGCGGGTGGCGAGGCTTATTGTTTCCAATCGGGACTATATGGCGTGCTTGCTGGTTATGGCGGGTATAACTTGCTGAACACTATCGGCCTCGGGTATCGGGCGGTGCAACAGGCGCAAGAGTTGTGTGATGTATACGCCATCGGCAATTGCGCTGGGCGCGGTGCATACCATTGCGGCAATGTATTATGGGTCGGGCGTGATGTTGGCCGGGGCAATCGCGAGGAGGTTGATACGATTCGCCTGCTCGGTGGTAAGATGGGCATTTCATCCTCGGGGGATTATACTTTCACCAAGCCCTCGCCAGCCTTCGTTCGCGAGCACACATATCTCTTTGATGTGCCTCTCACCGAGGTAATTCCAACGAACACGGCCGACTTGGTGAACGGAGCAGGCTTTTATAATAAAGCGAATTTTTCAATCACGGGCGACAGTGACCTTGCGAAAGAGGTGCTTGAGGTTGTTGATACTTTCGGTGAGTATGTATCTGCGACTGGCCATCAGATAAGCCTTCCATCTGACCAACAGTATTATATCTCTTATGGTTCAGGCTCCTTCACCATCGGGCCACTCCGCACCGAATGTGATGGGACTTTTGTTGTCAATGAAGGGCCAAATGAAGGTGGGCTGAAGGTTAATGGCGCGGCTCTATTTACGGACACCAGAAAAATCTATGTCAATGGGGAGACGAAGGAAACGGCCACTCCGCTGGCAGATTATTTGCAGACCTTCGCAGGGACGACGGTCAACGGGAAGACGGGCGACATCACGCTGACGGCCGCCGATGTTGGGGCGACCCCAAAACTGACAAACAAGACCGTGACTTTGAAAACCGGGGATGACCTAATTGCCGCCGTCAAGCTTATTTTAGAGACGATGGGGGCGGAGGTTATCACGGCCGAGGAGGAGTAAAATATGAAGAAACTATACTTATTATTGGCCGCAATTGCGGCGCACGCGGTGGCCACGGCCGCCACAATAACACTGACGGGTGAACCGATTTATATCGGGGCGGACGAGAACGATACGCCCCCTCCCCGGCCAGCGGTGGCCAAAACAAAAACGATGCTCAAAAGCGATGTGGTGGAGCGTGCAATTTCCACGGTTGGTTTTGTCAATACAGGCGTGACGACGAATATTGACGGGGTCGCATATCGCCAATTCGCGGGTTATACACAGGCGAATTTTGATGCGAGCTCGTGGGATATATATTATATCGGTGGCTCGGGCTGGGATAGCTCGGCGTATACGGTCCTGCCGCACGACCCAACGGTGAATGTGTCGCCGTTGACATACGGCTCAAGCACCTATAAATACTGCTATAAATCAATCTTCTATATTGCCGCCACGAATAAATCATTTTACTGCGTGGCGCAGGCGACATTATACGACGAGGAGGATGACAAATATAAAAGCAACGGGCGCGAATTTACGCGGCTCGGGGCGATGCCGATGAGAACCTTCGTCTTGACTGATTTTGATTTGGAGAACACCGACTTTTACAAACAAAACACCGCCACCGAGCTGGTCGCGACTGGAAAGGTTTCCTCCATCACCAGCATCTCAATGAACACGGTCACGCCGATTAAGGAGGAGGGCTCCACGGGTTATGTTGTCGGGGAGAACACCAACTTCTCAAATGTGAACATCCAAGGCTCGGTCAACGGCGAGCAGGTGGTGACATATACGGTCCTTACGGGTGCAATCAACGCGGTCTCCAGCTCCTCCAGCGGGGCGAGCGCAACGGCCGTGGAAACACTCATCAAATATAATGCGGACGGCACGGCGATTGCGGTGACCGTTCCCTCAACGGGCACGCTCTCGGCTGATACGACCGATTGGGTTGATGGGCAGGCGCAGACGGCGATTATCACGCTCGCCACGGGAGCGACAGTAAATTCCGCTTTGAAGCTGGTCGGGTATGGTTCGTGGCCGCGGGACACTACATTTGCGGCCACCTGCCTGCGGACGGGCGATTATATATATGTGATACCAATTGCGGAGGTGGCGCAATGAAGCGGGGGCAGGCGATATTTGCGGGGGCGGCCCTCCTGCCGCTTCTATCCTGCGCCGCTCCTCTCATTCCCGTCCCAAAGTATGGTGAACCCAGCCTGCAACTCTCACACACGACGACAGGCGATAACGGTGTCCTCACAGGCTATGTGCAGGGAACGAATGTCACGGGGGTCACGATGTGTGGTTGGTGGAAGGCCGAGACCGATGGAAACTTCGTCGCTGGCCTGCTTGATTTTATAGTATCGGTCGTCCCAGCTAGGTCTACCTTTGAGGGAGGCGATAAGTTGGCCAACGCAATGAGCACCGATTATTTGCTGGATGAAAACACTATCCCCCTAGACTCCTCGGGGGTGTGGAGCGAGGCCTGCATTCCATCCGTGGAAGTGCCCGAGACGCTCGCCGATGACGAGATGCAATATGGAGTATTTGTTGTCAACGTATCAACGGACACCGCGTTGACTTTGAATTTCGGGGGCACGACCTATTCAATCCCAGCCACGAATAATTGGGTCAAAAATGTGTGCCCCTCTAGCTCCTCCAAGGTGGTCAAAATCACGACGACGGCTGGGGCGAAGGTGCACTTCGGGTTCGCCGAGAATCCAATCGTTCATTTCTATGGAACATCTTGGTCTCCCGATGCAAACGGCGACTTCAAACTGGCGAAAGATGGTGGCCTTACGACAAACGAGTATCGGTTCATCGTTTCCACGGCCGAGCTCAAAGACAACGGGGCGACATTATATTTGCGGACGCGTGGTTATAATCGCAATGGCCAGCTTGCAACCGTTGCGGAAAATACGGTGGCACTCTCGCCGGCCGTTCAATACTTCCCAAAGAATGCGCGAATGCAATGGCAGAACGCATTCGTCGGTGTCGGGGCGGCTGACCACCGCATCAAATTGCACGCAATGCGAATGTATGAGGAGGTATTTGATGACGATTTTATCAAGACAATGCGTGACCAAGATTGGGAGGTTATGGTCTCGCGCGGCCTCACATACGATAGTGCGCGAGGCGACGCGTGGGGCATTCGCGCGAAGGTAGAAACAACCGCAAGCACGGTGGGCACGCCAACGACCGCAACCGACGCGGTCACGGGGTCAACGATAACAACCACCCCCGAGACGCGCAATGCGGCAGGAGCGGTTGAAATGACCGCGTTCTCTTACCTGCTAGACTTCGCCCTTGATAACGCGGATATGGTGTGGGCGGCCGACGGCGCAACGATTGACGGAAATAGGCTCACCTTTGCGTCTGCTGGCAATTATGCCATCAGCGGGTATAATACCAAGCTTGGAGAGAAACGCACGCTGACGGCGAATTTGACGGCAGGGCAGGCGTGGGAGACCGTGGCGGCCAGCGACCCGACGGCCAGCACGCCATACGGAAAAGCGGTGGCTTTGATGGATTCCTCGCTGGCCGCTTGCGCGATGCCGGCCAAGGCGACGACTTACGCCCACGACAATACGGAGGGCCAGTATTATATCGGGGGTGTGCGCCACATTCCCTCGCTCCCAATCAAGGCGACCGCAGGCTCGCAGGGGAATCGTGCTTATAGTCTTCTCTCGCCCCATACCTTCATCACCGCGTGGCATTATTATAATTTCCCAAACTCAACGCTGACCTATACGGCTGGAGGGGCGATAACAAACACGGTGCAAGCGAATGGTGGCGCGGTTTTATCGCTCGCGGCGTGGGCCTTGACGAATGGCTTCTCGGCCGCAGACGCGGCCTTGGTGGGCGATGTTGCGGTCGGGCGGTTCGCCAATGACGCAACAGTGGACGCGGCCTTCTGCCCATATTTGATGGCCTCTAATACGGCCGTGGCCGCGTTCGGGACGGTCCTCGGCATACCCGCGTGGCGGGGCACACAACGCTCTGTCGGGGCGGCCCTGCCCGTCGTCTTATCCCCGCAAGCAGGATGCCTGCAGAGTTGGTCAACATCTGACACTTACGGCTCGTGGGCGAGCTCAACGGCCCACCCAAAGACCAGCACCTATTGCGGGTCTCAACTTGTGCCACCATCATTTGTCAATGCAATCGGCACGCTTGCGGCCCTGCGCCCCGATACCTCCGTGCCGCTCTTCCCGCAGACTTACTCGGGCGACTCGGGCCACCCAATTTATATCAGCGTGGACGAAAATACAAACATCCTCGTATCGCACCACCATTATAGGGGGGCAGGCGATTCGTATACACGCGGGATTGAGATTTTGAAGGCGTATATAACCGCAAATGGGGACACGCTTAAAATATATAATCCATAAAGGACGCGAACAAAAATGACCGAGGAACGCAGACAGGAGCTTGAGCAGATGCTAGACAGGGCCGAGGCATCCAAGGATGAGGCGCAGGTGGCCGCCATACGACGCACTATAGACCGAGAGGTGTTAGAATGCACCTCTCATACGGCCGCTCGCATCAAACGGATAGAAAAGAATGTGGACCGTCTTTGCGGTGAGTGGGACGGGTTGAAGATGAAGATTGAGGGGGGGCGAATTGCGCTCGCCCTACTCAAATACGGCGCATCAATCGGTGGCGGAGCAGTTATCGCAAAAATGCTCGGCCTATAAAGTCTTAAACTTGTGGTCTATTCTTGAAAGGCGATATAAAATGAAACTAGAAATATCAAAGCTTAAACTCTTGTGGGCGTTCCTTTGTGACGGGGCGGCCGGCATCGGCAGTTATTTGTTGACTTCGCTTAATACTGCGTTGCAAAACCTCTCCACAACAAATAAAGCATCGGTGCAGGCAGTGTTGAATTATGCCACCAAAATTGCCGCCACCTTGGAGGCTTTTGGGTGGCTGATACCAACAAAATGGCAGACCGCATATAAATCTAGCATTGCGGCCGTGAAGGAGGTCATTGAGGCCTTGGGCGATTTGAGCGTGACGACGGAAGAGCTGATGGGCATCGCCACGGCGTTCAAATACGCGGTGGCCGCGTGGCAGGGCGATGATGATGAGACTTGCACCGATTGCGTCGTTGAGGACGACGATTGCGCCGACTGCAAGGAAGGCGAGAAGGGGTGCACCGATGAAGCGTGAGGGCCGCGTATATAACGCAGAGAAACGCGAGGCGAGACTTCTTGAAGCTCTCTCCGGCATTGTTGCGCTCATTCTATTTATTGCCGTGTGCGCCGCGTGTTTTCTCTTCGCTGGGTGCGTATATACGGGTGCGAAGGTGACCGAGGGAACGGACCTCGCCGTTGGTATCAGCGTGCCCGGGACGGACGGGGCACTCCAATTGCAGGTGTTCAACTACCTGTCCGGTTTTCGGCTCGGGGTCGCCGAGGACGCGCAGATGACGGTTGAATATACGACAACAGAGACGAATGACTACTTTGGGTGCATCCACACGCGGGTGCACAAGACGGTCAAGGCGACAGTATCGCCAACGGAAAAGGATGCGGCCGACGAACCTGCGTCCACGGCCACAACGGAAAAAATCAACGAGGGCACTCCCGATGAAGATTAAGGGTATTATTATGGGGGCGGCGTGCGCCGCTTGTATCAACGCGGCCGTGGCCGCAACAAACGAGGTGGTCACCGTTGAGGTGGACCGTGCGGCCGCCAAAGCACGGATGGCAGAGGCGAACAAGAAATACGCGGCTTTGAGCGATGCGGAAAAGGCAGAGCTCAAAAAGACGCGCGAGGCCCGGCTTGAGGCGTGGCGCAAGGCGCACGCGAACGACCCGCGGCGTATAATCAAGCGGGAAACACTCCCCGACGGCTCGGTGCGGCTAACCCGAGCGAACGGCGACACAAAAACCATCACCTTTGTGGATAAAAAGAAATGACCGAGCAGGACCTTTTCAATACCACCCACCTCGCAGGTGGTGTGCTATTCCACCCAACGAACACACATCGTCGGGCTCTTGCGTTCGGGGAAATAGACCTGCCGTTGGCCGTTGACAATAGAAATTATTGCACGCCAGTTGAGGACCAAGGCACACACCCGTGGTGCGCGGCGTATACTGCGGCCGCATTCGCGGAGAATGTTATGTGGCGGCGCGATGGTTTTATCCAAGAGGTAGAGGTCCAGCCACTATACGAATGGGCGAAGAAGAACGATTATGCGCCAGCGGAAGATGGGACGACACTTGATGCGGTGTGCGAGGCTTTGAAGGCCAAGGGTGTCTTTGGGGAAAATACCTCCACTCGGCTAATTTACGGGGAGGCGCAGATGAAACAGGCCGTCCATAGGTATGGTTGTGCGCTCGGGGCATTCAACATCACCAGCGAGTGGTATAATTTGGCTGGTGGCCGCGGTGAGAACATCACGGGCGCGAATAATTGCGACCGACTCGGTGGACACGCCGTGCTCGTTGTTGGTTATAACGCTGGAGGCGTATGGGTTGAAAATTCGTGGGGCACGGGCTGGGGGGCGGCAGGCTTTGGCTTTTTGGAATGGCAAGCCTTCCACGAGCAGTTTTTATATGGGGCGGTTTTAACACGATGCCTTGACGGGTTCAAATAGGTCGCCCCGACGATACTCTTTTCTGTTATTATGTTATATCTTCCTTTATTTGGTTTTTGAATGTAGTCATCCACCACGGCTGATTTTACCCAGCGTGGTTTTCATACGAACAGAGTCAACAATCAAGCCTCGCCCCGGAAGGAGCGAGGTTTTTTTATCGTCGGGCGGCCAGCCACGGGCGATTTTGGCATTGATATGTATACAAAGAGGCCATATCGTATACAGGTGGTGGGCGATATGTATACGATATGGCCACGATATGGCCAAGGGTGTATTTACGGCCAATTTGAGAGGCGAAAATGTCGCTTTTTTGGCACTGGTCGTATTGAAATGCCCCGATAAAGCACTTTTTTTGGTTTTTGGTCATTTTGCTATTGACACGGTGGCTAAAAATGTGGTATAATATGCGGCGTTGAGAGGCCAATAGGCGCACGCGGCGCAACGCGTGGTCGGGCGGCCTCAAAATACAAAAACTCAATCGGGGGCGACCCCGGGAAGGTAAGGTAAAAATGAACAGTAAAATGGAGCTCAAGGTGCGCAAGCGTTGGGAATTTGCGGTCGGCGATACGACCACCGAATTCAAAACAACCTGCTGGGGGAACAAGGTATCGGGGAAGGTCGTCGCAAAGTTGCAAATACCAAACATTAACCCGATGACGAATTTCGGCCTGTATGAGGTGCAGGTTGATGTTGGGCTGGATGGTTATATTTCTTTCCTCGTCGCGGCAGACCCGGATAACGGATGCTGGCAAGTAGGAAACGAAAACGACCGAGCCCGGAACGCATCAACGATTGAGGAGGTTGACGGAGATATGCCATACGACGAGGCCGTATTGAAAAAGTATCTTGACCAAATAAAAGACGCGCAATTGCGCAGATATATTAAGGCTTGCGCACTTGATGCGTATAATTATTTAGAGGATATGTATGATGACGACAAGGAGGAAGAGTAAAATGGAAAAGCCGAACAAATACGAGGTGTTGGCTCACTCGCAGAATATGGCGATGCGCATTTTGTGGGGGATTGCAATCCCACTCGAGGGGCGGGTCGTAAGGGCTGACGATTATAGCAAGCTGACACGCTTCAATAGGTGGTGGGGTGGAAGTGTGGACAGGGCCTGTTGGTCCTTCACGGCCAAGTATGCGGAGGCCGAGTTTGGGAGGCTTAATGGCCTCAAACTCCACAAACGATATCGCATCGTTATTATGACCGACAAAGTGTTCGGTCTAGGAACGACGACAACGCCCCCCGAGAAGCGTGGCCCGATTTTGGAATCCTTTGAAATTGGTCCAGCAAACAAAAAAGAAACGGAGGTGCGGGGATGAACCCGGAAAAGAGAAAACACATCTCAGCCGTTCGCGCAACGGCCGGTGCGAAAGGTGCTCGGGCGGTGTGGGGGGAGAAGCGTCCCCCCTGCCGTGCCGTTCGCGTGAACGAAGACGCGTATTTTAAGCTGGTCACCGTGCCCCGCGTTGACAGGCGAAAGGTGGCCAGCGAAGGCATCAAGTTGGCGGTCAAAAAATACTGGAGGTAAGAACGATGGCAATCAAAAAGGATATAACGGTCGCGGCCGTCCTCGCATACAAATGGTATGATGCGATTTTAGCAGGGAAGAAAAAAACCGAGTATCGCGACATCAGCGATTATTGGGTCAAGCGATTGTGGGCCACTGCCGTGCGAGGCCGCATTGGGGCGATAACCTTCCAGCGCGGGTATACCAGCGTGAAGGCCACATTTGAGGTGCTTGATATCACGGTCAACCGGACCGAGGGGCTCTTTGAAATTCACCTCGGCAATCGCATCGGCTGATAATTTGCGTATTGCTGGCTGGCGGCCGCGTTGAGGAAAATACCCCCTTGACACGGCCGCTCGTTTTATGGTATAATATACGCCGTCTCTGTGCCAGCCGTTTTTGTCGGCTTTTCATTGCCGTCTTACCTTGGCTGGTGAAGAGGCCACCCAACGCGGGATTGCGCTCCCGGCGATTGGGGGCGGGGGGCGACCCCCGCTTATTTTTTTCGGCCGCAAATACCCCCTAAAAACGGCCGCTGGGGGGCAGGCTGTGGTCGGGGCGTATAAATACCCCCCACCGCTGGTGGGCAGGCCGTATATAGCAAAATAGGCCGCAATACGGACCGCACGGATAAAAACGGCCCGAAACGGCGAAAAAGCACCCCGTTATATGCGCACTTTCGGCACTGGCCGTAAAGAAATGCCCCGATAAAGCACTTTTTTTGGTTTT